>JAJFJG010000148.1 GCA_021774265.1 Nitrosomonas sp.
GATTGTCCGTGGTGTGTTGTCGACGAATCATGTACATATGTTTGTAGAAATTCCTCCGCATATTGCTGTAAGTCGTTTCATGCAGTTAGTAAAGGGGCGTTCTTCACGAAAGATTCAGCAGGAATTTCCCGTATTGCGCAGACGATACTGGGGAAGGCGTTTTTGGGCCAGAGGCTATTTCTGTCCGACAAGTGGTAACATCACTGACGAAATCATATTGCAGTACTTGGAACAGCACTCAGAAAAGCCCTAAAGGCTTCCAGCCCAGCTCGATCCTACCGGCGCCAGCCGGTAGTGGTTCAGTATGTCAGACACCAATGGCGTGCATACCATTACAAGCTTGATATGGCCAAGTGAGGCAAATGATGAAACCATGGGGGGTGATTCACGTCGCATACCCTTTGATCAGATTAAACCCTACTTTGGTGGTGGTATCGTGAAATTATCCACCCCTGGTTTGTATGTGTTTACTTGTAAGGTTCACCCTTATATGTTTGCCGGAGTTATTGTTGATGATCCGACAACAGAAGGGCTCGATCTGGGCGATACTATCGACATAGCGGGTGGCCTGAATAATATTCCCACATCCAGTGACTTGGCGACACAGATATTGAAGTTATTCTTTGTTTCTACCACTGAGAAAAACTGGCAAGATTATACGTCGAATGACCCTTGGACTGTGGCCTACCCAGAAGTTTCTGTTAGGACAGATTTAGGCCCCCTTAATCTATCAGACGTGTTGATCGCCAGATACCACAACGGTGATAATAGCGTGCCATTAACGGCTCTGTTTAACCCAGAGGTTCCAGGTGTTGGTGAAGTATGGGTTGATACACAATCTGAACAAACGACAGGTAAAACAAAGCATGGTACGGTTACCGTGGTTGATGCGGCTACTTGGAATATTAAACAGAAAATCTCATTGCCTGCAATCAACATGAATAATCCGCACAATATGTGGGCAAATAGAGACCAGTCGGTCGTTTTCGTAACGCAATGGTTCGATAATCGGATGACGTTTGTTAATCGTGAAGATGGTTCATTAATCCGTGATATACGGGTTGGTGATTCTCCTGCACATGTGATGACGCTGCCTACGACTGATGAATTGCTGATTACCTTAAATGGCGAGAATGGCCTTGCTAGAATTCAGCCAGGATCATTCGAGTTGGAAAGAAGAACTATGACCCAATCAGCTGGCGCGAGTAATGCCAATCCACATGGTCACTGGATTAAATACGATGGCAGCATTGTTAGCACATCTAATATTGGCACACACGATGCAGGAATTTATGACACAACAACCGGAGCAATCAAATCAAGAACACCGACAGGCCCCGGCTCTCACCCTATCGCAGCAGGCATGACTTCTGAAAAGCTTTACATGGCAAATCTGCTGAATCATTCTATGAGTGTTGTCAGGATGTCGGACGGTGAATTATTAAGCACCATCAACTTTATTGCTGATTACGATCCGATTGGTGGCGAACTTACTGACAATGACGGGAATGGTCAATTAGCAATCGGTGTGCTTCCTATTCAAACACCTGTGTCTCCAGATGGAAGAGCCGTAGTAACAGCGCATTTGTTGGGAATGATCACTATCGTTGATACACAGACCGATGAGATCGTTGCTATGTTACCTTGCCCTCAAGGTTGCCATGGTGTTAATTTTGGCGCGAAACAGGGCGGTGGTTATTACGCCTATGTAACCACTCAATTTGCTAATGTCCTCACCGTTGTTGATATTGATCCAAATGGCGATGGTGATTTGTCTGATGCTAAAGTTGCAGGTTTGATATCAATGGTCTCTGATGACAACTTACCAGCCGACGATACTATTTCAGGCATGAGAGGTCAGGGTGGCCAAGGCGTTTTGGCGATACCTAATGTCTATAATGGCTGGGTACAAGGGCTGCCAGATAGTTGGAAAGCAGGCTTAACTGCAGAACAGGTTAATCCAGCTCCATAATCTGAGTTCAAATTGTGGAAGGAATAGATACTATATTCATTTGACATCTATTCTTTCCTCGCTGATTAATAAAAATAAAGCAATCATTTAAAAAAGAGTAAAGCTTCTAACAAATTCTTTACCCCACTGAACTTGTACTGCGGGTTGTTTTTTTGTGTGGGTCATAGTCCACGCAAATCGAAGACTTATCAACCCCTTGAAGTGGTTAACGACTGCGAAGAGCGAGTTGATGTATTTTCCACTCAAACAGCGATGCAAGTCATCGAAACTGACCAGCCCAGTATAGATACAGATACAGATACCCATTCGATAAAGAAGAGAGGCAAGCCAGCATTTGGTTACAAGCAGTACATTTAATCACTGGCATTCCAATAAATCTAATCGAAAATTTTGTTTTAACTTACTGTTTTTGAAAGTAAACATGCCATCGAAGTCATTATGAATGATTCTAATAAACCCAAGTCATTATTGCTTGAAGAAATTAAGCGATTACGTAAAGAACTAACCGATGTCAAGCTGACGACAGAAAAACGCACAACTGAACTTTATAACAGTGAGGAGCGATTTTCTCTGGCAATGCGTGGGGCTAACGACGGGCTGTGGGACTGGAACATTGAGTCTGATAAAGTCTATTACTCTCCGCGCTGGAAAAGCATGCTGGGTTATGATGAAAATGAACTTGATAATACTATAAACACCTGGGCAATCCTGGTTCATCCTGATGATAAGGATAGGGTATTAGAAAAGGTTCAGGATTACTTAGCTGGCCGAACAAATTTATTTGAAACTGAAATGCGTCTGCAACATAAGGACGGTCGCTCAATTTTTGTACTGTCCCGTGGATTTCTTGTAACTCGCGAGTCTGATGGAAAACCAGTTCGTATGGTTGGCACTCATACCGATATAACACAACGAAAAAAAGCCGAGGTATTTAATGATAAAAATGCCGAAATCCTAGAGATGATTGCTATAGGGTGCCCGGCACCCGGCATCTATGATGCCATTGCATTAATGTATGAAGGGCGTCACCCTGGATTACGCTGCTCAATGCTTGAGTTACACGGCAACAAACTCTTGCTCGGAGGAGCACCAAGCCTGCCGAAAGCATATTGCAATGCCGTACATGGTCTGAAATATGGTCCCAGTGTTGGCTCGTGCGGAACCTCCACTTATACCGGAAAGCGTGTTGTAGTTGAGAATATTGAAACGGACCCTAGGTGGGAAAAATTCAAACATATTACACTCTCTCATGGTATGCGTTGTTGTTGGTCTGAACCCATTAAAAACTCCGGTGGAAAAGTCTTAGGTGCATTTTGCATGTATTACAACTACCCTGCACTGCCTAATGATGAGGAATCAAATGATCTCAAATCTGCGGCAAGGCTGGCTGGAATTGTCATGGAACGGGATCAAGCTCAAAAGCGTATTCAAACGTTAGCCTACACCGACAAACTAACAGGGCTTGCAAGTCGTACGTACTTTTATCAACACCTTGAAGGATTAATAAAAGCATCTGCCCGGCATCATCATCGTTTTGGTCTGCTATATATTAATCTGGACAACTTCAAAGACGTCAATGACGGTCTTGGACATTATGCTGGCGACTTGCTCCTCAAAACCATCGCCAGGCGTTTGGAAAGTACCTGCCGTGACATTGACTTTATTGCTCGCCTCGGTGGCGATGAATTCTGTATTCTAGCTAAAGAAATAGATGACGGTTGTGCAATCAATGTTGCACAACGTTGTCTTGATGCAATATCTCAACCCATCGAGATTGCTACCAGGAAACTCATCCCGGCATGCAGTATTGGGATCGCACGCTATCCTTATGACGGGAAAGATCTAACAACCTTAGTAAAAGCTGCGGGCACTTCGCTTTACGCTGCGAAGAAAAATGGGAAAAATCAGTATACCTTTTATAAACCAGAGCTTACCCGCAAGGCAGAGCGCCTTTTTCAGGTCGAGCAATACCTTAGAGAAGCAATCGAGAAGCAACAATTGTCTCTCGTTTATCAACCTCAGGTTAATATAAATACCGGTAAAATTGTTGGTGTCGAGGCATTGTCTCGCTGGCACCACCCATTACTGGGGCAAGTCCCGCCAACTGACTTTATCGCCACAGCCGAAAGAATCGGCATGATTAAACCACTAACCGAATGGGTTTTGAGTACAGCCTGCAGTCAAGCAGTTGCCTGGAAAAAAGGAGGTTCTTCTGGTTTGCGTATGTCTGTGAATATTTCCCCAAGCCACTTTCTCGACAAGGAGATTGTGCCACTAATAAAACATACTCTCGATAAGACAGGAATGGACCAAACTGAACTAGAACTAGAAGTTACCGAGAGTGTTGTGCAGACAGATAAACGAAATCTCTCAATTTTTCAAGACTTGAAAAATTTGGGTATTTTACTGGCAATTGATGATTTCGGAACAGGTTATTCATCTTTTTCTTCTCTTAAACACCTTAAAGTTGATTACCTGAAAATTGACAAATACTTTGTGGATGACATGCTCGTCGATAGGAAATCTCTGCTTCTCATAGGTTCTATGATAGAAATGGGTCATATGCTGGGATATGGAATCATCGTTGAAGGTGTTGAGGCATCAAATCAACTTAATACTCTCAAAAACCTAGGCTGTGAAACTGCACAGGGTTATTTGTTTAGTAAACCCGTCAATGCCAATGAAATTTCAAAGTTATTGAATACTCGTTATGGATGCTTAAGTGGAGACTTAGCCCAAAGAAAATAATTGGCTCCGATATAGATGTGAAACCACGCTGGAAACTACCAGTAAATAGCCCCAATAAAACTGACAAGGTCTAAAAAGCATAGTTTCTAAAAGAAATTAATTTGTGAGCGGGAAAACAGGCACTGACAAGCAAATTAATAAACAATATCCAACCAACGTATATCCTATTCTGTCATCTATAATCTAACTTGAGCACACCGAATCATTTTTATGATTCGTGAAGATAACCCAATAGCATTAGTATAAATAGACTTGTTTTAAATACTCACTGAACCTTTTCTTTATTTCTTGCGGTTGTTGAATAATTTCATCAGTTAGTTTAAACAGTGGATAGTCTGCGATGGTAAATAGCTGATGGCGATTGACCATTTTAAGTGTATGAATGCCTTCCCCCACAATTCCCAGGGTTTCTCCTCTTGCCAGTTTACGTCCCAGCTCGTGATGATGAGAGTCCTCACTAGTGGCTGTGGTGATTAAATCGCCGAGACCTGCCAAATGATAAGAACTATTAACCTGCCCTCCCATTTCACAAACAATCTGGTTGAGCTCTCGTAAAGCAGCGACGGCGAGATAACCACGCATATTGTCACCCAGCTCTAATTCATCAGCTAAGCCAAACAATAGCGCGTAGACGTTTTTTAGAATGACTGACCAGCTGATTCCTGTGATATCCGAAGTTTGCTCAATATAGAGATGGCTACCGTGGAAACACGTGCGTAATTTATGATCAGCACCGGCATCATTACTACCGAGCTGTGCAAATGCATAACGGCCAGCCCGTATTTCTTCGGAAATCATTGGCCCATAAAGTAGCGCATAGGCTTGATGAAACGGAAGGTTTTCGGCAAAGATTTGTGCAGCTGTGCGGCCTGCCTCATCCAGACCTTTGGCAATACTCACGCAAACACAGCTCTTTCTAAGATACGGCGCAATTTGTTCTACGATTTCTCGGTGAGGGTTGACGGGTAAGCAAAATAATACAATATCAGCATGGCTTGCGGCATCCTCAAGAATGACTGATTGAAAATTATCCAGAGGAAATTTTTCCCAGATATCTACTTGCTGTTCTTTGAGGAGGTGCGCCATGGCTTGACCCATTTCACCGTGTCCAAGAATTAATATCCTGTTCCGAGTACTTGTCATTTGTAAAATACTTTTCTTTATTAGCAATGTATCAGCTAATTTTTAGTTATATCATAGATAAAGGAAAAAACAGCTATAAATAGCGGACGGTTATTTAATGAATCAAAGACATATCATTTTTGTACCAGGGAAGAACCCCAAGCCACCGGAAGATCAACATCGAAAGCTTTTATGGCGCACTTTATTGGAAGGCGTGCGGCGTGCTGATCCAGATGTTGTTGACCATTTAGGTGGTCATGCTGCAAGTTTTAAATTTATCGCATGGAATCACCTCTATTATCATGCATATAAAGATATTTCCCGTGATTTACCATGGGTTGACGCCTTGATTAATCAACATGGGCCTACTGAGCAAGATATCAAGGATGCCAATTCATGGCATATTAAGATTGATCGCTTACTTTACAATATTGTCGATCATCTGCCTTTTCTGCTTCAATTGATGCCCGAACAACTTCGTTCGACGGCGATAGAAACTAAACGTTATTTTCAGAATTGGGACAATATTGCTTACGATATTCGTGAATTATTAAAACAAACATTGCGTCCAATGTTGGCCAACAATGACAAAGTAATGCTTATCGGCCATAGCCTAGGTTCTGTTATTGCCTACGATACATTATGGGAACTGTCGCATTTGGAACACTTACCTGGCAAGATCGATCTGTTTTTAACCATAGGAAGTCCATTAGGAATGAACTATGTGCAACGTAGATTAATGGGACATGATAAAACAGGCATCAATAAATACCCTACCGATATTCGGCATTGGATCAATATTTCTTCGACTGGAGATGTGACTGCATTAGACAGAATTTTTTCTGATGATTTTAACTCTATGTTGGATTTGGGGGTTATAGAGTCTATTGAGGATCACTGTGAAGGAATTTATAATTTTTTTCGCAATGAAGAAGGGTTGAATTGTCATCGTTCTTACGGCTATCTGGTAAACCCTGCGGTTGGTAAAGTCGTTGCTGATTGGTGGCAATTACCTCCTCCTTAAACAATGAAAAATAATAACCCTGAGAACTCAAATGTGTATCTGATCGGCAGTGGCATTGCATCATTAGCATGCGCCACCTACCTTATTAAAGATGCAGGTGTTTCTGGTAAAAATATTCATATTCTAGAGCAAGATAATATCGTTGGCGGTGCTTGTGATGGCGCCGGTGATGCAGACACTGGCTTTATCGTACGTGGCGGCAGAATGCATGAAGCACACTATGCATGTTATTGGGACTTGTTGTCTAATATTCCTTCGTATGACGACCCCAGTTTTTCTGTCAAGGATGAATCTTTTGCTTTTAGTCAGCAGTTTGTTTCTAATTCCCATGCCAGATTACTTAAAGATGGCAAAAAGGTGGACGTGTCAACTTTTGGGCTTTCTTTTAAACACAAAATTGATTTATTAAAACTGTCATTTGTTTCAGAAAACTCGCTAGGCTGTAAAAAAATTGAAGATTGGTTTGACCAGAAATTTTTTGTAACTAATTTTTGGTATATCTGGACAACCATGTTTGCATTCCAGAGGTGGAGCTCGCTTGCTGAAATGAGGCGTTACATGCGACGTTTTATTCATTTAGTCAGTGGGCTTAAACGACTGGGTGGTGTTATGCGAACAAAATACAATCAATATCACTCTGTCATCGTTCCGTTACAAAGATATTTGCAAGAACAAGGAGTGAATTTTCATTTACGCGTACAAGTAACCGATATAGATTTCAATTTCTCGTCGGAAGAGAAAACTGCAACGGTTTTGTATGTCACGGATAAAAATGGTGCTGACGATAAGATTAACCTTCGTAAGCATGACTATGTTTTTATAACCAATGGCTCGATTACCGAAAGTACGGATAATGGGTCATGGGAAAAAGCCCCGGTATTAAAAGACAAGTCTTCTTCTGGTAGTTGGATGCTCTGGGAAAAAATTGCCAAGAAAAATAAAGCGTTTGGTAATCCTGGCATATTTAGTGATGATATCGATTCACACAAATGGTATTCATTTACTGCGACATTGAATGATACGACCTTTCTCGACTATATGGAGCAATTCACCGGCAATGATGATGGGACGGGCGGTTTAGTGACAATCACAGATTCAAATTGGTTAATGTCCATCGTCATCGCACGCCAACCGCATTTTCCAAACCAACCTGACGAAGTAAACGTCTTTTGGGGTTATGGCTTGTATCCTGATAGGGAAGGCAATCATACCAAGAAGAAAATGTCCGAATGTAATGGCGAAGAAATTCTGGAAGAGCTTTGGCATCATCTGAAGATTCAAGACATCATGAAACCGATTTCAGATTCAAAAAAGATAAATTGCATCCCGGTCTCTATGCCGTTTATTGACAGTCTGTTTATGCCACGTATGCTTGGCGATCGTCCTGATGTTTTACCTGTTGGAGCCACTAATTTTGCATTTCTTGGACAGTTTGCTGAATTACCGAAAGAATGTGTTTTCACCGTTGAATATTCAGTACGTAGTGCTCAAAAAGCAGTTTATGGGCTTTTTAATACCGGAAAGCGCGAGACGCAAATCTATGATTCAATTCATGACCCCAAAGTATTGATAACTGCTATAAAAGAAATTTTCAGATAATTGACTCGCGTTAGACCATAGTCAGATCAATAACAGCACCCTGATTGGGGGAATCAAGATTGGCATACTTATTCCAAGACCCAGAATTAGATGGCTGAAGTCATAACTGACCATCGTCATCATGGCCACGGAGGAAAAACCAAGTCGCTACTGGAGGACAGATAACCTATGATTGCAGCATTTGTTGATTGAATCTAGATGCTCAGGAGATGATGATGCCATCCAATGTTTTTACCGTTTTTAACCACGGCACCGATTTTCACCGAGATAAAGATCCAAATGAGCTAATCACCATGTTGAGTGGCGCAATGCTTGGTAATGAAGCGCGTATTGTCCAGACAGGTGAACGCACCGCTGAAACACCACTTCCCTTTCAACTTGAATCACCTCACCCATCATATATTATCTGTGAAGGTCCTGGTTCTGATGAAGTCTCCGCTGAAGTATCTCAAAGTGGCGTGAGCCACGCCCATCCGGGTAAATACAACCCAATTTTTAATTCAGAAAAAAATTCAGGCAAGTCTCATCAATCCAATACCCGCCTTATTCCAACGGGCGGGAAAAAGTACTGGATTATGGGTGAGCAGCAAAGCAGTGAGTTTCAAGACGATTTTATGGGCAACACACCCCAACCCTATCAAGCAACGGGACGGACACTAGGGAATGGGTGGGACGACAATGTCTATAAGGTTGTCTGGCTGATAACACATCTAAAGTGGGAAACCGAGCAACCCATTGATACCATCAATATCGTCGGTTGGAGCAGAGGGGCGGTAACTTGTTTGAAAATGGCCAACAAACTTTTTGAGGTGTTTGAAGACACCATCAACATTAATATTCTTGCCGTTGATCCTGTTCCCGGCGGCCTCACGCCTGAAACCTTTGACACCAAAACAATTCCGCCTAATGTGCAGAATTACCTGGCCATCTTAGCCATGGATGACAACCGCTCAAACTTTCAACCACTCGACAGAAATAAAGTAAAACTCTTAGCTCCTCAAAGCCAGCACGGCAAAAATGGCAACCCAGACAGCCTAAACCCGCAACACATAAAACCCCAAGTACATTTCCTGCCCATGCCCGGCAATCACTCCGACCTCGTCAACAGGGCACTGAGTAGTGCTCAAGTCAGCCATAGCGCACAACTTTGCCGCACTATTGCATGGCAATATTTAACAGCGCATGGCACGGGATTTTCTACCAGTTTTTATGCAACAATCGACGAAATTTTCCAACACTACAACGAACTAAGCATTAATCTGAAACCCATAGCTAAAGACGCCTCAGGCGGGTTGATTAGCCTCGTTGGCGGTTATAAAAAAGAGAGAAAAGTACGCGCTCATAGAGAGCGCTATGTCAATGAAAGCGACACCTATATTAACGAACACCACCGCCTCTGCGCCCTCAAACAAACTTACCCCGACTGTAATAATAACAACGCCACCTTTTCCGACGACTCATGGGGTGCATGGGGTGAAAGTAAAGTGTTTTCATTGCCAAAATCGCAAGCTTGTTTGGTGAAAATGGGTATTAAAATGGATAATTGATTTATTGGCTTAAGGTTCAAAGTACAGAGATAGTAATGTCATGTTCTTTTGCAAATTAAATGTAGAGAGCACTAAAATAAAAAGTGCTGGATTGAATCCAGGAATGCTTTTCTTGGTTCCTTAAGCGAGTGGAATTTATAAAGCTAAAATAGCGTGTTATCCTTTTTCTGAATAGTTGAATAAAAGAACAAGGAATTCTCATAAACATACTGTTAGTTGCCTCAAACAATGGAAGTTTAATATATGTCTCCAGAAGAAATAAGGGAATGGGTAAAGTTTGTTATCCTTCTTATTGGTGGTAGTTTAGCTCTAAGAACTTATATAGTAAGCCAAGACAAAGGCGCTTAGAGAATTCATTAAAGCTTTTAGATATTTTCTTCGACAACCTTGAAGAAAATGACCTTAGTGAATGGAAGAGAATATTTTTGAATAGCTCAGAACCTTCTGGCGCTAAACATGGATACTTTCATTCATCAAGCAATCAACAAATTGAATTTGAATACCTGTTTAGTGAAGGCCCTGATGATAATGGGGCAAACAGCAGGATTGTCCAACAACTAGATTTCATAGCTTACGACGCATTAAAAGGAACAATTGATACAAGGTTTATCAATTCTCGCCTTGGTCAACTTATGAACACTACTTATGGTTGGTTTGGTGAAGGCAACAAATCAGTAATAGCGCTTCATTATCCACATTTTGATAAGTTAATGAAAAAATACAAAGGAAAGTTTAAAACCTGGCCCACAAAAGTGTTCTCATATTGTGAGTAAACACGGCAACTAATCAGGTAGCCAATGGTCTCTAATCCTCAGCCCCCACAACACCCTGCATGCGTCTCCGCACAGTGCGTTTCACTTGGAATGGTGAAGCTTGATCCATCCATCGCGTAACGCATACAGTCCCTGAGATTTTAGATAAGCATTGGATAATGCTTGCTGTATTCCTGGGGTTTTCGAGCTACGCTATGGGTCTTTGCTGGTAATGCCTCACGCAACGGCCGATTGAACTCGAACACTTAGTTTCATCAGCATTTATATTCCAGTGCCTCACTGGTTTTTATATCAACCGCTTGTCAAGCAGATCTCCCCAGATAAGAATATGAACGATTACCACGCTGCTGCATCATTTACGGTGAGCGTATGATCACATGGTTTCGACGTTTTGTGCCATTTCGTCTTCAGCCTACGCCTCTTATGATGTTCCTGTTCATCAGCTCGCAGTTATACTAACAGCTTCTTCCAGACCCTCCCTCGCGGGTTGGCCCTTGCCATTTGCTAGTAGTTAGCATCTAATAGCGACATAAATCACTTTGGATGGCGATCTTCCTACAAAGGACATTCACCACATTAGTTCATGCCCAAGCTGGGCGTACACAAAACTAGTCAGAGGAGCACAAAAACCGCCGTTTCACGCTTGTTTTCGTGCCCCTGCTGGCGGCGTTAAACCTAAAATCGCATGCCTGAAATTGCTTCCATAATTTTCTTATCTCTGCTCGCAGGTGCGGCGATGCCCACTGGCGCACTATTCGCAAGGCTGGACCTCGTTCGTCCATCAATTCTAGGAACCTCATGGCGTCATTTTATTGTCGCTTTCGGCGGTGGTGCCCTTATCTCTGCTGTAGCTTTGGTATTAGTACCAGAAGGCACTAGCAAGCTGCCTCCGATACCTGCTGCGTTGTGCTTCGCTGCAGGCGGCGTTTCCTTCTACTTGTTAGACAATTATTTGAGTCAGCTTAAGAGTTCCGCTGGTCAGTTGGTAGCCATGCTCTCCGATTTCATTCCAGAGGCCATCGCTCTTGGTGCGGCATTTGCTGCTGGACAGAGTACTGGTTTGTTACTCGCGTTGCTGATGGTGTTACAAAACTTGCCTGAAGGGTTCAATGCTTACGAAGAATTGAGTAAAAGTTCCAAGTTGCTTCCAAATCAAATCATCTTGGCATTTAGCGGCTTAGCTTTAGTGGGGCCCATTTGCGCTGCGACAGGATATTACCTATTGGCGCAACAGCAAGAGCTTATGGGGGCGTTAATGTTATTCGCCAGTGCTGGAATTTTGTATTTGGTCTTCCAAGATATCGCTCCTGACTCGAAACTCAAAAATCAAGGTATGCCGGCGCTGGGTGCTGTCGCTGGATTCCTACTTGGTTTAGTGGGTAACATGCTAATTCTTGGGGTTTAGGTATAGCAGATCGTTGCAAGAACCAAACCTGTTCATTAACAATAAAAAGGGAACCGTTCGATTTTAGATAATTATTGTGCTCAGCTCGTAGGGCGCCAATAAGCAAAGTGCATTGCACCTGATTTTTTAAAGCCCCAATTCCTCAGATATGACTGATGATACGGTCATAGGAAGAATTAGCGTGTCAAGCACAAAGCTTGCAGGTAAATCGAGCAGCGGGTATTTAGGGGGCGCTACGCCAAACTTCTTCAGCTGGTAGCGATTATCAGAGATTGCATGGATGTCGAGTCGTGTACCACTATAGATCAGAGGACTTGAACTACCATATTTTGCGGCGGAAATAGTCTTATAGGTTGCACAACCACTGAACAGAAAAACAGCGGCACATAAAATAATACTGGTGGACAGAATTGCCTGGAACTTCATTCTATGTTCCTCTCCGTTTTGTCGAAAGACCTGGGGTGATGCCGGAAGTTTCACCGACTAGCTCGCGCTTGTCAACAGAACGCACCCAACCGATAAAGAAACATGAAAATTAGATGATTATTACAATTATTAAGAAAGTACCGATTAATTCTAGCCAAAATTGCTTTTCCGCAGTAGATCATTCTATTCTCGGACAGACTCCTAGCTATTGACAAAATTTACAACAATAATGTGGATGATTTTAGCTGCCAGACATTGATTCATGAATTATTCGGGACTCCCTTAAGGTGAATTAACCCGTTTATTCGTCTTTCTTTTGCGTATATATCGCGGAGTCTAACAGTATCGATTTCTCCCTAAAGAAAATATCTTGAGGTTTTAAATCTGCTTTTAACTGTGTTAATTCTGTAATTGAAGGGCATGAGGTTTCAACAAGTTTTCTTAGCATTTTAAGTTCTGACCGAGATTTCTGAAACTGTATTGTTGACATGTTATTTATTTGAAATTTAAATGATATTAGCTTCCAAAAGCCAGTTTATTCATATATACGAGTACGCTAATAGCGCAACTTTCGACCGGATAAACTGAGCGCTAAGAGTTAATATCGGCGAAAAAGTTATTAGCTTGATATATTGAACTCAAGTAGGTTGTTTTTGGCCACTCAATTGAATTAAAGGTATATTTTTACGTTTCAAGTCGAATTTGCGTGTAATCGGCCGTGTATTATATATAACAACTTCGATATTTGTTTAACTCTATCGAGCACTCTAATGAATATGTTGTATAAATGGTCTTGCGTCAATGTTCTCTATTTATTTTACGGCACTTGATAAGTGTCATGAGCTAATTAGTACACTGACAAAAATCAAATAACTTTTGATAAACATTAAGTCATAACTATTGTTGGCAATGTGGCAACTCCAACGACTGAGGCGGCAGCATCTTAAGCGAACTCTCGCGGCGAGATTTTTTATGGTGTGTTGCGTACACGGATACTTCGCAAACAACGCCACCTGAGCTTTAAGTATTCAATTTCCGAGCCAGTTATCGACAAAAATGGATGTGATAGCGCGAAATCGCATTGATGCAGGTATGACTCCGCATCGAATTGCATGTTTAATTAATGGTCTGGTTCTTTGGGTTGACGATATTCTGCTTCCGATAACATAATGAACGACTTTTCTCCCGTGATAGGGACAAGCTTAATAAAGCAAATTGGTGTTTTAAAACATAAGGAGTAATTCATGCCACGTCAGTTAATAAGTTCAGGATCTACATTCGAGCAGCAAATCGGGTATTCACGTGCAGTTGTTGCAGGCGACTGGGTAATGGTTTCCGGTACAACGGGATTCGATTACAGTCAGATGACTATTTCAGATGACTTATTAGTGCAAACAGAGCAGTGTTTCCAGAATATTGAAATGGCGCTTAAAGAAGCGGGCTCAAGCTTGAAAGATGTTGTTCGTGTAACCTATGCTTTACCCGATGCAGATGACTTTGAGAAATGCTGGCCGGTGATGCGTCAATATTTTGGTGATGTTAGACCCGCCGCAATGATGATAACCGTTGGTTTGTCTGATCCACGAATGAAAATTGAAATTCAGGTGACGGCTTATTTGGGAAATTAGTTATTGAGCGGCAATCTTTGCCAGCTTGATTAATAACGAGCGGCAACCTTTGCCTATTTTACGCTGCTTGTCAGTGATAAAAATCAAATAAATAATCGCAATTCTTGAGAGTGAGTAGTTTTTAGCGTGGCGGCATAATTTTTGCTTAATATAAGCATATACGACGCCAATCACATACCCTTAGGGAGTTAATATGCGAAATAAATTTGAAAGTTTAGAACTCGGCCAGTTCATTCCGCTGCACTACCACCATAATATGTTGAATGACGGGGTTCGGATGAAAGGTTTTAAAGCAGCCATTAATATGGTGGTAAAGCCCGGTGATAAGGTATTAGAACTAGGTGGTGGCACAGGTGTGCAATCTTTCTTTGCTGCCCAAAAAGCTCAAAAAGTTTTTTGTGTGGAGCGTAACCCAGAGCTGGTGGACGCGGCGCGTAACTTTCTTTCCAAAAACATCAATGGAGAGAAAATTGAGGTTATCCAAGCAGATGCCTTACATTATTTACCACCAGAACCCATCGACGTGGTGATCTGTGAAATGCTGCACACAGGTTTGCTACGCGAAAAACAGCTGTCTGTTATTAATTCATTTAAAAAACGTTATCTAGAAAAATTCGGTGGGCTGTTACCTGTTTTTGTGCCCGAAGCCAGTATTCAAGCGATTCAACCAATACAGCAAGACTTTAATTTTGAAGGTTTTTACGCACCGACTATTTTATTCCAAGACCCGTGTTCAATTCAGGAACGAAGCAAATGTCTTGCAGATCCCGAAATTTTTCAAATGTTGTCTTACACTGAACCATTTAGCCAAACTTGTTGTTGGGATGGGAAAGTCGTCATTGCAAAGAACGGTGAACTTAATGCCTTACGATTAATTACCAAAAATATTCTAGCTATTAATTTTGCGACAGGTAGTACGGTTGATTGGCACACTCACTACATAGTTCTGCCGCTACCTACACCACTTGCAGTTGCCGCAGGTGATCACATTTCTATACGCTTTAATTATCAGGGCGGAGACCCCCTTAGTGCGCTGACAGACTCTCTGGAAGTTTGTTTTGAAAAAGAAGTAAAACGTTGGTCAAAGGAGAAGGAAGCGCTTAATATAAGTGGCTAGCTCCAATATGCACCAGTTTCTGGAATTTAAACGCCGAACTGTCTAGAATTCAGATTATGTTATCCCACTGAAGCATACTGAGAAGCTGAACTAACCATTGATACCATCAGTGGCGCAAGAACCGCAGTGAAATTCCAATATGACGGTTGGTCATAATAGTCAATTCTTGCGTGGATAACCAGTCGAAAAATTGTTCATATGAATCAACGGTGTGGAATTTATATACATAGACTCAGGCACGATGCCAAAGTAAAAGTGTCGGCAAAAGAAACACCGTTATGGAGTTAACCCATAGATACCACCCCAAAAGATTGACAATCCTTTTGTGTAAACACTCAGAGACTCTCTCACGGCATTTTCTTCTCAATGAGTTCAATCGGCAGATGGAAGAGTATAGCTGCTAACAGGGTACTCGTTACCAGCACCGCACTCAGCAAGTAAAAACATTCTTGCAGATTATGTACGCGCTGACTAAAGATTTGTCGCCACGAAGCTTCGTTATCTTCTGGAATGTCTTACCACAACAATGGCAATGCTCAATTCGGAATACTTTGGGTATTTGGATGTATCAGCTTAACTATCTAAGCATTGCACTATGAACTGTTGAATGGTTACTGCAAGAGAACAATCTTTAGTGACGATTTCTTAGAAATATTGATACATTAAATAAATGTACCCACAACCAAAAATAATTGCGGGAATAACGATAATTTTTTTCATCATGTTAACTCCTCTAAGTTAATAATTATTTGTACACGCTATATTCTTAAGTAGAACTCATCAGATCTTTGCCGTCAAGTATCAATCGCCATGCGGCAAGTTTGTGTTCAAAAGATTTTGCCGCGTGGGCGGGGCTAGTTGAGGGTAGACGAGTGAAGGATAAAGCGTTGAAGTCGTGTTCTTCAAATACCTGTTGTTTGAAGCAAGTCTCGGCTTTTGTGCCATTGAAAAACACACGTTTGATTTTTTTATGCACATAAAAAAAATGCTGGAAGTCGTTGGCGACTAATGTGTCTGTTTCAATGCGGCTATCTAAGCTTCCTTCTCGTTTACAAGAATGAAGCACATCCCAAAGAGCAATGTGTGCTGATTTGAGCGCGAGAACTCTTGCTTCATAGCCAAGAGTAGGATCCATTTGCAATAATTCCGCCATAATCCGCCAAAAAGCATTGCGTTTGTGTGCGTAGTATTGATTGGCTTCCAACGATGCGCAACCTGGCATACTGCCAAGAATTAAGATCTCAGAATTTTTATCGGCTATGGGTGTGAAACTGTAAATCTTCGTCATGATGACATTGCAGCATTATAAGTTGTAATGCCTGATGCCCTTAAGTTCACTGTCAAGTTCATAGACCACAGGTTTGGCGGTGGCCAGTGATAGTTTCATCACTTGCTTTTTGGATAGGTTATCCAGATGCATCATTAATGTGCGCAAGATATTGTTGTGAGAAACAATAAGAATTCGCTTGCCTGCCCGTATTTCTGGCGCAATAGTTTCATGCCAATAGGGTTGTATGCGCGCATGGGTATGTTCCATACTTTCAGTAAGAGGTAGCTCACCCGGATTAATGGCGGAATAACGATCTTGATTACCCGGAAAGCGCGGATCAGTTGCATCAAGTGCAGGTGGCGGCGTGGTGAATTTCACTTGACTCATTAAAATAGGCCACAAACCAAATTGTGAGATGGCATCCCAATGCGGGACACCTTCTAACGCGCCATAATGACGCTCATTTAAACGCCAGTCACGCTGGATCGGCAAGTCGTTTTGTCCCATGACTTGCGTGGCGATTTGCTGTGTTTGAATGGCGCGTTTAAGCATGGAGGTGAAACAGAGGTCAAAGTAAAAACCTGCATCCTTCAGCATTTTACCCGCCTGTTCAGCTTCTTGCCGACCTTTGGGGCTTAGCTCAACATCGCTCCAGCCAGTGAACACTTTATCTCGATTCCAGACGCTTTGGCCGTGACGCAGCAGCACAAGCTGGATGATATTGTTGTTATTATCCAATGGTTATTGTGCCGAAAGTGAAGCGTTGATTATTTTGATTGATAAGTTGACGATTCATGCCAAATTCGCTTTAACGCGTCTTTTAAACCGTAGCGTATGGTGGTTAAATACAAGGTGTTGTCGCTAAGCCCATTGACTAAGCGATCTTGTGCCTTGCCCAGGTTATGATAAGGCATACTCATAAATAGGTGATGTGTTGCATGATAACGTAGACCAACCGGCGCCCATAATTCAGTGATGAACTTATTGCCGGGGATGTTAATCGAGTCAAGGTATTGCTCTGTGAATGACATCCTTTCCTGGCCGGGGTTGCGGTAGGCATGGGCGGCTAGTGTGCGCAGTGAATTGAGTAAGGAAATTGTAAGCACGATGAGATACCAAAGGATCAACACATCGCTGGATAAAACACCCAATAAAACGCAACTGATAACGAGTGCTACGAAAAAGAAGGCTGCAGATTCCTGTTGTTGCCAGTTATGGTCATTACGAATAGCGTCATCTGCTCGTTTATAGTTTGGGTCGATGGTCAATGACGAAGCGCGTTCCCAAACAAATTTTCGTAACGACGGAAACAGATAAGACAAGGGCGTAAGTAATAAAAAACGAATGACTAATAACCCAGGCAGTAGGATTGACAGCAGCACGTATCCCACCATTTCTATGGGATTTTTTGTTGCGAAAGGCACATATTCTCCGTCTGCATCTGTGCCATAAACATCAGGCTTATGGTGGTCATTGTGCACACCATCATAGGTAAAAGAAGGGATCATCATCGGGATACCGCATAAAATATTCCAAATGATACGGAATTTCTGAAAAGTGCCTTTTTTCAAATGTGCCAGTTCGTGAACAAAAATTGTCGAACGATAAAGCGCCAATACGGCAACAAAAAAGGCGAGCAACTGCCAAATTGAAAAAAATGGCGAAGTTAGTGCGACGAAAAAAGCTACCCAACCCAGTGTGATATGAAAAAGAAAATCAGCCCAGTAAATCCTAGGGTCGGGTGTCATCAAATCACGTACAAGATCAAAAGCTTCACGTACGGAAAATTCTTGTGGAATTACAGATGTTGTATCAGTCATTTTTTTATTTAAGACCAACAGGATGTAAGTTGGTCCATGATGAGTTGATTAGTTGTCGCGTCGGTTTTATTCACGTGACCGAGATTCGGAACAGCAGGCCAACCTGCATCAATGAACTCTATACCTCCAAATTGTTTTGTTCCGGCATAGCGGGGAATAACATGGAAATGTACATCAGGATCAACCATCATCAACATGAGATAGTTTAATTTGTCATTATTAAAAGCTTTTGCCAAGGCAGCTTCAATATGTGTGGTGACTTGATGTAATTCCGTGAAGCTTTCTGGACTGAGTTCTGAAAACGCATGAGCCGGTTCATGTGCCACTAAAACCATCGCGCCTAATGTGACTTGTGCTGGACGTAACAAAACACTCCAATGCTTGTATTGGCGAATAATGCTCTGTGGCGCACCAAATTTACGCATGGTGCCGTTGAAGACTGGATTTCCACTATTTTCCATATAAACACTCATAATGTTAGTTAAATAATGCCAATAATTCTGCGGTTATTTCTCCGAGAAAACGACACCCGCTTTTGCCAAGTCCTCAATAAAATCAATCTCACACCAGCGATAGCCAGCAACAGAGCAGGTGTTAACCAGTTGTTTGTCAGCCAATCTGTCAATAATCGAAAGATACCAAGATTTTAGTTCCGCTGGATGACGAAGCGCAGTTTCAACAGCCTCACGAAAGTGTAGCGCGCCTTGCTCACGGAAATATGTTAGCCCAATAGATTCCGCATCAATTTGCTCGGGTGGGATTATTTTGCTGACTTGCTTAACCCAACCGTTCGCATCGGTTTGGACTTTCATGTCATCGGAATCATAAGTTTCTTTGTAATCCACGCTCAGCGTAATGGGAGCGGACTTGGAATTTAACACTTGTGCAATGAGTGTGGGCTCAATCACCGTATCACCATTCATCAGTAGAAAATCACCGTCCATTAGATGACGTGCAATCCAGCAACTGGCAAGATTATCTGCGACTTCATAGAATGGATTGAACAGAATATTGATGTCGGGGTAGTCCGCGTAGCGTTGCTCTAGGAGCACTTCCACCAAACCTACCTGAAAACCAGTGACAATGGTGATGTGGTCAATACCAACAGCCAATAAGGCATCAATTTGCCATTCAATGACAGGCTTGTCTGAAACCGGCAGCAAGCATTTTGGCATATTCTCTGTTAAAGGCAATAATCGACGGCCTTGTCCAGCACTGAGAATAATGGCTTTAGTGGCTTTCTGGGGTTTATTGTTAGTCATTGTTGGACGGCTGATTGATGATCACTATATTGTAACGCTATTCATGCTTTTTAATTCTGCAACAATACGTTTCGTTTGCTCAAGAAAGCTTTCCACTTGTGACAACGTATTGGAACCACCCAAACTAACACGCACCGCACAACGCGCCAACATGGGGTTAACGCCCATCGCTTCCAGCACATGGCTTTGCCCCGGTTTAACACTTGAACATGCCGCACCACTGGCTACCGCAAACCCAGCTTTATCTAATCGAATAACCAAGGTGTCGCCTTCAATATCAGGTAATGCAAAATAACAGGTGTTAGGAATACGTGTTGCGCCTAAGCCAAAGATGGTTGCATCCATAGCTTGTAGCCCAGCTTCCAGGTAGTCGCGCAATTGGCTGACATGCTTTACGGTTTCTTCCGTACGAGATTTAGCCTGTTCACAAGCCACACCAAAACCGACAATTGACGGTACATTTTCTGTGCCGGAACGCATGCCATTTTCATGACCACCGCCATAAATTAACGGTTTTAATAACAATCGTTTGTCGACGATTAATGCGGCGGCACCTTTTGGGCCGTAAACCTTATGACTAGAGATTGTCATCGCATGAACCTTAAGCTCAGAAAAATCCAACGGAATTTTGCCTAATCCTTGAACAGCATCTGTGTGCATCCATGCCTCATGTGATCGTGCGATTTCCGCAATAGCGGCGACATCTTGAATCACACCGGTTTCATTATTTGCCAACATGACGGATACCAGGTCTGGTTTTTGTTGCGTCATCACATCATTGGTAGCGACCACATCCACTTTTCCCAGATTATCGACACCTAATTTCTTCATCACCCAGCGTTCACTCGTTCTACGCGCGAGTTCCTGCGTCGGGCGTAATACGCATGGATGCTCAATGGCGCCGACAAAAATATTTGCAGGCTTGCGATTGTCCGCAGCACCGCGAATAAATAAATTATTGGCCTCTGAACCGCCACTGGTGAAAATTACTTGAATAGGCTGTACACCAACAGCAGCAGCCACTTGTTCACGAGCTTTATCAATCGCACGACGAGCGATAATGCCGTTAGCATGGAGGCTAGACGCATTGCCGAATGAATCCTTGAAGTAAGGCAGCATGGCCTCAAATACGGCATCATCGACAGGTGTCGTGGCATTGTGGTCAAAATAGGTAAGGGACATTAATCAATGTGTTGATTGGATAGGCCCTAATTTTAACTGTATTTTATCGTTGTTTAGCTAGAATTTCTCAAATAGAAAATGTTGTGCTTTGCTCACTCACCTTCTTTACAATTTACTTTATTGTTTTTTTTAACTATTTGACACCAATATAATAAAGGGTCTTGAGCATTTTTTTGTCAGTTACGTAGTGACGTTGTCACAGTAAATGAACCCTAATCCTGGTAGACAATTGGTATTCTGGTATCTTTTTCAGGATATATAAAAATAAAATAAGCCTTAACTGTCAATAATAATTGTTAAATTAGAGGGGCCTGGAATGTTGGTTCAAAGGAATTTCTTTATAAGAATCTCAGCATTATTTTTACTTTTTGTTGTAAGTTCAGCTTTCGCTGAAAGTATTGCGGTCAAACGCGATAAGTTTTTATTGCTGACAGAAGTCTAGTGGTTAAAGATGTGCATATTGGCCAGTTGAATCAGTGTCCTGCGACGCGGTTATATGATCCGCAAGGTAACGACGTCACCGATTTATTAGGTACAGCAACAGATATCATAGTCAAGCATGGTCATGCGATTGTCACTGTGCATCCAATAGATAGTAGTGGTAATCCTTTCGTAGATTCGGTTACTGTTGATGTTGAAAGTTGCTTCTCAGATAGAATCGTAACAGAATCTGTAACAGAGTGTATTTCTACGGTGGATATGAAAAAGGGAATTTTAGTCATACCATTCATTGATATGGATGGGAAAATCTATACCGTACACATGGATCGTCGCGGAAAATCCAACAATTGGGAAGTGTCGTTTTCTCAAGACCACCCTCATTTAAGACACTATCGTTCGCGTGAACATGACGACGACGATCATAATAACGATTACGATGACTAGACATGATGAACATAAACCAAGAAAATAAAAGCCATACTTTTCTTGAGCCGACTACGAGCCATAATCTACTTTCGGTGCAGCAATGTTAAACAATATCTTTTATAGGAATTTCCATGCAGTAAACGTAGCGCCTTGACCGAGCGCTGTGCCATCGGGACTATGAATACTCCAAATGGTCGCTTGTTCTACTAAGAACCGTTTCCCTGTTCGGGAAACCCTTACTCCACGATAATCTGTAACGCACCCTTCAGTTCGCGCTTGCTGCAACATACGTGCTCGTTCTTCACGATTAATTGGCTCAGCCGTTAAGCGTGAAGGTTTTTGCGTAAACGTATCCCAGCCCATTTCCCACAAATCCAATGCCGTTTGATTACCATAATTCAGCACCGGGTCGTCTTGTAAGCCATGCGACGCCACAACAAGCGGGCTGTTGAATAAACGCTCAGCTTGATCAAGCTGCGTGCCATCGCGCGAGATAAGTTCTTGCTTTACTAGCAACGCATAGCTGTCTAGTAGGTATTGTGTCCATTGGATAATTTGAGAATTATTCCAATAGCTTTCTATGGTCATTAACTTTAAATAAAAAGGCTGTATCGTTGTATTATTCTATTTTGTTGCTATTACAGGTATCATTTCCTCTCCAACCAAGCTTGCCACTTTAGACGGTGGTGTTTCCTTTTTAGGTTTTTTCGCTTCTTTAGTCTTTCGTTGCTGACCTTTAGCCATGGTAGTGCTCCTCTAGTGGTTGCATTTTTGTGACTAGTAAAAATTGCCGAGTGTTCCCGTTCAGTATAGCGAATTCCTGGTTAATTCACCGATGCATTTAAAACTGTTCCATCGGCGTCAAATAATACATTAGCCAGTCTCTGTATTCTACCTGAAGCCCCAACAGATGAACTCTGAAATTCTGCAGATGTAGCAAATATGCAAGTTAAAGAGTTATCGTTACAGACGGTTTACAGCAACAGCCAATTTTTCAGCAGCGTTCTCGTCACCACTGTTAATACTAATAAGGTGATCTGCTTCATTTTCTGACGGCGGTTCCACCGTCGTCAATTGGTGTTGCATCACTTCGATGGTTGCGTCTGAAGCATCCGTACCCACTTGGGCGCGTTTTTTTATCCATTGATGAAGCAGCTGCTCTTCAGCATTAAACTGCAGAATAACAAAAGGCATATTTAATTCTTTTGCTAGTTCCTGAAAAGGTTGTCGATGTGATTGTCTAAGAAAAGTGGCATCGATAATGACTGAGAAACCACTTTGGCATAACATTTTTGCTGTGACAAGTAGGTGGTGAAAGGTACGCTGGCTAGCATCTGCACTGTAAATTTTATGAATATTTGCTGTACTCGTGCGTGCCTCTGCCTGCAATCCAAAAAGACGTTTACGTTCCACATCCGAGCGCAGGCGGACTAAGCTAAATTTCTCCAGCAAGGGCTGTGTCAGTGTGGTTTTCCCAGAGCCAGAAACACCATAGGTAATAAAAAGTGTTTGCTGATGTTGATGCGTAAATGACTCAGCCAACATTACATATTCCTGGTATTGTTTGAATGCCTGTTTTTTTTCATGTTTGGGAAGCAGCGATTGATGGGCTCGAATGATCGCCACTTTTGCGCGTACCAGGGCACGATAAACTTGGTAGAACTGGAATAATATCAAGCCAGGATAATCACCGGTACACTGCAGGTAACGGTCAAGCAAACGTGCAGCATAACTGCTGTGTCCACGGTCTATCAAATCCATGGTAATAAAGGCAATTTCGCTGATCACATCTATCCAACGAAGCGATTCGTTAAATTCAATACAATCGAAAATAACGATTTTCTCATCAATTAAAGCGATATTGGCGAGATGCAAGTCGCCATGACAATTGCGCACAAAACCATCCATTTTACGCTGTTTGATGTATGGCGATAATTGCGCGTATTGGGTCAAGCTCCAGTTTTTTAATAATTCAAGTTGTCTTATATCGCCATCATCACTGAGCAGTGTGAAAGTTTGCTGGAAATTTTCTTCAACGGGTTCCAGCACACTAACCGGCTTGCCATAATCACTATCTTTACCAGCTATTTCAATCTGCTCGTGAAATGCTGCGATATTATCGGCTAGTTGGTCAATATGTTCAGCTTTAAGCTCATAGCTTGCCAGCACATTATCTAGTCGGGCTGATTGAGAGAATTGCCGCATTTTGACGGCATATTCAATGATTGGCTCAGCACCCAAAACAGGTGCTTCTGGTTTACCACCAATGGCAATGACATCCAGGTAGATTTGTGGTGCCAGACGGCGATTAAGTACCAGTTCCTGTAAACAATAATGGTGCCGTTTTACCAGGTTAGAGAAATTCAAAAAACCCAGGTCGACAGGTTTTTTGATTTTGTAGGCATAGTCACCGGTGAGTAAGACCCAAGAAATATGAGTTTCAATCACCTCGAAATGACTGACCGGGTGATCGTAGAGTGCCGAGTTCTGCAGTGCTTGAATTAAAGTGATATCAGGCATGGTGCCATGGACTCAAGATCTATTAATATTAATCGGTGCGCCGACCAAACACGCCTTGAATGCGCGGGGTATTTTCATACTCTTCAACGTACTAATTACTACGTGTTTCTTGCTTAGTATAACGAATTATCGACTGCTTATCGATACGTTTAGAACCGTTCCATCGACTTCAAGTAACGCCATTGACCAGGTTGTAGCTTGGACATAGCAACGCGTCCGATGCGGATGCGTTTCATAGATATGAGTGTTAGCCCAACGGTTAAGCACATGTGAGCAATTTGCCCAGGTGTGATGCCTTTAAGTGCAAAGCGCAGTCGGGTCTCATTTTGCCAGCTGACCTTTATTGGGAGTAATGGCTGGCCGTTAAATTTGATGCCATGATTAAGCTGTTCAAGGCCATAGTTAGACAGCTCTCCACTCACCTCTACAACATATTCTTGTTCGATAGTGGCGGCATCCTCGGTCAACTTGCGCGTCACTCGCCCATCCTGAGTAAAGACCACTAACCCGCCGGCATTTTGTTCCAACGGAGTACAGGGTGACAATCTTGAAAAATGTTGTTTAATTAAACGAATGCCTGAATAATCATCTGTCACATGAGTTGCAGCAGAAATTAATGGCTGCGCATCTATCACGTTACTGTCTATGGAGGTTAGCTGGTGAAACAAGATGGTCACCGGTTCAATCGGATCGAGGTTGGCTTCAGGGTGCAGTTCAACCTTTTGCTGAGTCACTTTAAATTGTGGCTCTTCCACCACCTGCCCATCAACGGTTACCCAGCCACCCACAATATAAAGCTCGGCCTCACGACGAGAGCAAGGAACAGATTTAGCCAGATGCTTTGCGAGGCGAATAGGGTCTATCATGTGTGCGTCCTGAGATATGGGTGCGCCATTGTACGGGAGCAGCCGATTGATTCATGCATTATTTTCTCTTCTATTCACTGTAAAATAACACCATGAACATAATCAAGAAACCCAGATTGGAAGGCATTACCCTCGAAATGATCGTCACGCAATTGGTCGAACATATCGGCTGGGAAGCCATGGGAGAAGCTGTGCCGATACGCTGTTTCACCCACGACCCAAGCATAAAATCCAGCCTGAAATTTCTACGCAGAACGCCATGGGCTAGAGAAAAGGTTGAGCGGTTATATTTGGACTATGCGCCGTTTAAGCGTCAATAGGTAATGGCTCACATCTGATCTGGCATCGTGCTAAATTAATCTCGACGGCCCGTTGAGAAAGTTGGTTTTATGCTGCGACATGTCTCATGTAGAAAAAAATTGTTGGACGCGTCTAAAGTAATTTAGATAAAATTGTGCTTTCAATATTTCATTACAGATAGACAAGCCTTTTCTCAAAAGCCAATAAATACCTGGCGATTGACTGACGGTTCGCTTAATGTTTTGGGCTATTGCGGTCATTAGAACCGGAATCGATACTTTCTGTAATCCTCCAGTAACTGGCACGTCGTAATCGATGAAACTATCTGGCTTCGGCTAATAATCCTTCAATCGTCGATTTGCGCAATATCATCTTATCGAAAAAAACCCTGCTTCCTTGCCGTACGCGAACCTTGTCGATTTCATGCTGATGCGGACTTCGATAGACAAACCGAGCCCTGTTTTTGACTGACTCAGGTAAACAATCTGCTCGCCTGGGGCAGTAGCGACAGTGCCCGCCAATGATTCAGTATCGTTTGATCAACCCGTTAAATTGCCATTGCAACAACATCAGTTCAAATATCTGTTGATATCGGAATTTTCCCAGTCTGTCTCGTATACGGGTTAATGATAAGTGGTGAGGAACAGACTAGCGTTGATGTATCCAGCAAAACCAACGGTACGCAGGTTCAGGTGAACATCACAACAAAGCTGACGGCCAGGCTCAATCCCATATCGACCTTTCTTAATAAAGGATATTTGAGAATAAAACTTTCCAGATCAAACATCAAAAATAATTCCTGTTGACACGTTTGTTTACCCTGCATTGGCCTTTACTGGAGGTCGAAGGTGAAGCTTTAATTTTATCAACTCAACGTAGCATCCGAGGTTTTTCAACAGTATCAGCCAGCAACCGACTGTTAGGCCGTATCGACAGCCTGTTGAAAAACTCAAAAAAAATAAATCTTAATATTTCTGGGAAATTTCGTTATTCAGCTTAAAATTTCCATAAAGTGCTAATTTTTTTGAACAACAAGGAAAACAGAATTCTTAACAGTTTCGGCCAAAAGCGCAAGCTCGCAGCTACCGCAAGCATACGGGACCGGCAATCTCGAACATAATGCCTAAGGGCTCCGCGCTAATAATTTGGCCCTTGCCGGATAAGCGACCTCTTACGTTGTAACTTCCTCTCGAGCCAACAATAAGGAAATCCTCTGTGTCCTCTCCGCTAGGGGTTAGCAGGAAATGATCGTCGAGTAGCAGGTTCAATATGTAGTCCACCCCCTGAGAATCCTCTCCTTTTAGATGCAAAGCCGTCATAGCTGTCCCCACTTGGAGCGTCTCATCCATGGAGCTTGCGAACAAGTTAACGCCGCCTTGATCATTGGGCACGGGAAATAGCCTCTGCGCTGATTCTGTATAGCTTGCTGTAGGGTCGAATTCAATTTCGTTTCCATTATCAAGCTGGAGCGTTCCTTCTTCTATCGTTCCAGACAAGCAAGTACCTGGAATAAAGGGATAAGCAAAAGTAGCCCCAACTCCAAATCTATTTAAAAAATTGCGAGGCCCCTTTTTCTCCAGCAGTGGACACTCTAAGGTAGCCCAGGTTTCCCCCCGGATCGACAGATTCGCAGGGGACTCTGAGGGGGTGCACCCGATCGTTGTAGGCGTCTCGGCCATTGCAGGAAAGGATACCAGTGCAATAGAGAATGCTAGCGCAACATTTAGATTAATGTAGTTCATCGGGTTACCTCCTTCTCTCAAAAGTTGTAAGTTCTCTGCATCCATAAGGATCCATAAGGTCGTTATTAGGGTCAAATCTATTTATTAATTACATTTACTACTTTTTGATAAGGTATTGAAGAAAATCTATCGTATCATTTGCCTTTAGTGAACAAATTTTAACACTTTAGTGTTATCTAAAGTCTGATCTGACACTGCGCCAAATAATCTCGATACAACTTGAAAGCCTGTTTTCGGCCCAGACTGTGTGCCGACTGTACGCTTTGGTCGTGCTTTGAGCCCTAATGTATCAAATCGCGTATAAGCCCATATAGCTAATACCACTTAGTTCTTACTCGCCATTCAAAGTGATCACAAGACGCCGACTCCCGCCTTCATTCCGATGCTCACCAAGATAAATCCCTTGCCATGTACCCATATTCAATCGGCCATTGGTAACGGGGATAGTCAAGCTGCTACCCAATAGGCTGGATTTGAAGTGTGCGGGAAGGTCGTCGCTACCTTCGTTGGTATGCCGGTAATAGGATGCGTTCTCAGGGACTAGCTCATTGAAGTAATCTTCAAAATCCTGCCGCACGGTCGGATCTGCGTCTTCATTAAGGGTTAATGATGCAGACGTATGCAGTAAAAAGAGATGAATGACACCGATTTTGAGATTTTCTAGCTCGGGTAACTGTTGTACGATCTCGTCCGCTATCAGATGAAACCCACGCGGACGAGGCTTAAGATTAATTTGTTTTTGTATCCACATAATTTTTTTAAATAATCGTTTTATTCCTGTAAAAACACCCAATATGGCATGAGCGTCCATTCTTCAAACTAAAACCATTAACGCATGGTAACGAATTCTTCAGCGCTAGTCGGGTGAATAGCAATTACTGCATCAAAATCAGCTTTAGTAGCACCCATCTTGATGGCGACAGCGAAGCCTTGGAGAATTTCATCCATGCCGAGGCCGATACCGTGTATGCCTAGCACTTTCTCATCTGCGCCTGCACACACCAATTTCATTTTGCAAGGTTGCCGATGGCTGGTGATTGCTGAATACATAGTGGTAAAACTTGAGGTGTAAATTTTTACATTTTTATCGCCATAACGAGAGAGCGCTTCGGCTTCGGTTAAGCCCATGGTGCCAATAGTCGGGTGACTGAAAACAACCGTTGGAATGTGATCGAAATTCATTTTTATATACGGCTTACCATTAAATAGGCGCTCGGACAGAGTGCGTCCAGTTTTAATTGCAACCGGCGTGAGTTCTACGCCGCCAGCCATACAGTCGCCGACACAATAGATGCCTTTGGCGCTGGTATTTTGTTGTTTATCAACGATGACATATCCTTTTTCATCCAGTCGCACATCTGTACTTTCCAAGCCAATATTGCCCGTCGACGGCGCCCGACCCACAGCCCAGATCAAGGTATCAACCGTATAATTCTCGCCGTTTTCCAGATGCAAAGTCAGGCTGCCATCGGGATTCTTGTCTACGGTTTTCGGGGTGCTGTGCGGGTGGAGTGCCGGGCCATGAGCGGCCATGCTTTCCATTAATGTTTCATACAATATCGGGTCAAATTTACGTAGCGGTGCATGTTTGCGAACAAATAAATGGGTTTCACTGCCCAAAGCGTGCAATACACCGGCCAACTCTACCGCGATATAACCTGCTCCGACTACGGCCACGCGTTTCGGTTGTTCACGTAGTGCAAAAAAACCGTCAGAATCTATCCCGTGTGACGCACCTGGAACATCAGGAATAATGGGGGCACCACCCGTTGCGATTAGAATATGCCTTGCGCTGAACTGCTCACCGTCGACTTCGACGGTATGGTTATTTACAAAACGGCCAAAATCATTGATAAAGGTTACGCCATTACTTGCTAAACTATCTGCATAAGAACCGTGAATACGTTCAATATAAGCTTCACGATTGTTTACTAGCGTATTCCAATCAAATTGGTTAATGGTCACATCCAGACCATAATCTTTCGCAAATAGGCGAACTGCCTCAGCGACATGAGCGCCGTACCACATGACTTTTTTAGGCACACAGCCAACATTAACGCAGGTGCCACCGACTTGTTGAGCTTCAATGAGCAAAACTTTAGCGCCGTGCATCGCCGCCCGGTTAGCAGAAGCAATGCCACCACTACCCGCGCCAAGACAGATATAGTCAAATTTCTGGGGCATCTATCTCTATCTCCTTTTTTTAGTTTTTTGCTTATTCTATTTGGAATTGTACGCATATGCACTCCTCGTTGCAGAATAACCGCACTTTAAATTATGAACGAGTTTATTTCAAAACAGTCTCATGTTTAAATTCCATCGAAGGGTATCTGTTAAATGAATAGACATTTCGCTTAGCATTAATCGGCGGTTCCCTTCAGCAACAAAGCGTCTGTATAATCTATACCTATGAAATTTGATATTATTATTATTGGTGGCGGGCTTGTTGGTGCAAGTCTTGCGGTTGCACTTAAAGACGGTGGATTGAAGATAGCACTGGTGGAATCGCGCTTGCCCGCGCCGCTGCCTGATGATGCGAGCTGGGATAGCCGGGTATATGCGATTAGTCCGGGAAGCGCTTCATTTCTTCAAGAACATAATGTCTGGCAAAAGCTTGATAGCTCGAGATATTCACCTGTTAGCGAAATGGCGATATTTGGCGATGACCATGCGTCGCACCTCAACTTTAATGCCTATGATATTGGCATGTCAGAATTAGCGTTTATCGCAGAAAACCGCCAGCTTCAAACGGCTGTCTGGGGTGCGCTTGAATCACCGACAGGAAACATCGAGGTTGTATGTCCAGCACAGTGCACTTCGATCGTTTGGCATGAATCTCATGTGGATGTCCAGCTAGCCGACGGAAACTTGTTGCAAGCGGCGTTGATTGTTGGCGCGGATGGCGTTAATTCATGGGTGCGTGAACAGGCGGGCATTGAGTTTTCTAAACATGCTTATGAGCAAATCGGTTTGGTTGCTAATTTCAGTACAGAACACTCGCATCGTCATATTGCCTATCAATGGTTCAGGCGCGATGGCGTATTGGCTTTTTTGCCTTTGCCGGACAATCGAGTATCTATGGTTTGGTCTACCACTGAAGCGCAGGCGACTGAGTTACGTGAGTTACCTGAGGCGGAACTCAGTCAACGGGTGGCTGAGGCCTCCGAGCATACTTTGGGCGAATTGCAATTAATTACATCGCCGGTTGGATTTCCGCTAAATTTTGTGCATGTCAAAGAACTGGTAAAGCCGCGCCTCGCGCTCATTGGTGATGCGGCGCATGGGATTCACCCACTAGCTGGGCAAGGCGTTAATCTTGGCTTACGTGATACCCGTGAACTCGTTAAAACCCTGAATGAGCGCGGATTACAAACGGATTGCGGTGATTATAGGTTGCTGCGCCGCTATGAACGTGCGCGTAAGGAAGATATCCTGGCATTAGAGCTTGTCACCGATGGCTTGCAGAAACTATTTTCAAATAAAAATCCGACACTCACGCGATTACGCAATCTTGGGTTTGAGATTACCAATCAATTGCCGTTATTAAAGAAT
>JAJFJG010000149.1 GCA_021774265.1 Nitrosomonas sp.
GCTAGCTGAATTTACTCAATTCGGCACCAATATCATCAATGTCACACCTGGCAAAATAAATACACATGGCGGTTCACTTGGCGCTATCGGTAGTGCGCGGTTATTAACTATTGAGGATGCTTTAGCATTAAAACACTCGCGTTATACCCAATACGTTAATACCAGTGTTATGGGTAATGCAGAAATCCGCGCATTGGGTCGTAGTCGTCGCGTCACAATATATGGCCAAAGCCCTGACTTCCCGAAAGTATTTAATATGAATGTTGCAATTGGTCAGTTCTTACCTGATGATGACCCCCGTAACCCACGTGCTTATGTTGTTTTAGGTTCTAAAGCACGGACTGAACTATTTGGCAATGCGAATCCTCTCGGTGCTATTTTACAAGTCGGCGCTTCACGCTTTCGTGTGATTGGCGTTATGGCATCTAAGGGCCAAGTTCTTGGTTTTGATTTTGATGATACGGTTTATATTCCCACCACACGTGCATTGGAAGTATTTAATCGTGAAGGCCTTATGGAAATAAACGTCGCCTATCAACCCAACGCACCATTGCAGGCTGTCATTGATGATATACATAGCATTTTAATCGCACGTCATGGGCGCGAAGACTTTACTTTAACACCTCAACAACAAATGCTCAGCACACTGACAACAGTGCTAGATGTATTAAAATTTTCCGTTGCAGCCTTGGGTGGAATTTCCTTGCTGGTTGGGTCAGTTGGCATGGTGACTTTAATGCACATCGCCGTGTCTGAACGTGTGGCAGAAATTGGATTGCTCACTGCATTGGGTGCCACACGTATGCGGATTCGTATTTTGTTTTTAATGGAATCTACGATACTCTCTTCACTTGGCGGCTTAAGTGGATTAGTCATCGGCTCTGGTATTGCTTGGTTACTGCGATTTTTTGTGAGTGACTTACCGGTTAGTACGCCTTGGGATTATGTGTTTGGTGCGTTAGCCTTGTCTATCTTGATTGGATTGGCTGCCGGGGTAATTCCAGCAATTCAGGCTGCCAAGATGGATCCTGTCGATGCTTTACGAGCAGAATGATAATTTAAAGTTGACTGGATAACAACTACCCAGTCAATTAGATGTCATAACAAGTAGTAAGTTTTAGCCATTATCATCGTCGTTGTGGCCGTCCTCATCGTTATCGTCGTGAGCACCGCTGCCAAAGTTGGGGTTTGCGCCTATGAAGGAAACTTCCCAATTATCTGAATTGCCACGGCGTTGCATTTCGACAGTAACAACTTCTCCATTAATTTCTACGCAAGGAATTGTCAGCTCACCTTCGTCAATATTTACAGTTGAAATACATTCTTGTACATCGACCACTACATCGGTAATTAACAAGCAAGAAGTAATATCAACAGTGACAATATCAATTCCGATTTTATCTAAATTTTCATCGAGAACATCAATTGTAATAATCGCATTGTTAGTCTCTATGGCAACATCAGTTGCTGTAGCTAATAAATTGGACACATTTGTTACACCATCCGGGGCAAAATGCCCATCAGAAAAACATGCATTTACTTCATTCGTTAAAATATTTCTAGCAATTAAACCGCCATCCGCAATTAGAGCTAAATCACCCTGAACTGCGACGTTATTCGCAGATGCCAAGCTAACACTTCCAAACAAATATGAAACTGATAATACCAATGATAATATTAATTTTTTCATGATGCATCCTCAAAGAAACATAAATAATTGATTTTTTCTAAAAATACGAATAAGTTGAATGACTAATGACTAAAGTTCCACTCGACAATGGATTTCAATAAATAACGACTTTTCAATAAAAACATTTAACTTGTGATTTCCCGAGACCTGATAACTAGTATAGTCGCGAGATAAGAACTTGGATTAAGCGTACAGAGGCGCTGCAGCGCGACTTGTCATCGGATTAGGGGGTTGGAGGCTCCGCTTGTTTTATCCGCTAGCGAGAAAATGGTGTGTGTAAGAAATTTCTGAATACCTTGATTGATTAACCAGATTACGAATGAGTTATGATTGATGCTAGTCATTACAGAACACACCCACAATCGATAGGCGAAAAATGCGGTAATCAGGGCATAAGTCGAACAAAATAGGTTGTTCAGCACAAAAATACATTTGGCTGTAGATTCGTGTGGCATGCAGATCAGAATACTTGTCACGAAAGGTGCCTGAGCTGATTTGCACTAGCTCAGACCTGAAGCGTTACATTATTCGCTAAGTTACATTACACCAACATAGAAAATAGTAAAATTAAAAAAGTGGCTTAAATTCGCTTCAAAAAAACTTGATTGCTATAGTAAGTTTAGAAAAGGCTATTAGTGCAAAGATAACGAATGCTAAATGGACGAAAATTATTGGATCTTGACTCTTGAAAGATATGACAAATTACGCTAGTTGCCAGTGTTAATACGTGTTTTGTATTGATTATATAGCAAGAACTATAGCAACATAGACGCATACTAAGCTGCCAGAAAATGCAGATGCCGCATAAATGCGAAATCGTTTAGCCAACGTTTTTTGACTTCGATTTGATATAATGAATGGGTGACGTTTACTTGGTAAGTTAGCAAGAAGATGTACAGTTGGTGCTGCAAATAAATCGGCCCGTCGTTTATCGGCTTCTTGACTGGCGGCTTCACGAACTTTAGCCCATTCGTCCATGTCGATTTCGCCATTACTGTCTTTATCAAAATTTTGTAGTATCCAGTCATAATTCTCTTTCCATTCGCGGATGACATTACCGGTTATTTTGTGATTACTGGGAATATTTCTTCCACCACCAATGCTTTGAAAGTTTCCAAGCGCATAAATCACATCATGTATATAGATGAATCGTTCGGTATATCGATAACGACGACCACCTAAATTACGTAAAAATCTATTGCCACTGCTTACCTGTTCATTTGGCTTTTCTGTATTTCCATACCAGACACGCTTATGTTCTGTGATAACTTCAGCCCCTTGTGGGTCTATAACGCAGATACCTGTTCTGTCATCAATCTGAAACCATTGCGCACTGGCTCCTTGATCAATAGTATACCAATGTCCGTGCTTTCCTTTTCTATAACGTTCTACTTTATAGTCAAACCAAACACAAGGTGTACCAGAGAGCGGCGCTTTTTGTCCGCCTACATCACCGGCGGATACCCCGCCTATTAACTCAACGTACCCTTGTGCTGCAGAGCGAATTCTCGAAGTAGGCGTGTCTTCAATGAGTCGTGCGCGCTTGAGGTAATAAAACATTAAACTAAAAAGAGTAAGTGCAATTACTATTGAAAATATGAGGCCATAAAAAACTTCATCACTTGTTAAACCTGACTTCCATTGGGTTGCAATCATGCAAAGAGAAGTTTCATGTCAACATCGGCCTTTTCATTTTCAGTGAACTCTAATAAATCGAAAGCTTTAAATCCTAAATTGCGTGCAATAATGACATCTGGAAATTGTTCGATACGGACATTATTCAAGTTAACGGAATCATTATAAAATTCACGTCGGTCCGCTATGTCGTGCTCTATCCCGGTGATACGAGACTGTAAATGCTGAAATGATTCGTTGGCTTTTAAGTCCGGGTAATCTTCCGCCAGAGCAAATAAATTACCAAGTCCGATACGTAATTGAGTTTCTGCAGGGCCTAATGCTTTTATGTCGGAATTTTGTTGGGCAGAAAAAACCGCTGAACGTGCTTTGATAATTGCTTCTAACGCTCCTTTCTCATAGCCCATATATTGCTTGCAGGTCTCAACTAGTTTTGGTAATTCATCATGCCGCTGTTTGAGAAGGACATCTATATTTGACCAAGCTTTGGAAACGTTATGTTTGAGTCTAACTAAATTGTTATATATAAGTATGGCATATATAGCCGCGATGCATAATACAGCAACTAAGACCCATAAATAGCTATCCATAGTAATCTATTCCTCAGCTAATGTTGTAACAACAAATTAATTTCATGGCAGAGATTCAATCTCATATTAAGATGCGTATTTTTGACGATTATCTAACTCATTGACTTCGGCATAATTTAGAAAATTAAAATAGGATTCTAGCGATAGATAATATTTATTGCACCCTCCGATTCCTTCAGGATATACAAAAGATTCACGTATGATTTGCCATATCCTTTCGTGTTCTTCAAAGGTTTCTATGCTATATCCACATGCTTGCATTTCTGACTTCAAGTCATCGTAAGTTAACCCTCTACCACCCATTGAAAGATCAATGGCACCGCATGTAAGCACTTGAATTAAAAATTTATCATCTTTAGGCATAGTAGTAAAAATCTAGAGTAATTAAAGAAACGTTTAATTGAAATCACATTCGAAGGCTATCAAACATCGTTTCTAGAAAACTAATTCAAGTGTAGGATAAGAACGGAATTTACAATGTGACGGATAAACACATTTTTATGGGGTATATTTCTGTTAAAAGAATAATTAACAGATGAATATTTAGAACATCAGCTGAAATAAAAAAACAGATACCGGTTAATTCTTTATATCTGGATGCTATTTTGTTTTATTCTCTATTACGCAGAATACGAAATATAATGCTTGTTGGCGAATTATGAGAAACATTGCGCGGCTGAATCAAACATCCAAAATTAAGAAATATTGTGCCAACAAAATGACTGTCAGTTAAATATTTCGGCGCATGAAATCTGCCTATAGTTAAAAATATTTATTAGACTAATATCTTGATCCATATGTTGTTTCTCTGGAAAAATCGTTCCATACATATTGTGGCTGAACCGATGATGGGCCAGTAGGAATCATAAATGTGACTACATCCAATAGACCGACTACCGTGCGGCCAATTGTGTGTACTACACCAGTAACGACGCCAATTGTCATGCCATAGGGTATTCCTTTATTCTGTGTTGTAATGACGATGTTTTTTGGTAATTCAACGACGCCCGTTGCAACATTGGCAATGCCACTAACAAATTTCTCGCCCGTAATATTTTGGTAGCTCTGTGCAAGAACCGTTTGTGCTGAAAGAAAAAATAAAAAAGATGCAATCATGAGTAATATGAATATTTTTTTCACTAATAACTCCATTGGTTAGGAATAAAAAAACGATGATTCTATGGCTATTTCGAAACCTGACAATAATTGTTTCAAATTCATCTTTGTATCTATTGAAATGGTACGTAGCTAAATAAGAGAAATACTACCATGCATTATTTGAAGAGTAGCAAAGGAATGGCTAATAATTCACCGACTAATTTAATTTTTCGGTAAGCTGTGCAAAGTATATGTACATGACCTTTAAGCAACATAACCACTCAAACTCAATACGGAACAGCTCTTCTATTCATGTGTGGTCTTCATAATACAAAAACTCTGATTATCAGCATTTTATTTTTTACAAATCTATTTTAGTACAAATTCTGTTTAATCTCTAAAAAAGATCCGGCAGACAAAATTTGATAATAATCTGCAGAATGCTAAAATGAAAAAAAACAAAAAAGTTAGTAAGCAAAGTGGATATTGATAAGAAAAGTAATTTCATAGAAACTATATTCAAATGCATAGAGAATATCTGAAGTCAAGCAGAGCGGCGTATTTGTATACTTATTGGTGTGCCACGCAACCATTTCCGTCTTTATTTATAAGATTCCGATTGACATTTTATCAACAGTGTCTCAAATATTCATTTAAAACTACTGTATCGATTGGTCAAGTAAAAACTAGGCTAGTTAACTAAAGCGGCTTCTTTAATTATATAAGGTATTGCAATAACATATGAAAATAATCATAAGTACTTTTATAATCATAATTTCTTTAATACCTTATCAACTATTGGCTGAAAGTTATTGCGGAGATATTAATGATCATAGGTATGGTCCGTATGATTATACTAATCCAGACCATAGAAAAAATAAATTGCCAGTAGTTGAAGGAGCTCATTTTACTAAAAATGTAGAACGGCTAATCGAAGGAAATACAGGAAGACTTGGGGCAGAAATAGCTTATACATTACGTTCCTTCCCAAATCACGTCCGCGCACTCTCTGCAATGAGTAAGCTTGCGATTAGAGATAAGACGAATCAACCCGGTGGCTCTAGCCATACCGTCTTATGTTTTTTTGAACGTGCTATCCGATTTAAACCAGATGATGCAATGGTACGCTCAATATTCGGCGGCCATTTATTAAAAATTGGGCAATCTGATATGGCAATGGAACAATTAATTATTGCGGCGGAACTTGATCCTAATAACCCGACATTTAATTACAATCTTGGGTTATTGTATTTTGATAAAAAAAATTATGCCCAAGCAAAAAGTTATGCAAATAGGGCCTATTCTCAAAATTTTCCACTGCCAGGGTTAAAGGATAAGCTTAAGAACATCGGTAAATGGTAAATATGGATAAATTTTTTATTCGTTTAAACACGTATTAAAGCAACAATTTTTAGGTTTCTCCAGCTAATTTAAAGAGACAATATGATTTATAGCATGACCGGATATGCGGTAGCGACAAAAGAAATTTTAAGCGGCTCATTAAATATCGAATTGCGTACTTTAAATAGTCGTTATCTTGATATCCTGTTTCGTATACCCGATGAATTTCGTCCATTAGAGCTTACCATGCGTGAGCTGCTAACCACTCAACTCGATCGAGGAAAAATTGAATGCCGCTTAAATTTTTCTGCTCGCTCGAGTTTCGAACACCCATACCATTTAAATCTTCGGTTATTCAAAAAGTTAGTTGAATTAAATCAGACCATAAAATCTTCTCTTCCAGAGGCTCAGAGTTTAAGTGTTGCAGAAATACTTAACTGGCCAAGTATGTTTGCTGACGAGACTAATCCAACAGATAGTTTGCATGAAAATAGTTTGGCGTTATTACAAGAGGCGTTAAATGGTCTTGCAGCAACACGTACACGTGAAGGAGAAAAACTTAAAAATATTTTGCTGGATCGTTTAAGGAAAATGCGAGCGTTAATAGCAACTGCACAACCGCATATTCCTGGGCTTATAGCAGCATTTGAAGAAAAACTAAGGAATCGATTAAAAGAAGCAGCAATCAATCAGGAAGATGAGCGAATACGTCAGGAAATATCACTCTTTGCAGGAAAAATCGATATTGATGAAGAGTTATCCCGTTTACAAACCCATTTAGATGAAGTGGAACGCATTCTTAATGAAGGCGGTTCAGTCGGCAAACGGTTAGATTTTATGATGCAAGAACTTAACCGTGAAGCTAACACCATTGGCTCAAAATCAGTGGATTTAGAAATATCGAAAATTTCAATGGAATTAAAAGTGTTAATTGAACAAATGCGAGAGCAAGTTCAGAATATTGAATGAAACCTTATACAGATGTCAATTTTGCATACTCTAACAATAGCCATTTCGTGCCAACTCGATCAAAGTTAACTTGCACTCGCGCATCATTGCCTTGCCCTTCGCAATTAATAATGACACCAGGGCCGAACTTATTATGCGCGACATTTTGGCCAATATGCCATTGCATTGCCTGTGCATTAATAGACCCAACAACTCGGCTCTTAGTATTTCCTAACGACTGTGAAGCTGCACTTTTATATTGATTATCTACACTCGATTTAAAATAGCGAACATCGGTTTTATGTGTTGACTGCAACCATTTCATCAGATTTTCAGGTATTTCATCAAGAAAACGCGAAGGTACATTGTATCGGGTTTGTCCATGCAACATACGGCTTTGAGAGAAACTCAAATATAGCCGCCGGCAAGCACGCGTCATAGCAACATACATTAAACGTCGCTCTTCTTCTTGCCCATTAGTTTCATTGCGACTATTTTCATGAGGAAATAGCCCTTCTTCTAAACCCGTTAGAAAAACACTATGAAATTCTAGACCTTTGGCTGAATGTACAGTCATCAATTGTAAAGCCTCCTTTCCAGTATCAGTTTGATGATCGCCTGCCTCAAGTGAAGCATGTGCGAGAAATGCTGTTAAGCTGTCGTCCTCAGCTTCATGCACGAAACTCATCGCGGCATTAATTAGCTCATTCAGATTTTCTACGCGATCAGCACCTTCACGCTCAGCATGATAATACCCAAGCAACCCGCTAAGCGACAGCATCTGCTCAACGGTTTGTGGCAGTGGCAGGTTCTCACAAGCTTGACGCATGACCGTCATTAACGAAACAAACCCACCAACACCTCTTTTGGCTTTTTCTGGATCTTGAATAATAGGAGCATTACTATTTTTTTTTAAAGCTGCCAACCATAAGCTGCTGCCATTCACTCTAGCTTCATCTTGCAACTGCTCAACACCACGTGCACCAATACCCCGTGTTGGAAAATTTATAATGCGTAGCAAAGCATTATCATCATTAGGATTCGCGATTAACCGCAAATATGCTAATGCATGTTTAATTTCCAAACGTTCAAAAAAACGCATACCACCATAAACACGGTATGGTAATGCTGCATTGAATAAGCTATGTTCTAATACACGGGACTGAGCATTTGAGCGGTAAAGCAGGGCAATTTGAGACAGGTCAACACCATCATCCCGTAGTGACTTTATTTCTTCAACGATAAATGCGGCCTCATCAAAATCAGTAGGTGCATTATAAACGCGGATGGGTTCTCCGCAGCCTTCTGATGTCCATAAATTTTTACCGAGACGCCCATCGTTATTTTGAATCAATGCATTGGCCGCATCGAGAATATTGCCATGTGAGCGATAATTTTGTTCTAATTTGATAACCTTAGATACATTAAAATCACGCTCAAACTCTTGCATATTTCCCGAATTTGCACCGCGAAACGCATAAATACTCTGATCGTCATCACCCACAACAAACACTGCGGCTGTTGTACTTGAACCTACATTAGATAAAACCTTTAGCCACTTGTATTGCAATCGATTTGTGTCTTGAAATTCATCAACAAGAATATGAGAAAAGCGTTCACGATAATGATTACAAAGTACCTCATTGCGTATTAGTAATTCATAACATCGCAACAATAATTCAGGGAAATCAACACTCCCATCTTTATTACACTGCTGTTCATAAGCCTGATAAAACTCGACCAACTTACGCGTAAAACTATCATGTGATTCAACACTTGATGCACGTTGACCTTCTTCTTTTGCATTATTAATAAACCATTGAACTTGGCGTGGCGGCATTTCCTTGTCGCTAATACCTAGGCTTTTCTGAAGACGCTTAATAACCGCTAATTGATCGGCAACATCAAGTATCTGGAATGCCTGTGGTAAGCCTGCCTCTTGATAGTGTGAACGCAACATTCGGTTACAAAGCCCATGAAAAGTGCCAATCCACATACCGCGAATATTGATGGGTAACATTGTTGAGATACGCGTTAGCATCTCTTTAGAAGCTTTATTGGTAAAAGTTACAGCAAGAATACCGTGCGGGCTAACCTGTCCTGATTGAATTAAATGCGCAATTCGGGTTGTTAAAACTCGCGTTTTACCACTACCTGCACCAGCTAAAACCAGTGCAGATTGGTGAGGAAGCGTTATTGCCTCAAGTTGTTCGGGATTTAGACCAGCAAGTATTCTTGACATGAATGGTGACGAATAGTGAGGATGAAGCGAAGATGTAACAGCTGACAGTTTTTAGGGAAACACTGAGCAACCTTAATCAGGTTTCCCCTAAAACAATATTATGCTTTGCTTTTAGCAACAATTTCCAAAATCAAAGGTGTCAAAATTAATTCAATCGCCATACCCATTTTACCACCTGGAACAACGATAGTGTTTTTTCGAGACATAAATGAATCGTGAATCATCGCGAGTAAACTTGTAAAATCAATGCGTTCAGCATCACGAAAACGAATAACAACCATACTTTCATCCAGTGTTGGTATATCACGCGCAATAAATGGATTAGATGTGTCAACTGTCGGCACACGCTGGAAATTGATGTGAGTACGTGAGAACTGTGGCGTAATGTAATGCACATAGTCATGCATGCGACGAAGGATAGTATCAGTTACCGCTTCTGATGAATAACCTCGCGCACTGGTGTCACGGAATATCTTCTGTATCCACTCCAAATTAACAATAGGAACAACACCTACTAACAAATCAACATATTTTGCCGCATCGGCCGTATCACTTTTTGCACCGCCATGTAGACCTTCATAAAACAACAAGTCAGAACCAGGTGCTATGGGTGTCCAAGGTGTAAATGTGCCTGCCGCCTGATTCCAAGGGGCTGCTTCTTCGTCATTATGAAGATATAAACGTGTGTTACCGCCGCCATTCTCACCATATTGCTTAAACAATCCCTCCAACTTTTCAAACTCATTAGCTTCAGGGCCAAAATGACTAATTTGACGACCGCCATTTTTTTCTGACTCAGCAACAGCTTGTTTCATTGCATTACGGTCATAGCGATGGAAACTATCACCTTCTACAACAGCAGCAGTTAAATTTTGACGACGAAATATATGTTCAAAGCTATTCTTGACAGTCGATGTGCCTGCACCTGACGATCCGGTAACAGCAATAACGGGGTGTTTCTGTGACATTTTAATTTCTCCTTAAAACTTTCATATAAATAAGATATGAGTTAGCTAAGACCACAGTTGGTCGTATTTTAAAATACCTAACAAAGTGGGGAGTAAAGCCTATCAAAGCAATTTTTTTATTCTTTGCTGCTATCAAACAGCAGCTAATTTTTAATGCTGATAGTTACTCATCTTCCATCAATGGTACTTTGTAATTTTGTGACTATGATACCTTTTTTCTTCTCAGTTTTGGCAGGTGATGTCGCCATATTCAGCTTGCATTCAGTTTTAAACGCATACAATGCTAGAAACTAATAAAAATATACCGCATCAAATAATTTGAATAATCAATATTAGCGTCATACATTGGCACCATGATTCTGATGAATCTCATGACCAGCATATAACTATCTAAGCCAGAATGTTTCATATGACATATTAGGACGAAACAGCCATGAATAAATTAATGCTAACGTATATAACCATAGCTCTATTTGCAATGATACTTAATGATGCTGCCTGGGCACGTGGCGGCGGTGGTGTCGGTGGCGGTCATGGTGGTGGTGGCGGTGGTCACAGCGCAGGTGGTGGTGGCGGACACCGTCATGCGGGAGGTGGACATCGCCATTTCAGAGGTGGTCATCGTCATCACAGGCACAATCATTTTAATCTAGGGTTTGGTATAGGCGGGTATAACTCAGGCTTTTATGGTTCAAATTATGGCTTTGGTTACGGTTATCGCGATCCTTTTTTTTATCCACGCCCTTATTATGGTTCTACCGTTGTCGTACCAATGACACCCCCTGTTTACATTCAAAGGGAAGAGGTAAGATCACCAGCCCAACCGCAAACCAATTACTGGCATTACTGCCAAGATCCTGATGGCTATTATCCCTATGTTAAACAATGTCCTGGCGGCTGGTTACAAGTTGCCCCTCAACCACTCACTCAATAATGCACGAGGTATCCCATGTTAACAAACCCTAAATTAACCATCTTGCCAATCGCTTTGCTACTCTCAGCTTGTGTCAGCGTACCATCTGGCCCCAGCGTGATGACACTGCCTGGTTCAGGAAAAAGCTTCGATGAGTTTCGTAGTGATGACTATCAATGTAGGCAATTCGCTTACGAACAACTTGGAGGTGTGACACCTAAACAAGCAACTTTAACTAGTGGCGCACAAAGTGCCGCAGTCGGCACCGGATTAGGGGCTGCTGGTGGTGCACTTATAGGCGGGGGTGAAGGAGCTGCTATTGGTGCAGGCGCCGGACTTTTGATGGGTGGACTCGTCGGATCAGACTCGTCAAGAACATCAGGCTATGAGGGTCAACGACGCTATGACATCAGCTACATACAATGCATGTATGCTAATGGTCATCGTGTTCCCATTTCTGGAAAAATAACCGACGATTCTTACAATAGCAGAAATAACTCAAGAATTTTAACGCCTCCATCTGGGTTTACGCCGCCACCGCCGCCTCCGGGTAACCCGCCACCACCACCCCTGTGATAACAAATTACAGCTAATCGTTCAATGATAACAGCCAAATTAAGCTAAAATACGTTTTAGATTATGTAAAGAAATTACCGACTAACCCGGGGATAATTTATTCTCAGTGTTAGTCGGCACTTGCTTAACTTATAGTTTTATCATTTAATTTATTAAAACTTAATATTTTAGTGGCTATTATTAAACTTTAATTGGCCCCATTGACTTTAGGAGTAAACACCTTGCATCCGATTGTACCGATTATCATGGCAATAGGCGCCATTTCCTTTCTTGTTGGATTGTTTTTCCTTGCACGACTTGGTATGCAACGGATTAAAGAAATAAATGTTTTTGGTAAAGTATATACACTTTGGCGCTTTTCATTGGCATCGATAGGCTCAGGCTTCGCTTTGATTATGCTTTCAGTACTCATTCATCAAAATGTGCCATACACACCAGCTTCTGACGTAACACAAGCGGAGTTTACACAATCAGGCGTATCTGATTATGAATTAGGACTAATACTTGGAAGCATTGATAGAAATCTAATTGATAACTATATTGCACAATTTCAAAAGGAGTACTACAACGCTTTAGTCACAGGTGACAAAACAACAGCTGAACTTCTTTTGTTAGAACTAAAATATAATATGAGAACAGAATTAGAAAAACATGGCATTGATCCTTCTCAAATTGAAGAAAAAATAAATCACGTTGTCTTATTATTACAAGCACAGCAGAAATAGCACAACATATCTTTGCAAGGACATCGAGACAAAAAATCTTTGCTACAACGTATACATAAAAAGCACTGATTGATTCAAACTCTAACAACGATTGAGTTAATCAGTGCTTTTTTATTTTAGAGTCGTTAACTTACAAAGCTAGATTATTACATTCTCAAATCTTTACACACCATACTCACTATGACTCAGGAAAACCAACCCGTCACTACCCAGAATGAAAATCAAATCATTGCTGAACGTCGCAGTAAGCTGACAGAACTTCGTAAAGTAGGCAATGCATTTCCCAACATTTTCCGTAGGGATAATATCGCGTCTCAATTGCATGAACAATATGATGAACGATCCAAGGAATTATTAGAAGAAAGTGCTGTCACCGTAAAAGTTGCGGGACGTATGGTATTAAAACGTATCATGGGTAAAGCCAGTTTTGCCACCATCCAAGATATGAGTGGTCGCATACAGCTATATATTTCTAATGACCATACTGGACAAGACAACCACGAAGCATTTAAACACTATGATTTAGGTGATATTCTTGGCGCACAAGGCAAGCTCTTCAAAACTAAAACGGGAGAGCTTTCTATCCGAGTCACTAATTGTCAACTACTGACAAAATGCTTACGTCCGTTACCTGAGAAATTTCATGGCTTGACCGATCAAGAGCAAAAATATCGCCAACGTTATCTTGATTTAATAACTAATGAAGAAACGCGAAAAGTTTTTAGCATACGCTCAAAAACCATCCATGCTATCCGAGAGTTCTTTGTCGCTCGTGATTATCTAGAAGTCGAAACACCGATGATGCACCCCATCCCTGGTGGTGCGTCGGCACGGCCTTTTGCTACACATCATAATGCGCTGGATATGTCGTTATATTTACGTATTGCACCGGAGCTTTATCTAAAACGCTTGGTTATCGGTGGTATGGAGAAGGTTTTTGAAATCAATCGTAACTTCAGAAATGAAGGCATATCAACTCGACACAATCCTGAATTCACTATGCTAGAGTTTTATGAGGCTTATCAGGACTACACTTATTTGATGGATTTCACAGAAAAAATGCTCGGTGAAGTGGCCGAACGTGTCCTCGGTACTAGAAAAATAATTTATCAAGAACGTGAGATTGACTTAACCAAGCCATTTCAGCGGCTAACCATCACCCAGGCCATCCAGAAATTCCACCCAGAATATACCGATGTGCAACTGAATGATCGCGATTACTTAGCGGATAAATTACAAAAATTACGTATTAAAACTCACTCACATGATGGCATCGGCGGGTTGCAACTTTCTTTATTTGATGAAACAACCGAACATTTGTTGTTTGAGCCAACCTTCATCATTGATTATCCAGCTGAAGTCTCGCCATTGGCACGGCGCAATGATGACAATGCTGAAATCACGGATCGTTTTGAGCTTTACATCGCAGGGCGCGAAATTGCCAATGGTTTTTCAGAACTTAATGATCCTGAAGATCAAGCTACGCGTTTTCAAGCGCAAGTTGAGGCTAAAGATGCTGGTGACGACGAAGCCATGCATTATGATGCCGATTATATCCGCGCTTTAGAATATGGCCTGCCTCCAACCGCTGGTGAAGGCATCGGCATTGACCGGCTGGTGATGTTATTCGCTGACAGCGCGAATATTCGTGATGTTATCCTGTTTCCACAGTTACGCCGGGAAGATTAATGATCTAATTTTTTGCTGAGGAATGCTGCCATGCTAAATTATCGGAATGTAGCCCACCTTAAAACAATGATTGTGGTGTTCATTTTTATTTCATTCGCTGTAATGATAGAGATTGAAAGTGCAATCGCTCAATCATCACAAAGTATTGCACCAAACCCAACACACAAGCCCGAGCCAAATATGACCGGCAGAGCAATTGATCGCACGGGGACTGCTTTTTCAGGCAGAAGCAGTGTGAGCATAAAAAGCACCGACGCTGGTAGGATCCCCCGGTATCAACAAAATTTAGGTTGTATCAACTGCGGCACGGTCGATTTTATTAATGTGATTGGGCAAGGCGGCAATATCGACCTCATTACCAGCGGCATTATCAGCGGCGTGATTAGAAACAAAGTGATCCGCCATAGCCAAGATCAACATTATCCAATAGACCCTCGTATGAGCGGGAATATGCATCAGGGTCATCTACCCAGCGAAGACACCACTCACTATAAAATTGGTGTGACAATGGACGACGGCACGCAATCCGTTATCACTCATCAACATGCGCCAAGCTTTCATCGTGGCGATAGAATTAAACTTATTGATGGCGAATTTGTACCTCATCATCATTAATCTTAATTTAGCCACTTGAACTAAACCTCAACCATGCATATGATCAATGCATGAATGTAAACTGGAGACAGCTTGTGAACTCCCTATTCCCCAACCAAATTGAACTACCCATCGAAGGCATGACCTGTTCAGCTTGTGCTGCACGTATTGAGAAGAACTTAAATAAATTACCAGGGGTCGAAGCTGTCGTTAATTTCGCCAGTGAAAAAGTACGCATAAACTATGACGACAACCAAGTAAAGACCGGTAAACTCATATCCACGATTGAGAAGTCAGGCTTTCATGTCGTTCCTCAGTCTGTGCAACTACAAATTCGCAAAATGACCTGTGCCGCTTGCGCGGGCCATATTGAAAAAGCATTAAACAAGCTGTCCGGCGTATCTGCTAGCGTTAATGTGGCCAATGAAACAGCAAAGATCAACGTCACACCTGGTGCTGCCACCGTGGATGACTTGATTGCTGCAGTCATCAATGCGGGATACGGTGCCAGCGAAATAAGTGAAACCAGTCGCGCTGATGAAAAAGTACGGCGATTAGCAGCCTATAAAGCCGAACTACGTCTATTCTGGATTTCTGCCCTCCTCACCCTACCCCTTGTGCTTCAGATGGGCGCAATGTTTACCACTGGTGACATGGAAGTACTACCACGTTGGTTACAATGGCTATTAGCAACCCCCGTCCAATTTTGGATTGGCAGGCGTTTTTACATCGGAGGCTGGAATGCCATTCGTAGCGGCGGTGCCAACATGGATGTGTTGGTCGCTCTGGGTACCAGTATGGCGTATCTATTCAGTACAGTTGTCACTTTGTTCGCATTAAATCAGCATATTTATTTTGAAGCCAGCGCAGCCATTATCACATTGGTATTACTCGGCAAACTTATGGAAGCTCGTGCCAAGGGAAAAACATCCGAAGCCATTGAAGCGCTGATTAAATTACAACCTAAAACAGCCCGGATTGAACGTGACGGACATGTCATTGAGGTCGATGCCAGCAGCCTGAAAGTTGGCGACGTTATTATCGTACGTCCGGGTGAGAATTTACCCGTTGACGGGATCGTTATCGAAGGCAATTCCAGTATCAACGAATCCATGCTCACTGGTGAAAGTTTGCCCGTTAACAAACAGGCCGGTTCTAAAGTCTTTGCCGCCAAGCTAAACCAACAAGGCTTATTAAAATGCCGTGCCACCAGTGTCGGCGCACACACACAACTTGCTGCCATCATCCATCTAGTAGAAGAAGCGCAAGGTTCTAAAGCACCCATTCAACGCATGGCGGATACCATTTCCGGCATTTTTGTCCCTATTGTAGTCGCGATCAGTGTACTCACCTTTGGTATTACTTGGTGGCTCACGGGAGATTTTGTTCCTGCACTCATTCATGCCGTAGCTGTACTTGTTATCGCCTGTCCTTGTGCCTTAGGTCTTGCCACACCAACCGCTATCATGGTTGGCACGGGACGTGGCGCGCAAGTTGGCGTACTGGTCAAAAATGCCGCGGCACTGGAACATGCCGAGAAAATCCAAACCATGATTGTCGACAAAACCGGCACATTGACTGAGGGTAAGCCAGAAGTCACAGATATTGTTCCCATTGGAACCATGACCATACAGGATTTGATACAAATTGCCGCCACGCTGGAACAAGGTTCAGAGCATCCACTTGCTAAAGCTGTTTTAGATACTGCCAAAAAGCAAAACATTCAACCTCAGCAAGTCAGTCACTTCACCGCCATCATAGGCGGTGGTGTGACCGCAAGCATTAATGAAGATAAATACCTACTTGGCTCACCCAAATTTCTAATTGACCGTAACACCCGCATCGACGAAGCACAGATCAAAACACTGCAAGCGGAAGGAAAAACAGTCGTTGGCATCGCCAAATTTTCGAATGACACACCCATTATCCTTGGCTATCTCGCAATTGCTGATCAGTTACGCGAGACATCCATTCAGGCCATCAAACGCCTACAGACCATGGGCATAGAAGTGGTGATGTTAACAGGTGACAATATCATTACAGCTCGAACCATTGCTAGACGAACAGGCATTACAAATTTTAAAGCCGAGGTATTACCGCAAGACAAAGCCAATGAGGTCATGGCAATGAAAGCCAGCGGCAAATTCACTGGCATGATAGGTGATGGCATTAACGACGCCCCGGCACTGGCGGCAGCTGACGTTAGTTTTGCCATTGGTGCCGGCTCAGACGTAGCCATTGAGGCCGCCGATGTCACGCTGATACGCAATGACTTAATGAGTGTTGCCGACGCCATTTCCCTATCACGCGCCACATTAAAAAAAATACGCCAGAATTTGTTCTTCGCCTTCGTCTACAATTCTCTTGGCATTCCACTCGCAGCCATCGGCCTACTCAATCCCGTCATCGCTGGTGCCGCCATGGCTATGAGCTCAGTATCCGTCGTCACCAATTCATTATTATTAAAACGTTGGCGAGCCAATAATTAAAAACAAATCAATAGTAAAACGAGAGTAAACATATGCAAAATACCACCATTAAAATTGACGGCATGACCTGTATGGGCTGCGTCAATAGCCTTGAAAATGTATTAAAAGAAATTTCTGGTGTTGACAACGTAGAAGTATCGCTGGAACAAGCGCAGGCAAGCATTCAGTATGATGCTGATGTAACTAACGGTAATGCGTTTATAGAAGCCATTGAAGAAGCAGGTTTTGATGTTGTTGGCTAAATAATCAAATTTATTCATCAGATTACTCCTAATATGCTGTCATCAGCGTCGAATTAAGTGGAGAAAATTGACGCTGATAAACCAGCTCAATTTCTTTCTTAAAATGTTTCTTGACCATGGTGTTAAGATATCTTCAGCGATCATGCTATTGAACTGACACTCTCCTTACTAACTAAATGAGACTTAAAAGAAAAGGTTTAGGCCACTGTCATTGTACTTACCTGTTTTGTTTTTTACCTCAAAATTCTCACATCAACCCTCACGACATTTATGCGTGGGTCAGGAACCCTGAAGATAATGATAGGGTCAGAAAAAGAGAAATGCTTATTAGACTACCAGTCACTTTTGGTATTTGAGCGTGTATTTTGTGGAGAAGCAGCTTAAATATGTGTCCGATTTTAATTGACCGTTACAACCTGTCACCAACAGCGTTATGCAACAATATTACAAAGAGTTACCTGCGGCTTACCCGATAGACCCCATATTTGACAGCACACATCAATTCTCATCCCGCATTGATTAACAAAACGCTTCAATACTTTTAAAAGCGCAGAAGAAACTGTGGCTCTAGATCAATTTGTTGAGTAGATGGTCCATCGTGAAGCATTAGTGGGGTACGTTCTTTATGCTCAGCATAAATCGATTCAATGCCTTTCCAGCGTGAATCGGTCGATGACTTATTTGCTTGTTTGCGCCATTCTCGCAAATCATTATTTTTTTTCTGTGATTGGTTGCCACGATTAAATTTTCTATCAATTGTCTGACTAGAATAAAACTCGTTAGGAAAATTTAATTTTAGTCTTGAATCCGCTATAACGATAGAAGTAAATAAAAAAAATAGCGTGAAAAACAAACAGCCTTCACATACTGAAGCGTTGATATTACTGAACGGTGCTACCATCATTATCTTTTTTCCAATCTAACGATTCAAACCAAAACTTATGCCTGGATGAAATCCAGTCATCTGCGTCACGAGCAGTTATCCAGGAATTTAAATAATTTAAAAACTCTTGATTCCCTTTATTAATAGCCATCCCCGTTTTATAACCAATCAACGGTTTACTGAGAGGTGTGTCTATTTTATCGGGATACTCTAAAGCTAAATGACGCGGTATTGGAGTCGACTCTATCCATGCATGAATTTCGCCTTTCAGTATCGCATTATTTACATCTCTATGTTTCTTAAACAGTTTAACATTTGCTTGAGCAAACATTTTTCTAGCCAGCTTTTCGGGAACTGTATCGATAACGACGCCAATGATGACCTTGGGATTATTCAGTTCGTCGAGAGAATTCATATGCTCGGTTTTTGATAGTAAGGCGGCGATATCAATACCCGCACTCGCGTATGGGTTAGAAAAACTTACACGTAATGCGCGTTCAGGTGTTATCGCCATTCCGGTAATAATAATATCTACTCGTTCTTTTTCTAGAGCACTAATGAGGTCTGCCCATTCGAGAAAAATAAACTTAGGCCGAGCATTCAGATCTCTTGCAAGCTGCTTGGCTATTTGAATTTCGAATCCAATTAACTTATCTTTATTATCTTTAAAAGCCCAGGGTTCGTATAATGAAACCCCAACACGTAACTCCCCAGATTCCAGAACCTTGTTAAGGGTACTCGCATTAACCGCATTGGTAAAAACAACTAAAAGTATTAAACAAAAAAAATGTTTTAATTGGTACATAATATGAGAATACTCCACTTAATAACATTCAGTTTAAATTCATTACTACTAGCTAGGCAATAAAATTTTTAAAATTTATCACAGATTTCCATGGGAAATTTTTTGGGTGAAAATGCAACTAACAAACTAGTAACTAAAGTTGCGACGTTGAACTAACCGAGTATTGCTCTAATCATCGCTAACGCACGTGCTGTTACTCCTAAAATGTTGTTCAAATGCATTGCTGACAATGTGAACACTAAATGAAACCAAAAATAAGAATATTACAGATAAATAAAAACAGCATCAATAATACTGTTGACACCTATGTTCCCGAGTGATACATCATCCTAATGCTAAACTGATAATCAGCAACAAAAATAGTTTTTTATAGACTCCAAATACCAGAAATGAGAAAGATCGAAAAAGTAAATTCAGAATTATTTAGGATGATTAAAATACAATAGAAAGGAACATTAATGAGAATAGTATTTGTTCTTATGTCAATTTTAAGCATGTTAATAATCACTGTTATTAGTTCTTTTTGGCCAGAAAAAGGATGGGCTCTGCTGTTGATTGTTACGCCTCTGGTTGCCATCGGTTGCTACGACATCTTGCAAACAAAACATTCACTCAGACGTAATTTTCCGTTGGTTGGTCGTGCGCGCTGGTTTATGGAATTTGTGCGTCCATTTGTTCGACAATATTTTATTGAGTCTGATATAGATGGCGCACCGGTTAATCGCATGTATCGATCAGTCATTTATCAACGTGCAAAATGCAATCTTGATACCAACCCCTATGGCACAAAAATTGATACCTATCGCCCAGGATATGAGTGGTTTGCACATTCAATGGCTGCATTTCATTTAAAGGATGAAGATTCTGATCCCAGGGTGCTTATTGGTGGTCCCGCGTGTAAAAAACCCTACAGTGCCAGCGTGTTAAATATTTCAGCCATGAGCTTTGGAGCGTTAAGTAATAATGCGATTCGCGCATTGAATAAAGGTGCAAAAATTGGAGGCTTTGCACATAATACAGGTGAAGGCAGCGCCAGCTCTTTTCATTTGGAGAATAATGGCGACCTAATCTGGCAAATTGGTACCGGATACTTTGGCTGCCGAACAGAAACCGGGCTGTTTTCTGAAATTGATTATAAAAAAACCGTGGCTCATGAAAATATAAAAATGATTGAAATTAAGCTGTCCCAGGGTGCAAAACCAGGCCATGGTGGGATTTTGCCGGCAGCAAAGAACTCACCAACAATCGCCAAAATACGCGGCGTCAAACCACACACTACCGTTGTCTCTCCACCTGCACATAGTGCATTCTCAACGCCAATTGAAATGATGATGTTCATTCAGAAATTACGAGATTTGTCGAAAGGAAAACCTGTTGGTTTTAAACTGTGCGTGGGAAAGCCTAGTGAATTTATAGCGCTGTGCAAAGCGATGCTTGAGACTGGGATTAAGCCGGATTTCATAACCGTTGATGGCGCTGAAGGTGGAACTGGTGCTGCGCCACTGGAATTTAGTAATTCTGTTGGCATGCCTCTACTTGATGGGTTGCGGTTCGTATGTGATGTATTAACAGGCTTTGATTTAAAAAAAGACATTAAAGTTATCGCAGCTGGTAAAGTTTTTTCTGGGTTTCATATTGCTAGGCTGTTAAGTATTGGCGCAGATCTTTGTTACAGCGCGCGCGGCATGATGATGGCGCTGGGCTGTGTGCAGTCTCTGATCTGCAATACAAACGAATGTCCTACAGGTGTTGCAACGCAGAAAGCAAACTTGATTAAGGGGCTAGTTGTCGCGGATAAATCACAGCGAGTAGCAAATTTTCACCGAGAAACAGTAAAGGCATTTATGCAAATCATCGCTGCAGCAGGCCTGGCTGAGGCTACACAAATTAATCGAACCCATGTATCTAGACGAGTCGACCAGTCATGTATTAAGCGATATGATGAATTATTTATTTACCTTACACCCGGATGTTTGTTACACGAAACTTACCCAGAATATTTGGAAAGAGATATTAAGGAGGCATCAGCTGAAAGTTTTAGCTCAACACACTGCATTGCATGTCATGATAAAGGATTAAGCACCATTAACTCACAAAATATATAGTTACAAGTGACATCATGAAAGCACCTGGCGCTTTCTAAAAGTATAAATAACAAAGTTAAGTGTACCGCTGCAGCAACAGATTTTTTAGACATAAAGGAATAAAAGACTTTCGGTAATTCTCCCAAATCGAGACTGTAATTAAATCTGTGTAACTGCCATCATTCCCACTCATTATGAGTAAGGATAGGCAGATTATGAAGCAAGAAGAATTAGAATTATTTGCACGTGAAAGCGGCTAAGAGCCTGAAGACAGAAGAAGCCTTGCTGGCATTGGATCAGTTTTCTGAGCGTTGGGATGGAAAATACCCTCAGATCTCCCGCTCCTGACATGCTCACTGGAATAACCTCAATACACTATTCAACTACCCAGAGGATATTCGCAAAGCCATCTATACAACCAATGTCAGTGAATCACTTAACAGCGTCATTCGAAAAGCCATCAAGAAACGCAAACTGTTTCCGACTGACGATTCAGCTAAAAAAATGGACGATGTCAATAAAAAATTGGAAATCAGCATTGAATCGTTTTATGATTGAATTTGAACAGCGCTTAGTGGACTATGTTTAATCAAGGCAGTTAAACAGAATCCTTTACACCCCCCACGAATTTTGTATTCCATAAAAAATTGTACCAATTACCTCAAGCATGTCCAGCGGTTGGCTCGGTATTAAAAGTATGAGAAAGCCATTTAGAGTGTCTGATAGGGAGTCTTTATATCCCATTTATTTAGCCTGAAAATGCACCAGTATGCTACATTCTAGCCTGTATCCCTTACGTTTATTGTTTCTTGGCTAATTGGGAGAAAACACACATACTATTTAAGGACGATGCCGTATTTCTTTTTTCTGTCCGTACCCAACAAGCTTGGCAAGATTAAGTAATTCTTCCGACAACAGCGCCAACACATCATCCAGTGTAAGAATGCCCACCAGAACACCAGCCTCATTAACGATAGGTAAGCGTCTTACTGTCTTGCTGCGCATATATTGAATTGCCCAAAACAATTCCGCGCTTTCTTTTACCGTAAACAGTTCTTTCCCCATAATATCTCCAACAGTCATTACAGCTGGATCGAGATCCGTAGCTATAATTTCAACGATAATGTCACGATCAGTGACAATGCCTACTGGAATATGGCTACCATTGTTATCCTCGATAACAATGACATCTCCTACATGGTGTTTACGCATGAGCTTAGCTGCTTTCAACGCCGTTTCATCACGTTGCACAATTATCAATTCACGGTTACATAGATCACTTACAGTCATGATAAACCTCCATTTGTTAGTCCATTAAACATAGTCAGATCACTCTACGCATACTAACACTGCTCTTATTTAAATTATTTTTCAAGCATTATTTTATAAGCTCATTTGATCCAATGCGCACCCCATGGCCATTCAAGCATGCAACTTTTTCATTACAATAACCTACAACTAGAAAACATGAGTAGGACACATGACTTTTAAGTGGGTTAGAATAATTTAACATTAAAATTACTCAGGCAAACATATGTTACTCAGTCGACGTAAATTTCTGGGATTGGCTGGAACTACAGCACTGGTTGCGACCTGCTCACCGAATGCCCTGCCCGACCATCCGTTGTTTAATAAGTCGCTGGGCACGCCGCCAACTGACAGCTTAAAAGGCTTACAAGAATTCCTGCCGAAAAGAGATCAACTGCTTGGTTATCCAATTAATATGAATATCCCTCCCAAGGAATTCTTTACATGGCGCAAACAGCTTTTTAACGTTGGTTTGAATCAATTTGGTTTCAATAATGTTGGCAATCCATATGACCACAGTCATATCCCTTTCAACACACACCACTTCGAAAAAGAATTAATTGAACGTTTTGGTTTGATCTATGGCTTTTCGCCTCAAAATACCTGGGGATTTTTATCGAATAGTGGCACTGATAGCAATATGCACGGCATATATATCGGACGCACACTGCTGAAAAGCCGGAGTGGCATAACACCTAAAATATATTTCACCCAGGAAGCGCACTACTCCATTCAAATTCTCAGGAACCTGCTAAATCTTGATTGGGTTATTGTTGAAACCAACGCTGATGGCAGTATGGACACTAATGACCTGTCACAACAACTACTTGCCAACCCGAATCACCCCGCGCTAGTAGTAGCAACTATTGGAACAACTTTCAAGGGTGCTATTGATTCGATTGACGATATTCAAACAAAACTCAATAACCGTGAATCCTATTTACATCTGGACGCAGCACTGTTTGGTGGCTATCTACCACACACATCATTTGCTGCCGATCTGCTCCATGAAACAACACAAGCCACAAAAATAAAATCTACTCGCTACGACTCAATCGCGGTCTCCTGCCATAAATTTTTCGGCTTTCCCTCCCCTGCCGGATTATTTATTACAACCCAATCGATTTTTGAAGATTTTCAACTTCAATTTGAAAAAATTCATGACCCCGAATATATCTTGCAAGTGCCGGGCACAATCACCTGCTCACGTGATGCTGCAAAACCCGCTGAATTCCATTATTTTAGCTCTGCTAACGCTTTTTCCAAGCAAGTCGACGATGCAAAAAAAATGCTGGATAATGCCAATTATCTGTTGACAGAAATGCGTAATCATTATGCTCACCTCAATCCTACAAGAGCCAACAATCGTTCTAACACTATCTATTTTAAAAGACCCAACGATGCCGTAGTCAACCGTTATAGCCTTGCAACAATGGGGCTAACAGCTGGCAGCCTGCGAGTACCCTATGCACACATAGTTGTCATGCCACATGTAAACAAGCACATTTTAGACACATTTTTAGCTGATTTAAGTGAGAAGACTTAATAAGGCAAGAATAACCATGATTAAGGCTATCTCTTAATTAAGTGTTGAAAATGATTTGTAAAATTAATCGATAACTTAATAATCATTAAGTTATGCTATTTTCTAGTGGTCAAAAAATCATTTGTAATCAGAAGGCTGTAAAATTCAACAATTAACTACGACATAGCCATGATTAATATTATGTCTTACATATGACAACAGACTAAGCAATTGTAGCTGTATATACAATGATAATAACGGGAAAGTTCAATCACTGTATTGAGTAGCTATGATTGTATAAATACCAATGATAGCGAGGGTAGCTATAAACTAGAAGACACTCTCTCTTTGCTGCTGCTAATTCAAGCACCCTCTTGCGTACGCATAGTACCTGTAAATTTATTCATTGATAAGCACCCCAAATTGAACTATATTGTTTCCATTTTAGAAACAATATAGCTCTCATGCAAGATCTTAACCTCATCGTGATTTTTGCACGTGTTGTAGAAGCTGGCAGCTTTTCAGAAGCTGCGAGACGAATGGACATGTCACGCTCTGCTGTCAGCAAAGCCGTTGCTAAACTCGAAAAAAGTATGGATGCACAACTACTTAATCGCAGTACGCGCCATCTTAGCTTAACCGAGGCGGGTATGGCACTAACTGAACATTGTTTCCGTATTGTTGACGAAGCTGAAGAAGCTGAACGAGCGGTTAATAGCCTGCAAGTCAAACCCCGCGGATTGTTAAAAGTGAGCGCTTCGGTTGCCTTTGGGACACTTCATATTGCACCGGCATTGGCTGATTTTCTTGCTAAATTTCCTGAAATTAAATTGGATTTATCGATAACCGATCGCCCAGTCGATTTGATTGAAGATGGATATGACGTAATAGTCCGTGTGACTGGCGAACCTGATCCCAATTTGGTCGCACGCAAGCTTGCACCTGTCCACCGCAAGCTATGCGCTACGCCGCAATATTTTCAGCAGCATGGACTCCCACTTACGCCAAGTGACTTAATTCGACACAATTGCTTGGATTACACGTTATCTGGTGAACAAGGGAATTGGCGCTTTACAGGGCCAGATGGCGATATTAGTGTGCCAGTCTCTGGAACACTACGTATTAATGACGATGACGCATTATCCCAGGCTGTTTTGGCTGGCTTGGGTATTGCACTATTACCCACGTTCACCATCGGAAAATATTTACAACAAAAACAATTACAAGCCGTATTATCTGAGTATTTACCGGTGGAACGGTATGTCTATGCGAGTTACTTACAAAGTCGCCACTTACCTGCAAAAGTACGATTATTTATTGATTTTCTTGCTGCACGTATTGGAACCATACCTTATTGGGATCAGTCTGCCTAGAATATTGCCTCAAAGTGACATTTGAATTAGTTCGCTTTGTATTTGCCATTATTATTAATACAAGTTTCTTCAACAAAATCTAGCTGCCAATCTTCTCTATTGCCGGCATTATGATAATAATATTTATCAAAAACAACACCATCTGGATCTTTATAATTAATGCACTGACCAACACGATCTTGTTCAGGGCAAAGTGTATCACTGCTGCAGTACTTTAAAATAATTTCTTTATCAGCACGTGTCAACGCGCTTAACTGATACTCCTCACAGACACCTTGCTTCTCAATTCGGTCGCACATAGCCGTTCCTTTTGCATTGGTTTGGCTATAGGCAACACTAATTAATCCCATTAACAGTGATGATGTGAGTAGTACTAAAACAAAAAACTTTTTCAACTAACGTCTCCTTAATTTTTTATACGATTTCTTGATAGCTGACATCCTAAAATACATTCGAGCTGGTATCAATCTTTCGAGCAAATTTTTTATATCAATTGCTTTCAGTACGCTCAGGTTAAATACTGCTCAATTTTGATAAATGAATAAAAACGAAGTAGTTAAAATCACATAAAAATGAAGAGCGCATTGAGAATGATATTGTCGATAAATTTATAAATATTCTTAATAACTAAAAGCAACAATAACTTACCTTGAAGCAAGCTGAAACCAAAGTTATTCACGTTGTTCAGTGAAATAAATATTCAACTCGCAAACTGGCGAAATGACCATACCAGGTTTATCCTTAAAATTCGATTCACTAGCTCACAAAATGGAAGATAAGCAAGAAAAAGTTTTAGAGTTTTTTTCGATACATCATTCACAAACTCATCAGGATTTCATGCTTGTTCTGGGACTCCAAGTGCTTATAATGGTGGTTTCATATAATTTTTTATTAATAAGGCCTTGCGACATTTAATGCTATTTCAAACAGGCATGCTCAGACGCAGGAAATGCAGCTTAATTTAATGACCCATGAAGTCAAGGGACGAAAGCAGATTATTCCCTATAACAAATTGATATGGTTTTTAGACTGGTTTGCTGCAAGACAATAGTCCGAATACACATCCACCTTCTGCTGATAGACTTTGTACAATTGCAGGAAAAATCCTGCAATATTCATATCAAAAGCCAATGAAAGTAGCTTTAGTATTAAACAGATTTTGTTAGTTGCTAGTAACATTAGAAACTTTGCCAGCGAAACAAGAACAATAAAACATTAGAAATATCATTGCGCATTATTTTAAAATAGAAAAACACATGAATAACAACATTGGTTGGAAATTTGATAATAGTTATGTCCGCTTGCCTGATTCGCTTTACGCACGACTAAACCCGGTGCCAGTGCGCGCACCGCATTTAGCTATATTAAATGAAGCGCTTGCTAAAACATTAGGGTTAAATATCCACTCTCTACCTGAGCAAGATGCGGCTTCATTATTTGCAGGTAACGCATTGCCTGATGGCGCACAACCCATTGCACAGTCTTACGCGGGCCATCAGTTTGGTAATTTTACGATACTGGGCGATGGACGAGCAATATTGCTTGGCGAACATATCACACCGACAAACGAGCGATTTGATATTCAATTAAAAGGCTCAGGTCAAACACCTTTTTCACGACGAGGCGATGGTCGTGCAGCGATTGCTCCTATGCTACGCGAATACATTATCAGTGAAGCGATGCATGCGCTTAATATTCCCACCACACGTAGCTTAGCTGTCGTCACAACAGGCGAATCTGTAATGCGGGAGAAAGCACTCCCCGGTGCCATTCTGACACGTGTCGCTGCAAGCCACATCCGTGTTGGTACGTTTGAATATCTAGCCAGAACAGGAAATATTGAAGGCATAAAGATCCTTGTTGATCATGTGATTCAACGTCATTACCCAGATTTGAGCGAAACAGATAATCCTTATCTAGCACTTCTAAACCGCACGATTGATCGCCAAGCATCGCTAGTAACCAAGTGGTTGCTGGTTGGTTTTATTCATGGCGTGATGAACACAGATAATATGACCATTTGCGGTGAGACCATTGATTACGGGCCTTGTGCATTTATGGATACGTATGACCCAAATACCGTATTTAGCTCAATCGATCATTATGGCCGGTACCGCTATGGTAAGCAGCCCGACGCAGCACAATGGAATCTTGCGCGCTTTGCTGAAACATTGCTACCCTTATTGCATTCAGAACAAGAGCAGGCCGTGATGATAGCGGAAAAAGCCATTCATGCTTTTCCTGAAATTTTCCAGAATTATTGGTTGGCGGGAATGCGCAAAAAACTGGGTCTATTTACTGAAGAAACAGAAGATTCTCAGCTTTTTGAAATACTACTTACATGGATGCAAGGACACCAAGCCGATTACACTCATACCTTACATTCGTTAGCATCAGCACCCATACCCAATAACGTTAATTTTAATGATTCTGCGTTTATTGAATGGCATACACGCTGGCAGGCAAGACTCTCACGTCAACCCGATTCTAAAGCGTCCTCAATCAATTTAATGCTAGCGAATAACCCCGCCATCATCCCTCGCAATCACCGCGTTGAAGAAGCACTCGTTTCCGCATCTGAACAGGGGGATTACACACAACTGCATCAATTGCACGCTGCCGTGACAAATCCCTATAACGACATACCCGAGTATTATGCTTATCGTATTCCGCCGCCGCCATCAGATCATATTTATCAAACATTTTGTGGCACGTAAACTGATCAAATGACATATCAATTGCGATTAAATTTAATAATAGGAATTATTTATGACTATTAAAGACACCATCGAGAGTAAGCTACAAATTTTACAACCCGAAATTTTAGAAGTGATTAATGAAAGTAACAATCACAATGTTCCACCAGGATCTGAATCTCATTTCAAAGTAATTGTCGTTTCCAGTGCATTCCAAGGAAAAATGCTTATAGCCCGTCATCGAATAGTTAACGAAATCTTAGTTGACGAGCTTGCAAATTTTATTCATGCGCTTGTTTTACACACCATGACAATGGAAGAGTGGCTTAAAAAGGGTGGCATGTCCCATAGGTCTCCACCATGCCTTGGCGGTTCAACATCCGAGAAAAATTAATAATACGTAGCCAAAATGATAGAGCCGTCTGCCGGTACTTCTCGCAGCGCAACTATCTGCCATTTCTTGCTCTTGCTTCTTAGTTTCAATTAGTTCTCGGAGGTTGTCTTCCGATTGTACGAGTGCGTTTTCGGGAAATATCAATTTTGACCAGTTATTTTTCAATAACTGGTCATAGAGCTATATCGTGGGTGTGTATTAAGATGAGTAGCGATTTAATGATCTTGACCAAATAGCATGACGCGTCAACGCAGCCCTTGCATAAATGCTAAAATTCATAAAGATGATACCGCCAATTGCGAATTACATGAGCAATTAAACATCAATTTTCTCTCGGTTGAACGCAATCGTTCACAGATACTTTGAAAAACCATGGCCGACAACACGTTACAACCTGCTAATTTAATTAAAGATAAATACTAACCCTTTTCGCTTATAGTGTGCAATATTCAGGATAACCAATTGGAATATTCCGACTGGATTCAGGAAACAGAGCTTTTTATTGCTCATCCATTTTGCGTGGTTTACGCCCCAGACGTTTTTCAATCTCCAACACATGTAGCGTAGTTTTCACTACTGTATCCGGATTTAAGCTGATGGAATCGATGCCAATATCCACCAGATATCGACTATCTCCGGGTAGTCTGATGGCGCCTGTCCGCATATTCCGGTATGCCGATTATTGCGTCTGACACCCTCGACGGCCAACCGGATCATCTCTTTGACTCCTGGATCACGTTCGTCGAAACCGAATGCAACAATTTCCGTGTCGCGGTCCACGCCCAAAGTAAGCTGAGTCAGGTCATTCGAACCTATTGAGAAGCCATCAAACAACTTAGCAAGTGCATCGATTTGTATGACATAATGGGTATCTCACACATGACATAAATCTCCAAATCATTGTCACCACACTTGAGTCCCTGATTGGCCATCGCCTCCAACACCCGTTCACCTTCTTCCACCCGGCGACAAAACGGAATCATAAGTTTTACATTATTCAACCCCATAACGTCGCGCACTCGTTTCATCGCAGCACACTCTAGAGCGAAACCTTCCGCGTAATCTGGGAGTGTATAACGAGATGCGCCTCGAAAACCGAGCATAGGGTTAGCTTCAATCGGTTCGAACCAACGTCTGCCTAACAAAGCCGCATATTCGTTGGTTTAAAATCCGACATGCGGACTATATAACCGGTTTGGGATAAAAAGCAGCAGCGATAGTGCCCACACCTTCTGCAAGCCGTTCGATAAAATAATCAGTTGGCTTGGCATAACCCCGGACAAGATCTTCGATCGCGGCGCGCTCTCCCGCATCTTGCACTTTCTCGGGATGCACCATTGCCATAGAGTGCGCTTTAATCTGACTGTTGATGATGAACTCCATGCGCGCCAGCCCTACCTCGTCATTTGGAAGAGAACTTGTCTTGAAAGCTAGTTCTGGATTACCTAGGATGACCGTGATCCGGGTTGTTGGACGTGATAAATTTCTTAAATCGGTGGTCTCGACATCAAAAAGAATTTCACCTTGATAGACTTTTCCCGCATCACCTTCAGTACAGGAAACCGTCACGATGTCACCTTCACTAATTATTTTTGTTGCGTCTTCCGCACCTACCACAGCGGGAATACCAAGTTCGCGCACCACAATTGCAGTATGACAGATACGCCCACCACGATTAGTTACGATGGCCGCCGCAATTTTCATCACCGGGCCCCAATCCGGCGTGGTCATGTCGGTAATCAAGATATCGCCTGCTTGGAATTCTGCAAGGTGTCTCACATTTGGAATCACACGAGCCCGCCCATTTGCTACTTTACTGCCGACAGAAAGTCCAGTCACTAATACTTTACCGCTATCCCTAAGACAATATTCTTCCAACTTGGTAGCAGTTTACTGAAAAGCAACAGTTTCTGGACGTGCCTGTACTAAATAAAGCTGACCATCAAGACCATCTCGAGCCCATTCTATGTCCATAGGCCTGGGCTGCCCTGCAGCGTTCACTATAATGATCCTCAATTTTAATGGCATAATCTGTCAAAGTAAGCACATCCGCATCTGTAATGCAAAAACGCAACTGGTCGGCTTGCGGCGTGGGAATGTTATGGGTTGTTTCGCCGCTTCCCGCTGGAGCGTATACCATCTTGATTTTTTTCTTTCCCAGTGTACGCCTCAATACCGCGCGATATCCCTGCCGGAAGTTAGCTTGTGTACATAAAATTTGCACCCTGCACCACGTTCTCACCCAGGCCATAGGCTCCTGTGATGAATACCACGTCACGAAAACCTGATTCCGTATCTAGAGTGAACATCACTCCACCGGCATCTAAGTCCGAGCGCACCATTTTCATCACACAAATGGACAAAGCAACCTTGAAGTGGTCAAAATCATGATCAATACGATAGGCAATGGCGCGATCGGTAAACAGGGAGGCGAAACAACGTCGGCAGGCATCAATCAACATTTCGTCGCCCTGAATATGCAAATAGCTTTCATGCTGACTAGCAAAACTGGCGGTAGACAGATCTTCAGCGGTAGCGGAACTACGTACGGCCAGACTTAGCCCAACACCATATTCTTCTTGTAGCAAATGGTATGCTTGCAAAACCATTACACAGTGTAGTAGAAAGCCCAATACCATAGACAACTTCTCGTGCTTTCTGTGCTCGACTGGCCAAATCTCCGGTATCTGTCTTATCAACATCATCTAGCAAACCATGTAAATAGGACCACACACCGGCGTCATCGAGCATATCTCGATAGGCCTGAGCATCGGTGGCAAAACCATTTGGTACTCGTACGCCTCGCGCAGCGAGTGCGCAATACATTTCTCCGAGAGAAGCATTTTTACCGCCTACCAAAGGAACATCGTGCACGCTAATTTCGTCAAACCACCGAATGTATCGAGTTTTTTGTTTATTCATTGTAGAAACCTTCGTAAAGCGCTAATGATTTGATTCCATGGCCTCATTATACTTACCATAACGCGCAATACCATTGAGTCTAGCGCGTTGGTATAATGCCACTTGGACTTTTTGAGTATTTGCTGCATCACCTTTCCAAGCTTGCAATGCAGGCTCTTGCAACGCGCGCCCATAAGAAAAAGACAATTCCCAAGGTTGCGGATCCAGCTGGTTCATTGCGTTCAGGTTAGCCGTCGCAACTTCGGGTGTCAGGCCACCGGAAAGAAAATTGATACTAGGAACAGCCGCAGGTACCGTGCGACGCAATATTTTAACAGTTTGTACGGCTACCTCGTGCGGGCTAGCCTTTTGTGGATTCAGTTTACCTGGCACGATCATATTTGGTTTTAGCAGCATATGCTCCAGTACGACCTGATGTCTATGAAGAGCATGGAATACTTCATTAAAGACTGCTTCGCTAACCTCTGCACAACGGGCCAGACTATGATCTCCATTAATCAATACTTCAGGCTCCACAATGGGCACTATGCCTTGTGCCTGACAAACTGCTGCATAACGAGCAAGCACCTCAGCATTGGCTTGAACGGCAAGTAGGCTTGGCGTTGTCTCATTGATGTTATAGACATCGCGCCATTTAGCAAAACGAGCACCTTGTTGTTTGTATCCCTTTAAACGCAATTCAAGCCCATCCAAACCTTGGGTAATCTCATCGCCTGGTGCATTGGGTAGGGAAAGCTTTCCTTTATCAACTTTGATTCCTGGAACAATGTCTTGCTGCAAGCATAGTGCAGATAACTTGATGCCATCATCAGTGTGTTGTCCGAGGGTTTCCTCAAATAATATAACACCACTTATGAATTCCCCCAGATCTGGAGTTGTCAGAATCATACATCGGTAAGTCCGACGATTTTCCTCGGTCGATTCAACACCAATAGCCTGGAAACGTTTGGCGATAGTTGGACTGCTTTCATCGGCGGCAAGAATGCCCTTGCCCTTCTGTACCAGCGCATCAATGGTTGCCTGAAGTTCGTCTTGAATGTTCATAATATTCCTTCTGTAGTTTTGATGAAAATCGAAAGCATGTGCCATCTACAAAAACAGCACGGTATTTAAATTTCAGAAACTGGCACGATATTGGAGTTAAAAACTCAGAAATGGTATGTTGCATTCACGCAGGCCATAACAAAATAGAGTTATTTGCCTAAATCACTTTCTTGGGTAATGCGTACAAGATCAAGTAAATTAATAGAGTTAGTCTTGCGCATGATATTTGACTTGTGAATTTCCACCGTGCGATGACTGATATCCAGACAAGCTGCAATCTCCTTATTAGAACGCCCTTGGACAGCTAAGGACATTACTTCCCTCTCACGCTGAGTCAACTTTTTCAGACATGCGACTGCATTTTGTTTATGTGCCGCCTCATCAACCCGCTTTTCAGCTTCTGCAAAAGCAAATCGCACACAGGTCAAGAGTTTTTCACGTGTTACCGGCTTAGTCAAAAAGTCTACTGCGCCAGTTTTAATCGCTCTGACACTCATGGGAATATCGCCGTGCCCGGTAAGAAAAATTATAGGTAACAATATCTTACGCTGAAGCAGTTCTTCCTGAAGCTGCATGCCACTCATTTCTGGCATTTGCACATCTAAAATGATACAACCGAAAAAATCTGACCCATACGCGTTTAGAAAAGCTTGTGCACTCTCAAATGACTGCACACTAATACCTGCTTGTTCGATCATCAGAGTGAGAGAATCCCGTACCGCTGGCTCGTCGTCTACAATAAAGACAACTGGTTCAGGATTTCTCATAGCGCAAGTGGTAAAGTAAAATGGAATTTAGCACCTGCTTTACTGTCAGGATCCAACCAGAGTTGACCACCATTAGCTTCGATTAATGCACGACTGATCGAAAGTCCCATACCGATACCTGATGGCTTTGTTGTAAAAAAAGGGTCGAATATGTATTTAACCATATCTTTGTCTAGACCCGACCCATTATCTTGTACTACTACCAAAGCCATGTTTGTTTCTGCTAAGGTTTGCACCGAAACTGATATCTTTGAAGTGGGTACGTTTGCTATGCGCATTGCTTCAACAGCATTTCTGAATAAATTCACCAAGACTTTTTGTACCTGGAGGCGGTTACCCTGAGCAGCAGGTAAATTTTCTTGCAGGCTCAACACCTGATGAAATCCTCCAAAGCCATCATTCCGTGCAATACCCAAGGCTTCTTGTATGAGATCATTAAGATTCAGCTGTTCAGTTTCTGTCTCTGATTTTTGAAGAAAGGCAAGCAGCTCATGTATGCTACGACCCGCACGTTGGGCCTGTTCTACACAGCCTTCAAGTGCTTTTTTTAAGTTGTCAGTATTAAACGCTTCCTGATGTAGCGCGTGTAATGCGACTTCGCTATAAGCAGAAATTGCGGTTAATGGTTGATTAAGCTCATGAGCGATAGCAGAAGCCGTGCGTACTGCCACCTGTTGCTTGAAAAGATTTTCTGTTTCGTTGCGCTGCGCTTGCAACTTTTTTTGGAGATTTTTCTGCTCAGTCACGTCCCGAACAACCCCTACAAGCCGATCCGCACGTCCGTCTTTAAAGTGCACTTGTCCAATCGAACTTATCCATCGCCATCGTTCAACGCCATTTGCAGGGTTAATGATGCGATATTCTGCTTTAAATCCTTCATGACCGGTAGTGTCGATTGCACTTTCAAACGCAACCTGTCTCGCTGCTCGATCTTGTGGATGTATTGTGGCGAGAAATTCTTTATAAGACATCGTTTCGTTTGAGCTACCCCAAAGCTCACGCATTTTTTCATCCCAATAAATTATCTTATTTTTACAATCGCAATCAAAAATGCCCAGACCGGCCGCTTGTTTGGCCAAACGCAAACGTTCTTCGCTTGCTAGTAGTGCTTCTTCTGCTTTAAGGCGTTGATCGGTAACATTAAACCCAGCGAGGACATAAAATTGTCCCTGCGTTTTTATAGGACTGAGGTTAATATCTAATAAAATTTCTTTACCATCACGACATAGCGCGGCAAGTGCCTTGCCATCACCCATGGTGCGTTTCTTCGGATTATCTAAAAATAACGCTCGATAACGTCTATGTTTCTCACGATACCGTGCCGGTATGAGCATTTCAACCATCACCTCACATATTTCGTCCTCGTTATAACCAAATAACAGTTGCGCTGCAGGATTTGCCAGCACTATGCGACCAGCAGCATCGACCAGCAGCTTTGCTTCTACCGTCGCATCAAATAATGTCCGGAAACTTAAGTTTGTTAGTTCATCCGTCAAAGTATGTTCCAGCTGTGGGTGTTACAAAATTTACGTCATAGTTACGGTAGTTTACGATAAAAAAAACAACTTTTGAATATAAGGGTTAGCCCTTAGATGTTTGCTCTAATATTATCGTCGGATATTCCTTAGTAAAACGCCAATTAGGAATTAAAATGAAACCCTCACGCCAGTCGGAGAAAAAAACAGCATGAAGACAGTGATTATGATCGCTTACTTCCCTGTTATATGAAATATAGTCAGCAACATGAAGAGAGCAACACATGCCACTAAAAATGATGTTAATAGAATTGCATTTAACCGCTTTCAAGCAACACCTGGATGATTGCCAGCATCTTGCCTCCAAAAATATATCAAAGCATTTCACTGGTTGTCAGCCAAGCGATTATCTGCCATCAGTGTGCGCAAATCAATTTCCCAGCTTTTTAACTTATCATGTGCATGCTGACGCTGGTTTGGAGTAGTGCTGTTATGCATGCGCGCAATGAAGCCACAAGTGTATCCAGCCAGGCTTACTTGATATTCCCGATAGTCAGGATTATCGGAGCGGTAGGTGTACTCTACCAGTGTACGAAGTATGTCAGCAGCCTGCTTGGCTGGAGTGGGTTCGGTGGTGAGTTGTTCCAGAGTTGATAGTGTGACTCGTTGTCGTCGCTGGCGTTCAAGCAGCCATGCTTCAGGATTGAAGGGTGATATTTCAATACTGGCAGTAACCAAGTTTCGTTGCTTTTCGTCGATATTGCCGTAAAGATTCTCGATGCGTTTAACCGAGCGCTTGATGGATGCTTTCAGACGGTCTTTGGAATTCGGTTGCAGGTAATCACGGCGCAGCTTATCGTTACTTTTGGCAAAACGTTGCTCCAGATAGTGCCATTGCGCTTCACCTAGACTCAAAACAATCGGTGCTCCCAATTGCACGGCATGATCGAAGGATGGCGCAATAACACCTTGCAGTTCGTCGGACCAGCGGCAAACTTGCTCTGGGGTCAATGGATCATTGAACTGGCTGCGTACTGCCGATAACCAATCCGCGTATTCTGAAAGCTGTGCACTACGGTGCCAATCGAACCATTGCTGGATCGCATGCTTTGCAAGGGTTTTTTGTTCTCGGTTGAAATCGACATAACCATCAAGCCACCACCAAGCCAATCTGGGTCCTTGGTCATAGCTCAATCTCACCATACTGCAACCGCTAAGCGACACCAGCAAGGCAATCATTGTAATTATTGCAAACGTTCTTTGTACGATGAGCTCCATTCTACTGTTAACTCGATAACTTCTAGGTGAGGCAACCTTAATCAATAAAAATTAGCATAATAAATTTAAACAGAACCTGCTTAACAAAATAGGGAAATCAGACTATGATGCATTATAATAGGATCTTCTCACAAATGCTAAACCTGTTCCGAAACAAGATTTTGGCAAAACAACACCATTCAGGTCGAACTTTCCAAGCCGCACCCAGATGGCAGCCAAAATTATACTCTTCATGTTCAAAAACTCTTCAATTAGAATGTTTTACATATGGTACAAGGCCAAGCAAAAGCCTTAACAACAACAATATAGTCATTATTTTGAAAGGCTTCACAACAACATGCGCTATGAGGGAGATACTATAAATGGGGTACTCTTAAGCATTAGGAGTATAAATAAAGTCACTGAGTTATTAATTACACCTTTGTCATCTAGAATCAGCTACCCTAAGAGAGCCTTTTTAACCGATATGCAGCATATATTTAAGCAAAAATTCTCTCCAAATCTAAAATTTAATTTCGTAATTATCCCATCCCAAGCTTCCAATTTTCCGATCCAGTTTGGGTCTGTCGTTTAATACAAAATCAAGCAAGGATCATCCAGAATCGCGAAGGAGAGAATTGTTAAATAGCGGTGTATCTATATCTGAAATGGCATATCCTATGCAGGTTGCAATGTAATGCGCTCGATACCCAGTACCATAAGGTGTTTAAGATTGAATACCAGGGCACGAATACCCACCTAAAACTGCACTTTGGCCTCTTCTGCTCATCCAACAATCCATCATTAATTATTTTGTATATTATCTCTGATTATTGCGTATTTTCCGACAGGCCCATTTTAACAAAGTGATTTAGCAGCAGTTAAAACTAGCAAGACGTAATGGAAACACAATTATTTTATGTATTGATTTCTTCAAGGAATACAATAATCACTATGGTCATTAATCGGGTGAAAATGCACTAATACAGTTGGCAAATAGCTTGAAACAAAGCTTAAAGCATCGTGATAATTTTGTCTTTAGGTCAGGTGGTAAAAAATTTGCAATTATTAACGGCCTGAATGCACCACAAGTCGCTGAGATTCTTAATAAAACACAACTTAACGTTTAGTCGCTTCTTATAAAACTATGAATATAGTAAAGTTCATAAGTATTTAACAGTTTCTATTGGTGCCATTATTTATACATCCATAAAAGACCTACTAAGTAGAAGACTTTTATCTTGCTGCCGACAAGGCACTCTATGAAACTAAGAAATATCGTAATTCCATCGTCATCAAATTAAAAAAAACATAATTATGTCACTACCAGGGCACGACTTGTCCATCAAAAGCGTAAAACTCACCCGAATTCTCAATCTTTAGATTACCGATAACCTGTCTCATTCCCATCACGCTCTGTTGTGTAGTAATCAAACCATTTGGACCACCCATATCTGTTCTCACCCAACCGGGATGTAATAAAACAGAAATGGCGCCTGTAGATTCTATATCAATCGCTAAGCTTTTCATGACCATGTTGACTGCAGCCTTACTTGAACGATAGACATAACTACCGCCACGTTGGTTATCTGTAACACTACCCATTTTACTTGTAATGGTTACAAAAGTTTTAAGATTACTTTTAGTCACTTGAGAGATAAATGATTCCGCCATTTTTAACGGTGCCATGGTATTGATATAAAATGCTCTAGCCCATGCATCATAATCAGTCGATCCAAAACCATCACTACGTGATGTTGGATAAATACCCGCATTATTAATTAACAAGTCAATTGTTTCACTTGACAACTCTCGAGACAAACGCTTTATTTGCTCATGCTCCGCAACATCAAGTGAATACACAACTATATGTCCTTTATTCTGCTCCACAAGATTATTTAATGCCGCCGCTTCCACAGGACTCCGACAACAAGCTAAAACGTGCCAACCATCATTCGCATATTGCTTGACAAACTCTAGTCCAATTCCACGATTAGCACCCGTAACCAAGACAGTCTTCATTTTTTATTAACCTATAACATGACATTAATAATTGATTGTTTAAACTACCTCAACCTACTCTAACACTCATTGCATACCTTGTTAACAATTGGTTGTGAGCATAAAATTTACTTACGAAACCTACCTTTAAATTCTTAAAAACAACTAAACCAAAAAATATCGTCCAGGTCTAGTGGCAAAACCAAAGTGGTAAACTTCGAATCATTATCTGTCTCATAAAGCACTTCGCGCTCATTAGAGTCATCACTAAATTTCTGCAAATACTCTGCATTTAGTACGGTTTTCCGGCTTCAAAAAAGGTGCTAACACATCACATTCATCAAATTCATGGCATTGCTCATTAACGTTGCTACAACATAGGAAGCTGCATCATCCTATAGCTCGGATGTAATGAAAGTGGTGCTGTTCATTTCGTTAATTTTTATACTTTCAGACCCAGTATAAGAATGTGACGCATACAGCAGTTGATATCCCTTGGCATTAAAAACTGGCGACCATTCCACAGTTACCGTGGTACGATCTTGTGTAACCGTTATTGATGGCGGCTGTGGTTCATCCGCAGCTGCAAAGTTACCCTTTAGAAGAAAAATAATTATTAATATTATTTTATTACTTATCTTCATGGTTTTTTTTACAGGTTTTATGTTTACCTGATCAAATATACCCTACCCCCGTATCCGCCAAACCAGCCAAGTTAATATTAGCTAGATTTAAATCCGTTTCCGCTGCCAGTACACCCAGCTCGCCAATTGTCATGCCATTATTAAGCATATCGATAAATGGTTGTGCTTGTTGTGCATCCGGCGGTGAACCAACGACATTGGTCCACAGAAGCGCAACAACATCCTGAGGTGTGGATTTGCCCGTTTCATTAATTGCTAGCTCGGCAAGATCTGCATAAGACATGCCGTTATCCTTCAAGTCCAGGCCAATGCCGACAAATGCTTTATTTGTAACAAATTCTCGACCAAAAACAGCACCTAAAAGTTTTGCAACTTCACCAGCACTGCTATTTAAATCAAAGGCGATACCGATATCGGAAAACTGTATACGCTCACCGTTGATTAAACGGTCTTGGCCATCATTACCGATGTTGTCCGTTACATCAAATCCATTAGCTGTTCGAGTAATAGCATAATTGGCCATTGAGCCTGAGAAGACAGCAGTATCAGATCCTGCGCCACCATCAAAGACATCGTTTCCCTGCCGTCCTTCAAACACGTTGGCGCCGTCATCACCCATGAAATTATCGTCAATAGCTGAACCGACCAGCTTGGCAGCACCAGAGATGAATTGTTCAATATTGGTGAAAGTGCCGCTAGCTGATTGCAGCTCAGTGACAAACTCAATCTCAAAATCCGTGCCAACTGGCACAGTACGCGCAAGATCGTTGATTGAGTTAGCAAAAGTTGTATCTGCTTCAAGCACATCTTGTGGTGTAAACGTTGCTCCACCAACGCTGAGCGGCACTATGTCACCAGCATTGGATTGTCCAGTACTAGAATTATTTTTCCAAACAGGCTGATCAATTTCAAGTTCAGCGACATAGGTGCCGGCAGCCGAATCAACGATTACGGTTCCGCCTAATGTACCAAAATCCAGCACATCAAATCCTTCACCGCCATCAATGGTTATGTTCCCCAATCCAATAACAAACCCATCATCACCATTTCCGCCAAAAGCGGTGTCATTACCTTCAAGTACCAGAATATCGTTACCATCGCGTCCATCGAGTAGGTCATTACCAGCTCCACCGGCCAGTAAATTCGCTCCATTATCACCACGAATAGTATCGTTGCCATCACCCCCTAAAATATTTTCAATATTGATAAGGGTGTCGGTTTCCTGACCGCCATTGAAAAGTGCTAATCGAGCATTACCCGAAAGCAGGTCAACATCTAAATGGCCAAAACTACTGGCCTCAAGCTCAGTCTGATCGTTACCTGGTGAAGCAAACGCCCAAGAAGCCGTATCAATACCAGATCCCCCATCAATAAAATCGCTACCTGCGCCGCCGTGCATTAAATCATCGTCATTTCCACCACTTAGGCTATCATTACCTGCGCCACCGTACAATGCATCCTCGCCGCCTCGACCTTCGAGAACATCACTGCCGCCTGCACCAATTAACCGTTCACCTGTATTCCCGCCACGCAGTAAATCGACATGTTCATCCGAACCAATGATTTCTTCTATATTATTGATCGAACCGGAAAAACGATCACTATCGTTGCTGTTAAACGTACCGACAATTAAGTCGACATCGAGTCCTGCCAATGGGTTTCTGTCTGCTGCCGAAAACACATCATAGCCGACACCACCATCAACTCTTACGGTACCACTACGTATTTGTAATACATCATCGCCCGCCCCACCTAAAGCTTGTACAGTGTGACTGGAACCTGCATCTATACTAATGCGGTCATCACCCTCACCACCGTCTACGATACCTGTGTCATTTAATCGAATTTCATCGTCGCCTGCTTCACCAAATAATTCAAAGGAAGGGTTATTATCGCCACCATTTTTACCAAAGAGAAAATCATCACCGCCGGCCGCATACACAGTGATCAAGCCTTTATCGCGCAACTCAAAATAATCATTTTGATCTCCAGAATAGTAGACATCAAATTCGCCCACATTTCCTGAAGCCAATGCGCCACTCTGATTCTGTAAACTTTTACCTGGTTCCGCCAATTCACCTCCCTCCAAGGCAGTAAATGCCCTCAGTGAAGAACCAATCGAGCCATCCAAACGCACCAACCAACGTACGTCAGGTGTTTCTGTTAGATGCAAGACATCAAATCCACCCCCGCCGTCGTAGTTAGCACCGCCAAGCCCTGCATAGATCGTGTCATCACCTGATCCGCCGCCGACAAAACGACCGGCAAGTTGAGCATAGAGGGTGTCATTACCATCACCACCGTCTATCTCATTATAAGTGCCAGAACCGCCGTACAGTGTGTCGTCAAAGTCGGAGCCAACAAAGCGTTCGACATTGGTTGCTGTGTCGGTTGCGATCACTGCATTACCATCATTAGATAATCTTTCAATCACCCCTGTTTCGGCAAATACACGAACTGGGCCTGATGCCTCTTGAGACCGTGCTATATTCTGTATGCCGTCATTAAAATCTTTACGTCGGACGAAATCGATAATGTCAGAAGCATAAGTTAAGATATCGAAATTTCCTTCACCACCGTCGTAAAAATTAGTGATCCCAGACACGGCACGTTCACCTGCTACCAGTGTGTCATTACCTTCGCTGCCATAGAGTAAATCGTTGCCAGGCCCGCCAATCAATATATCCCCACTGGGGCCGCCATCAAGTAAATCGTCACCACCCCGCCCATCGAGTAAATCTTTACTACCAGAGGCAACCATACGATTGCCTGCAGTGTCACCAAACAGAAAAGCTTGGCGGCTGTCTTCGACGACAACATTTTCGATTAAAGACAAAGTTGACGTCTCGCCACCAATTTGAATAGTGCCACGCTCTAAATCTGCATCGACAATAGGGTTTCCCGAAGCAGTATTAATAGGAAAACGCCATGTATCGTTGCCAGCCCCGCCTGAAAAAATATCGTCACCGCCACTGTAAACAATTGTATCGTCGCCAATTCCGCCATTTAAAACATCATTGCCAGAACCACCGACAAGGATATCGTCACCACCTAATCCATTGATCGTTATTGGAAGGCCTGATGGAACAACAAAACCATTAAATGTTTCTGATGTGGCAAACATAAAGTCTTTTTCTTCCGTTCCATTGAGTTCAGTTTGTCCTGGTGATGCAGTAATAACACTGTTAAGTAACTGACTGTGTGTTAGACCAAAATCGGCAAAGGCATATAATTCAACATTTTGAACTTCTTCAGTACCATCGGAAATCCTAGGGTTTGTGGGATATAAGTGGTTGAAGATAATTGCGCCGTCATTATCCGTCTGAGAAAAAGTATATTCGGTAAAGTTGCCGCGAAAACTGACAGTATCTGTGCCTGCACCACCGTCCAGTAAGTCATGCCCGGGGCCGGACATAAGAATGTCATCACCCGCTGCGCCATTCAATGTATCGTCACCTTCGCCACCATCC
>JAJFJG010000150.1 GCA_021774265.1 Nitrosomonas sp.
CAAGAAAGGGCGCGCGCAAGCCTCTGTTGCTGGTTTCTATAGTAAATCCAATAATGGTACGACTTTCACCTCTGATTTAAGTATTTTAAAAGCGCCTGAGCGTATCTGGGGTGTTGAGAGCACAATGTCGTTTCGCATCGACTCGCAGTGGAATACGGGTGGTACAGTGAGCTGGGCGGAAGGTGAAGTGGATCTCGACGGAGATGGTCGTTATGATGAGGATCTCCCCAGTACTCGAATCTCCCCAGTTAAATTATCCGGTTTTTTGGAATACAGTCCTAGAAGTTGGTGGCATAACCGCTTGCAAGCACTACATGTTTCTAATCGAAGCTCCAATTCGACTCAATTTGGCGGCGCTACTGTTAAAGATTACACCATCCTGGATTTAACCAGCCGCCTGGCAGTAGGGCCGGGTCATTTAACGATAGCGTTCAAAAATCTATTAAATGCTGATTATTTTCCGCTTGTCAGTCAGGCTTCAGCATCGCCCTATGCTTTTGTTAAGGGCCCGGGGCGTATTGTTGGTTTTACCTATGCGTTTAACTGGTAAAAACAGCAAACGCTTTTTGTTAACAAGGCATTCAACAAATCAATTTATAACAAGATATAACTTAAATTATCTTTTTATCAATCTGTAAGTGTTTTTTTCCTGATTGCAATTGTCTTCGCAAAAATTTTAATAACATCTACATTCATTGCATTGCTAGGTGTCGGCACTAGCTAAGCAACATTGATGCTAAGAATAACAGTTACGTCGATTGCTGGAACACCGACTGTCAAGACGGTTACCAATCAAGTCGTCGGTGGTGGAGTGAGTGCAGCGTCTGATGTTATCAGCATATTAGATTTAATAGGGGATATCCAGCCTGGGCATTGTGATAGTTGCTGACATTTAAACGCTTAATCGATCTGAATTGAATGCATTCACGACCGGAGACGAAATTATTCTGAATTATAGAGAGTATCTGTGTTCTGTTCAGAACAAGTTATAAGCGAGAAGGTGAAGTCTTGAAAACAAACTGCACTTTTTTGGTAGGAAAAATGTGTATTTACAAAGCATAAAAATTAATAATTATTAAACAATTTGGGGTTAAATATGACTGAAATTATCCGAGGTACTGGCCTGATTTTTGGTACTAATAAAAATGAAATGATATGGGCTGATGGCTCATCCGTTGTGTTTTCTGAGGGTGGTAACGATACGATTCAGCTAAGTAATTTTAATGATGTTTCTTATCTGGGAAGTGGTAACGATACGGTCCAGGCAGATCTAGGGAGCGACCTGATATTCGGTGAGGCCGGAAACGATCTTATCTATGGAGGAGGTGATAATGATTGGCTTGATGGCGGTAAGGGTAATGACACCCTGTGGGGTGGAGAAGGTAACGACCAGCTTTTCGGCAAAGAAGGTAATGATGTTCTCTATGGCGTTACTGGTATGAATGTTTTGTCTGGCGGACTTGGTAATGATTTAATTACAGGAGGCGACGGAACAGATGTCATTTTTGGTGATGAAGGTAATGACGTTATTTTTGGTGGCGACGATAATGACTGGATTTCCGGTGGTTCAGGTAATAACCAAGTTTCAGGGCAGCATGGTGATGATATTCTTTACGGTTCTGGTACGACAAAAGGGCGTAATAAGTTCTTCTATAGAGGAGATGATGATAATGATACAGTCAATGAATTTAATGCTAAGAAAGATCAATTCATGATTGCTACCAATATCAATGATACGGAAATCGACAGCCTTGACGACTTTACATCTCTTCTGAGTCAATATGGCGTAGAAGGTGGCGATGATTTTGGGACATTAATTGACTTGGGTGGGGGAAGTAGCATCCTGCTAACTGGCATCTCAGTTGATGTGGTCAGTGGTAATCTCGCAGATTATTTTACTATTATTACTTAGTAGTACTCCGTTTATTTCGTGTTGATAGGTTCAGAGTTGGCCAAATAGTCCAAGATTAAACGTGGCCTGTGAATAATAGGCAGCTATTCCCGACTCGTTGAACCCACCAATGCAAGGTAGATGGAGTACTAGTATTTTGCATAAGAAAAAAAAGAAATTGACACGAGTACTTCACTTTCATCGAATGCTTTTTTATGGAAATATTTCCTGGCTGTTCCAATTAGCCTGATATTTACATTTTTTCTTTCTACCTACAAGTTGCTGAGTAACATACCTGAAGCATAAGCAATTTAATAAAAGACATTGACAAGATTGACCCAACATAACGTATGGGTCGGTCATCATTTGTATTTATGAGTATTTAATAATTAAGCCTTTTGGCTAAAAAATGAATGCTACCTCCAGTTTTTTCGTCAAGTGATGTAGATCATCAACAATAAGCTATTTTCTAAGGGCGACATCATTATCTTTACCAACAGTGTTGGTAAAGATCGACTGTTACCGGCAAAACCGTTTTTTTAGTAGCGGTATTAAGTTAACTTTACTTTCAGTTATTAAATTGAATGAACGCTAGTTAAGAGTATTTTCAACAACAAATTGCCAGAATATTTATAAGTTTTTATATGAATAAAACTTTTATTTACCATTGATTACAATATGTTAAAGAAACATTAAAGAACTTTTATAAGTTTAACGAGAATAGTATTGCTAAACATAATGCAAATGATTATAATTCTCATTCCTGTTGTGTTGTATTTAATATTTAAAGGTATTGAATGCATCACGTTTTTTGTTAATTGCAGGAACGATACGCCATTAAAAGCGTAAACATAGTTAAATTACTAATCAAATAGGAGTTTTAAGTATGGCTCAGTTTGTAAGAGATAACGGCCTAGTTTTTGGCACTGATAGTGAAGTAGGTGAATTAATTTGGACAAGC
>JAJFJG010000016.1 GCA_021774265.1 Nitrosomonas sp.
GACCATTCTGATTTCGCAAGATGGTAATCATATCCGTATTCCAAATGCGACCGTATTCAAAGCAATTATTACTAATTTCACCCGCAATCCGGAAAGACGCTTTCAATTCGATGTAGGCATTGACGCTGAACAAGATTTAGTCGCGGCTCAAACACTTGCGTTAGAAACCCTAAATACAATAGAAGGCGTCCTGCCAGACCCTAAACCAATGATTTTGGTTGAAGAGCTGGGTGATTTCAGTGTAGTCATACGCATTTATTTTTGGGTTAATCAGGAAAAGTATAATGCGCTCATTGTGCGCAGTGAAGTTATTCGTCAAATAAAAGCAGCATTTGACCAAGCCAATATCATCATGCCGGAACCCATATATCAGATCAAGGCAATGAATGAGGCCGGTAAAGTGTTAGCACAACAATACAGTAGCGACCCAAAAAACAAGGTATCTCCTTCTAAAAAAACAGCCGAAATACAAAAGCATGCTGTTATGGATAATCGGTCTGACGATACAATCAAAAAGAAGGTGGCTGAAGAACATGCGCAAGACGATACCGAGAATCTGCTCGATAAAAAGGCCGCTTTGGAATGAAAAAGACACTTTAAGTGGGCATCAAGCATAGGTTGTGAACGGCATTCTGGGGACATACATAGACGCCCACGTTATGCCAAGCTTTCAGTCGATGGTTTTAAAAGGTAAAGTTTGTAGCCATACATTCAGGCTTTAAGTGAGACACATTGCTTCTGTCCCTGATGGAATACGCTGGTTGAGGCTCTATCACAATAATGTACTCGTAGTACTTGTCCCTAGAATACCCATCAATATATGCTCTGGCAGAATCATTATTTTTAAATATGCTTCCCTGAAATATCGCCTGTCAGGAAATTTTCAGGATCGACTGCTTATCTAGACCTCGTATATTGACACTGCCAAAGAAAAACATTGCAATATCCGTGTTGATCAGGCTGAACCGCATGACATCGTTTAGACTTTAGGACTCTAACCTGTAGGTCAGATAGGTGCTGTGGTTCATTTCACGCTCAATCAAGCCGAACGGTTACTTGAGCCGACTGCTAGCAAGTAGAGCCTGTATACGAGGAAGAGACGAACGATGAACGAAATTGCCGGTGTTGTTGGCATTGATGTAGCTAAACGTAAATTTGACGTAGCATTACTTTTCCATAATAAAATCAAATCTAAGGTTTTTGTTAACACGTCCATTGGTCATAAAGCTTTCGCAGAATGGTTGCAAAAATGAGGTGCGACACCCGACCAGACACATCTGTGCATGGAAGCAACGGGCCCCTATAGCGAAATACTGGCGACGAGTCTTGTGTTAGTTGGATGGCAAGTGAGTGTAGTGAATCCAGCACGTATCAAAGGCTTTTCCCAAAGTGAGCTTGCACGTAATAAAACTGACCGAGCCGATGCCGCCATACTGGCGCGTTTTAATGCTGTTATGCGGCCAAGCCTATGGATACCACCACCAGTCGCGTGGAGAGAATTACGCGGCTGGGTTGATTGCTTACAAGCACTCAAAGATATGCATCAACAGGAAAGCAATCGGATGGAGGCGTATCTGGCAAGTGGACAAACGGCTAACTGCCCAGATCAGGTCTGAGCTAGTACAATTAACAACCATATCGACAAGCATTCTGATCTCAAGCGTGACGCTGAATTGCTCGGCAGCATTTATTGGTGTTACCCCTCGGCAACGTCTATCGGGCAGCTCTGTTAAAGGCAGAACAATGATGAGTCGCTCTGGGCACGGCCTATTACGCCGCTCACTGTATATGTCTGGGTTGGTAGCTAGGCGATATAATCCTGTGCTGAAAGTGTTTGGTGACAGTTTGAGTACAACAGGCTTGGCTCCCAGGGCCTTAGTGGGTGCAGTTATGCGTAAACTGGCACATCTAATTTATGGTGCTATTAAATCAGGACAGTCATTTGATGAAAGCTTTAGCCATCCAGGACTCGCAAATCAAGACGGTATCTGACCCCGAAACCTTGTGACCAAGAAACCTTGTTTAGTATCATCTATTTTCAGAAACATTTTTACAATAATATCTAATAGTTTCCCTTAGTAAAGAATAATAGTTACCCCAATATACTTAGTGCGTTGACATGCCTAAAATAGACACAAGTCAAATTACTAGGAGAAGACATCATGAAAACAGTAACTACAAAAAGCTTTGCAATTTTTTCATTACTTACACTTTTGATCTTCGGTGTGTCAATGAACTCTTTTGCAGCTAGTGCTGCAGAACATGATGTTTTAGCGAGTCAATTTGAAAACTTAGCCAAAGAAATGCATGCTAAAGCTGAAGAAATAAGCCATAAACCTAGATCTAGCTATTTCGGCAAGAATGCCAGAAGGAACCAATCTCATGCTGCTAACAAGATTCGCAAATACGAAAAAGCTGCGGCGGAATATTCAGAGAAGGCCGCTCATCATCATCAATTAGCTGTTGGTCAATCAGAGTTGAATTCAGTTTCAAATCAGAGCCAAACCGATTTCAGTTCTAAGTTGTAGTAAGCAAGTAAAATAATTTGTCCGATTGAGCAATGTGCAGAAATGTACATTGCTCTTTTTATTTGTCTAAGCCTGTATAGTGGTCAAGTTTTTCTGAAGTAAATTTAAGCCGTTTTTTCAATTCTGTCACTTTCTGAGCTGGTGTAATGTAACCGTTTGTAGTTGTCAAAATAGATGTAGCTCTCTACACTGTTTACAACAGCGCTGTGATTTAAGAAACTTAAATGGTTAAATATTTTTAGATTTTAAGCTTCTAAAAAAATGGTCCATCACACTATTATCTCTGCAATTTCCCCTGCGATACATGCTCTGCGTAATTTCTAACTTTCTCAGATAACTAACAAACAACTTCGCTGAGTATTGCACATCTTGATCGGAGTAAAATAGCAATTGGGGTTATGTCAGGTTGCTGTTGTCGGATAGTGTGGTTTAATGCTGCTTTGGCTAACTCTGCATTAGGAGTTTTTGATATTGCCCAACCAACAACCTCCCTAGTCGTAAAGTTCAGTACTGACGCCAGATAACTCCAGTCTTGGCATGTGTAAATATACGCTCTGGCAGAATCGTTATTTTTAAATATGCTTCCCTGAAATATCGCCTGTCAGGGAATTTTCAGGGTCGACTGCTTATATAGACCTGACCCTTGGCGCTTGCTCTCAAGGCTTGGGAAAATTAAATATTACAGATTCGTACTGACTTTCCGCTGTTTCAATATCTATTACGTCGCCGCTCTCGAAAACAATCCTTAGCAAGGATGGCTTTGTTATACTTTTGTTCATGATTTAATCCTAAGCCAATTAGCATAAGTCTCTGACTTATCATAACAACAGTAAGCTTAAATTTATCACGAGCCAGCGTGAGATACTCCCTTGAAATTAGAGAGTCATCTGTATTTCCATCCTTCATGCCGTCTACATAGCTTAATTTGTTACAGAGCTCTTTAACTTCATCCTTATCAAAATCTAATTGTAGGTGGTAATGTGCAACTATATTTCTAATTTGCATAAGTATAAGTAGATCTTGATAAATCTCTTTTGGTATAAGCTCCAATGCATAACATAGATCTGCGCGTGAAGACATTGAGCCTAATATCCCACTAAAAGATAAAATTCTATTTGTCACTAAGCTCTTTTTTAACTTCTTCTCCAGTAAAGATGCCAAGCAGGTATCTATAAAGTTTGCAGCTATAAGAATAGCCGATAAGTCATGTTCATTATTTAAGACATCGAAAAGTTTTTGACTGTCTTTTGATAGCTCTTTAATGCTGGATATTCTTTTCTTGCTCATATTATTTTGGTGCTAACGTATAACAGTATGTTTATGAGGAATAAATATTCATAAACCTTAATATATGGTACAAGGATTCTCTGTTTTTTTAGCCATTGTTTATCTAGAAAATGCTGTTTTAACAGGGGTTGCAAGCCAACCATTTATGGATTTAATCCAGCGGTTTTTTATCTCATTGAGATATCCTAGATTTAAGCCTAATTATTGCTTGGCTTGTCCATAGGCAGCCGGTTGATTAGATGATAAAAAAACCGATAAATCGATAAGGAGCGATTGATATTTCCCGAATGACTTTCGGTTTACACGCATTCAACTTGCAGCAGCTAACATGATTGAACACATTTAAACACTTTTCCAGGATAATAGACACGTCTACACATTTCCTAATAGTTAATTTTTTATGCATCTATCCATTATCATTCCCGCCTTTAATGAAGAGCGCCTGATTGAAGCTTGTTTGCAGTCGGTTGCAGCATCAGTCGCAGCCAATGCGAAGCCTGATTTTACGTCGGAGGTGATTGTGGTGGATAACAATTCCACAGATAACACAGCTACGTTGGCTAAGAAAGCGGGTGCGCGGGTTGTATTTGAGCTGATTAATCAGATTGGGCGGGCACGTAATGCGGGAGCGGCGGTTGCGACGGGTGATTGGTTTTTGTTTGTGGATGCTGACAGCTTATTGAACCCTGGCATGATTGCCGATGTCTTGCAGTTGATAGAGAGTGGAAAAAGTGTAGGTTGCGGTAGCACCATGCATATGGATGATTTGCCTTTGTGGGCGAATTTAGGTTTGAAGCTATGGACGGCTGCGTCGGTTACGATGTGTTGGGCATCGGGTGCGTTAGTGGTGAGTCGTGCGGATGCGTTTCGTGAAGTTGGTGGGTTTAATCAGGAACTCTTTGCCGCCGACGAAATTGATTTGAGTGTTTTACTTAAAAAATGGGGGAGAAAGCGCGGTTTGAAGTTTTCTATTCTGACCAAGCATCCCCTGGAGACGTCGTCGCGCAAAATGAAACTCTACTCAGGCTGGGAAATGTTGGGTCAGTTTTTTAATCTAATCGTCAGTCCACGAGGTGCATTGAAAGACAAGAAGAAGCTGTCGGTATGGTATGACGGGCGGCGTTGAGTCCATTGAAGGTAAGGTTTAATTTCAATGAGGTGCCGGATGGCGGGACAAAACAGTAGTTATTTCAACAGTATTCATGTTACGAGGTCAATTATGAAAACCATGATATGTAGTGTCGCATTAATTAGTTTGTTTTTTATGGGAACCGCTCATGCAAATGGACAAGCACCGTTTGGAAATCAAGTCAGTAAAGTAAAAAATTATAATCGCGCCACCTCACAGATCGCGACATCGGGTGTGATCGGTGAGAGTGCATCCGCGTTAGCGGCAAATGGTTTTAAGACCATTATAGATTTACGCACGGAAGCGGAAGGCACCCACGAAGAAAAACTCGCGGTGGAAGCGGCGGGTATGCGTTATGTCAACATTCCGGTCACTGGCGCAGGTATTAATGATGCGCAACTGGCTGCCTTCACAAAAGCCATAGAAACCACGCAAACGCCAGTTTTGGTGCATTGTGCTTCAGGTAATCGAGCTGGCGCGTTATGGGCGACCTACCGTATGAGTAAAGGCGTTGCAGCAGAAATCGCGCTGGAAGAAGGGCGCACGGCGGGTATGAGTGTCGCCATGGAAGCAAATGTTAAGATGGCTATTGATGATTCTGTTGGACATTTGTGCGGTGATGTACCTTGTTGAATTCTCACTGAATATTGTTATCGGTGGGGATTGGTTTATTTGCTGGAATCAAGTTACTCGGATCTCATAATTGGGTAGTTTATCCCAGTGACTGGGACACGTTGCGGTTTGCGGATACTAAGAGAAGCAAACAGGGAATGATAGTTAAATTAAGATCGCTGCAGCAACCCGTCGTCCTTCTTCGACTAAAATGTTATAGGTGCGGCAAGTGGCCTGCGTATCCATTACTTCAAACCCAATCTGAGCTTTAACAAGCGAGCTGATTAGCGCATGTTCGGGAAATTGAAGCTTAGTTCCGGTACCCAATAATACGATTTCTGGTTGATAGGGAAGTATACATTCCAAATGAGCGGATTCCAGTTGTTCAATATTTGGCACAGGCCAATCTTCAATCAGATGGTCAGGGAATACGATTAAACTTTTTTCATGGCGTGTTTTATTGACCATGACATAGCCATCGCCATAAGCAGTAAAGGTGTTTTGACCCGTTTCTGGTGAAAGATGTAGTTTCAATGGTTGCTCCCGGTAACATGTATTCTAAATCGTTGATGCTATTTTAACCGATTTTTCCAGTAATTTTTAGTTTGCTGTTTTCCATTTCCAACGCAACAGAATTCGTAACTGTCTAAAGCGCTCCGTATCAATGGCGTCTGCTAAAATAATGATGCTACGAGAAGAACAATTATTCAGTGGTTTTAAGTTGAGTACAACCAAATAGGGTGCCACAAAGGTGCTGCCTAGTATTTCGCAAGTGATGTGTTTACTATTTTTAGTTTCAAATGTGCATTCCATGGTGTCACTTAATTCGAATGTCACGATGGAATTAGGGGCGGCTAATAGAGCATGATGGCGACAATAAAGCGCCATGCTAACAAGAAAAAGCAGCGTGCCGATTAACTTAAAATCTGCGGATATCGAGAGTTGCCACCATAAGCCAATTGTTGCAAGATGGGCAACGCATAAGGTGACTGTGAGTGTTGTTGAGGGTTTGAGTGGTACGGATAAAGAAATCATGAGAGGGTGATTATGCCGCCATTTTTTTTAAGTATGTGTTTCGTCTGCATCAGATAACGCTTCTGCGCTCAGCATGATAATCTCAATTTCCTCAGTAATTTCTTCTTGGCGCAATCGGTTATAACGTAAACGCAATTCGGACTCTTCTTTTTCCAAGCGCTGAATGGCTTTGTCCATGTGTGCTTGCCTCATGCGGTTTTCTACCATGAATGCGGAATAGAAAACTTCGTGTAGTACGGCGTATAGATATTGGTCGGTCAGTTGTGATAAAAATTCTGCGGGTTGGAGATTTAATTGCGGTGGGTGTGAGTCGGTTGGTTTTTTGGTGGGTGTGGCTAATGGAAGTAGTTGGCGTCGTCTGATTTCATCGGTTGCATCGTCATAATAGATCGCGTTGATTGAGCCGGCATAAGGCAGCTTGTTTATTGCTTCAGTCAGACGCAATAACGTCATTTTCACCTCTTCTACTACACTATGACCTTCGATAAAAGCGGCGATGCGCTCGTCTTCTTGTAATTTGGTTTCTAGCTTGTTGCCAATTGCGAGTAACAGGGTGTTTTCCTGAGGCTCAACAGCATTCAATGCTTGCACTAAGGATTCATTAAAGTCCCCACAGAACCCACGTTCAGAACCAATAATAATCCATACATGCTGTAATGTCGTTGATGGCATGACACTGGGCGGAAAGAAACTTAAGAAATCCTGAGTTGCAGCTTCAATGCTGCTGACGGCGCGGCGTTGTGTGCCAAGAAAAACCGCCAATTTGCGTGTTTCAAGCAAGGCAAGATTTTTCATGGCGGCCATAATGCCGCTGATTTCGTCGAGTGTTCTTAGTCGTTCTTTGACTTCACGGTGCTTGCTCATTGCGTGTTATGGGCGATGCTTTTCCATTGGTCGCGACCTTCTTCGATGCTGATATGAGCGTGGTCAACTTTTTTTTGCAACAAGTCTAGCTGGGGCTTAACCTGCGTTAAGTCAATGTCATCAAAATAACCTTCGTTGTAAGCGACTAACCAAGCCATTTGGAACTCAATGTTCAATGGTGTAAGCAATTCTTGTTTTAAAATTTCACGCAGTATTTGGCCGCGTTGGATACGTTTTTCCATGCTTTCTTCCAGGCGCGAACCAAAACGTGTAAACACTTCCAGTTCAAGAAATTGCAAATAATCCAGCTTCATTCTTCCAGCTTCTTTTTTAATGTTGGGGTGCTGTGCTTTGCCACCAATACGGGACACAGATCGCGTGACATCAATAGCGGGTAAGAATCCACGGGCGAATAATTGGTGGTCAAGATAAATTTGTCCATCAGTAATTGAAATGAGGTTAGTCGGAATGTAAGAGGCGATCTCGCCTTGTTCGGTTTCAATGATGGGTAGTGCGGTCATGCTGCCACCGCCTTGTTTGGCTGATAAACGAGTAGAACGTTCTAACAGACGAGAGTGTAAATAAAAAATATCGCCGGGGTAGGCCTCACGTCCGGGTGGTCGACGTAATAACAAAGAGAGCTCACGATAACTACGCGCATGAGTGGTGATGTCGTCATATACCACTAATGTGTCGTGGCCTTCTGCCATCCAGGCTTCCGCTACCGTGCAACCAGAAAATGGCGCTAAATATTTTAGGCCGGGCATAGCGGTGGCTTCGGCGACCACGACCACAGTGTAAGCCAGGGCATTCATGCGCCGTAAGGTTTCAATAGTGTTGACCACGGCAGAACGTTTTTGTCCGATCAAGACATAAACACAATATACGTTCTTGCCGCGTTGGTTAATCACTGCATCAATCGCCAATGCGCTTTTGCCGCAGCCATTATCACCAATGATTAATTGCCGCTGTCCTTTGCCGATGGGCACCAATGTATCGACGATTTTGTTGCCGGTGTACATTGGCTGCGCTACGAAATCACGTGCAATAATTGGCGGAGAGCGAACATCCAGTAGACGATGACTGGAAAACGACAGCGGTCCTGCATCATCAAGGGCAACGCCTAGCGGATCAATTACGCGACCAAGCAAGGCATTGCCAGTACCAATACTCAAACGTTTACCTGTTAAAAAAACAGATGTGCCGGCGGTTAATCGCGTAGTTTGGCGTAGTAATATTGCGCCGAGTCGGTTTTTGGCTAAATGGAATACCAGCGCACGGCTGCCGTCTTCCAGTTGCAATACTTCATCCATGCAAGCTGAGGGTAGTCCACTGATCCAGGCGATGCCGTCACCCAATGATACGACAGTGCCTTGCTCCGATAAACGTAGGCCAAATTGATATCGGGATAGCCACTTGGCTTGCTTGGTTAGAGGTGAGTCAGCTTCTGAATTAGTTGTTACAAATTGTTTATTCAGCATGATGTAATGCTCCGCTGAAGAATTTTAGTTCGTCGCGTAAATTAGCGTGCATAATCCACGGGCCGATGTCTACCTGGAATCCGGCAATGAGTTCTGGATTGATGGAGAATTCAATTGGCAATGCTTTTTGGGTCAAAGCGTTCAGGGTTTCGGTCAATGTACTTTGTTCGTTTTGACTTAATGAAAATGCGCTTTGTATTTTAATGTGTAATTCTGGAATCGTTGTAGAATCTATGATGGATTGTTTGTCCGTGGTTGGTATGTTCTGCAAGTCTTCAAGTAGCAAGGTATAAAGCTTGGTTTCCAATTCTTGAGAGGCAATCCGGGTAAGTAGTTTGGCGGAAAATTGTGTACCTAATGCAATACCTTTTTCTTCGATCATGCGCTCGAATTCACGTCGGCGTCGTTCATCCAGCACATGTCGCCGCTCAGCTTCTTGTGCAACGTTGGTTTCTAGCGCAGCCATTTTACTTTCACGCAGGTCGGCCAGCTCCGTCATGAGTGCGGCGTGAGCAGCTTCTTTTTCAGTTTCCCACTGCGCTAAGCGTTGCTCATTTTGTTGCTTAAGAAGGTTTGCATCTGCCTCAATTCGTTGCGCATCCGCGAGCGTTTTCTCGATGCCTGCACGTCGCCTAGCAATGACATCAAGCACGGGACGATATAAAAACCGCTTCAAGATCCAGACCAGAATCAGGAAGTTAATGATTTCTAGCGTAAAGGTTGTCCAGTCAAATTCCATATTTTTAAATAATGTATTCTAGTAATGGATTACGGAATAAGATGATGAGTACAATCACTAAAACATAAATCGCCAATGATTCAATCATGGCTAGTCCAATGAATAACGTGCGCATAATCGATTTTTCTGCTTCTGGTTGGCGTGCAATGGCATCCAGTGCTTGGCTGATGGCTTTTCCCATGGCCATTGCCGGAAACATCATGCCAATGGCAACGGCGAGCGCTGCGCCAACAGTGGACAATACGGTAAACCAAGTCATATCACTCATGTATTATTTCCTTTGTTGTCTTGATTAAAATTTTGTTGTGATTGCATGGCTCCGGCGACATAAATGAGTGCCAACATGCCAAAAATATAGGCTTGTACTAATGATTCAACGATAT
>JAJFJG010000151.1 GCA_021774265.1 Nitrosomonas sp.
GTCTTCTTACTTCAGCAATAATATCCATACTTAACACTCCAGAGTTCTCCGACAAAATGTCGGATATTAATCAATCTGGGGTGGAAACTTTTCAACGCTGTTTTCCCCAGAACTCTGGTAAGTTTTGCACGCTGATTAACATATTGAAAAACTATTTTAAATTGAGACTACTCACAGCCACTATAAAATCACTGTCCAGTGTGCGTCAACATTAAATTTGGATTTGTTGTGGAAATTAAGTTGGCGAAATAAATGAATTTGCTTAATAAGTCGTGCTTTGCAAAGGTCTAGGGAAATTCTGTATCAACAGTTAAGCGATATACTTCCGGGATTCTTACGCAATTTACGGGGAGGTTACGGGGAGGGTACGGCTATATTCATATACATTCTTCGCGGCAATGACTTTTAAACCGAAATGTTAAGCATTTTTTATGTTAGTTTGATTCTTAACTGTGTTAGTTTCCTTCCTTATTAAACCCTGAATTGAACCCTAAAACTCTAGTATTTATTGATAATGAGTAATTGTTTTTCTTTAATTGCCTGCCATGAGTGCGATTTGCTTTATAAAATCGATCGCAGCCCAAGGCAGGGTGTCGTCAAATGCAGAAGGTGTGGCGCGGTCTTAGTGAAACATGAACGACATAAATTAGAGCACACTATTGCGTTGGCCATCACTGGCTTGGCGCTTTTTGTCCTGGCTAATGTCTTTCCGATACTAAGTTTTGGATTTGAAGGGCAGGTCACGGAAATGATACTCTTCACCAGCGTCAAGAGTTTGTATGATCAACAAATGTGGTCTTTGGCGATTTTGGTATTCCTGACCAGCATTGCGCTACCATTTGCCCGGTTGATGGCATTGCTGTATGTGTTCATACCTATTAAGTTTAATCGGACACCGTGGAAGATGGCGGTCATTTTTAGACTTATTTATTCGCTTCATCCATGGAGTATGATAGAGGTGCTTATGTTGGGTATCCTGGTATCAATCGTAAAACTGAGCGTATTAGCGACTATTATACCAGGTGTTGCCTTGTGGTCTTTCGCTGCATTGATTTTCGTTCTCGCCGCTACCGCATCCAGTTTAGATCCTGATTTGGTCTGGGAGCGATTCGAAATTGATACTCCGCCTAGTTTGTATTGATGTGACACTGGAATATGAAAAAGCATATCATTACTGCAGCTCAACTGGATTTATTGAATTGCCATAGTTGTGGGCTGCTGTCGAAAGCAGCAGGACGAGTTCACAATGTTTTGAAGTGCCCGCGTTGCGGCGCGGAACTCCATCAACGTAAACCACGAAGTATCCCTTATACTTGGGCATTTTTGATTGCTGCCTACATCATGTATATTCCCGCAAACCTTTTGCCAATCATGACAACGACCAGTTTAGGACATGTTCAGCCGGATACGATTATGAGTGGGGTCACTTACCTTGTGGTGTCCGGATCATGGCCATTGGCGTTAATCATTTTTGTTGCCAGCGTGTTAGTGCCAGTATTAAAACTCATTATTTTGACGTATTTGTTGCTATCAGTGCAATTTAAATCTCAGTGGCGGCCTGCCGACAGAACTCGACTTTACCGCATTACCGAAGTTGTGGGACGATGGTCTATGGTTGATATTTACGTGGTGGCATTAATGGTAACCCTGGTTAATATTCAAGGGTTAGCAGAAATTGACGCTGGACCCGGAGCAATTGCCTTTGGCGCAGTGGTTGTGTTGACAATGTTTGCGGCGATTGTGTTCGATCCACGGCTAATATGGGACAATATAGGTCGAACTTATGAGTGAGAAGCGCCCAGAGGACATTGGACTTGATAATATTCCGGAGGCAGTGCTCGAAGAAAAGCCAGAACGAGTTTCGATCGTCTGGTTAATTCCTCTAGTTACCTTGTTAATTGGGGCCTGGTTGGGCTATAAAGCATGGTCAGAGATGGGGCCGACAGTCAACGTTACGTTCAAATCGGCGGAAGGTCTCATAGCCGGAAAAACCAAGGTCAAGTATAAAAACGTCGAAATTGGAACAGTGGATGGAATCGAGCTGAGCGCCGATATGTCTCACGTTGTTCTAACAGTCAGTATGGTCAAAAGTGCTGATGCTTATTTGACAGAAACGACTCGGTTTTGGGTCGTCCGCGCTCGCGTTGCAGCTGGAGAGGTGTCCGGGTTAGAAACGGTAATGTCGGGTGCTTATGTTGGTATTGATCCTGGGGCAGGAGGCGCAACGGCAAAGCATTTTACCGGATTGGAAATTCCGCCTGTGGTTACAAAAAATTTATCCGGCAGGCATTTTCATTTGCGCTCTGACGATCTCGGCTCTTTGGATCTGGGGTCGCCCGTCTATTACAAAAAAATAAAAGCTGGAAGTGTAATCAGTCAAAAGCTGGCTGAAGACGGTAAATCGGTGATACTAGGGGTATTCATAAATACGCCCTACGATAAGTTTGTCAATCAGGATACCCGATTTTGGAATGCCAGCGGACTCGACTTAACCTTGGGTGCCAATGGTATCAAGATGCATACTGAGTCTTTCGTAACCATGGTAGTTGGTGGAATCGCGTTTGAGAATCCCAGTGGTTCAATGCAAGCACCGGCCGTAGACGAATGGAAAAAATTTATTCTTTATGAAAATTACGAAGCGATCACGGAAGGCGCGCATCTACAATCGGCCAGCTACCTTTTATATTTTACCGGATCTGTCCGAGGTCTCAGCATAGGAGCGCCGGTTGAGCTTAAGGGGATTAAGCTGGGGCAGGTAACTGAGATCAAGATGGAATATGATCCTGATACGAAGAATGTCAAAATTCCGGTAACGATCCTAATGCAAATGAATCGCATTACTGTAAACGGAGTTCCTGATACTAACACTTTCATTCGTAATCACTACGGGGAATTACTTGATGAACTCGTACAGCAAGGCCTTCGCGCTCAACTTCAGACCGGAAATTATGTCACTGGACAGTTACTTGTGGATCTGAATTTCTACCCGGACGTATCGCCGACAGAAATTAACTGGGAAACCAATCCCCCTATTTTTCCAACTATTCCGACGTCGCTTGAAAAAGTTTCTAATACAATTTTTAGTATTATCAAAAGGCTGGAAGAGCTGCCATTGGAAAAAATGGGCAAACAACTTTATCAAACCATTGATTCATTGACGGAGACTATGAAGCAGACGGAACTGCTGACAAAAAATCTGAATGATGCGGTAACACCCGCGGTAATCGCCACTTTGCAACAAACAGAAAAAACACTGGCTACGGTTGAAAATGTGCTTGAAGACGAGTCTCCCGTTAAACAAGATCTGAGTCGCGTGATGGATGAGTTATCCAAAGCGCTCCGATCAATCCGATTGTTGGCGGATTATTTGGAACAAAATCCCGATGCTTTAATTTATGGTAAGGAGACTAATTGAAAAAATTAACGCTAAGGTGCCTTGGTTTGGGTATTCTAGTTCTGGTCGGTGGTTGCGCAGGAGGGCCGTCTCCGAAGTTTTATACTTTGAGTCCAATGTCGGGCCAGGTTAACCGACTGGAAATCTTAACCGAGACCCGCCCGTTCAGCATTGCAATCGCACCGATCAAGTTTCCCGATTTTTTGGATCGTCCTCAAATTGTGACCCGACCAAGTCCTAATACGCTCAAATTGTCTGAATTTCACCGTTGGGGTGGTTCCTTATCCAGTAATTTTACGCGAGTACTTGGAGAAAACTTGTCGACATTGTTGAGTACCGACAGAATATTTTATCCGCGGCAGGCGAAAGCCTTTCCCATTGATTATCGTCTGAGTCTCAACGTTAAAGCATTTGAAGGTGAAATTGGAAAAGAAGTGGTTTTAGATGTGGATTGGGTAGTCATCGATCAGCGGGGCAAAGAAGCCACTATGATGCAAAATACTGTAATTCGTGAACCGGTGCAGCAGTTGGATTATGAATCATTCGTTGCGGCCCAAAGTCGTGCGCTGGCAGCTCTTAGCCATCGAATTGCCAGCGCCTTGGAACAATATTCTACCCGCCAGAATAAGAAATAAGGTAAACACTCGGAATGCTCATGATTTTAATAAGCCTACTCAGCGGCCTTCTGCTGCTCTGGCTCGGTGGAGAAGGGTTTGTGCGTGGCAGTGTCGCAGTAGCCATGCGGCTCAATGTCTCTCAGCTGATGATTGGCTTAACTCTTGTCGGGTTTGGCACGTCGTTACCGGAACTGATAACGAGCGTAACCGCTGCACTAGCTGGCACTCCTGGCTTAGCGGTCGGGAATATCGTAGGGAGCAACATCGCAAACATCCTCTTGGTCTTGGCGGTGGCGGCACTCATTAAGCCTGTGAGCTCACGATCGGAGGCTTTCTATCGTGACACCAGCGCCTTGGCTGCTGCTACAGTCATCGGTACTATTTTTATCCTCTTTGGAGACATTGGGCGTATCCATGGCTTGATTCTATTGGCCGGACTTGCTGCGTATATCGTGCGGGTCTACTTGACGGAAAAACAACACGGCCTCGCAAATATTAAGCTCACTGATAAAGCGCAGGTTGTTAGGCCTAAACCGGAAACCTTGCTGGTGGCAATAACGTTGGTAATCGGCGGGTTATCTGCTGTTATTGGAGGTGCTTGGTTGTTCGTTTTCGGCGCAACCAAGCTTGCCCTGGTCTGGGGTGTTTCTGAGACTTTTATTGGCCTTAGCGTCGTCGCGGTTGGTACGTCGTTACCTGAATTAGTCATCACTGGCGTTGCCTCATTTCGCGGTAGATCCGACGTGGCGCTTGGCAACATCATAGGAAGTAATATGTTCAACATTCTTGGTGTTTTGGGTGTTACCGCACTTACTGTTCCATTTGAAGTGCCGCCAGAACTAAGTATCTTCGATTTACTTGTCATGCTCGCGGCAACGGCTTTACTTATTGCCTGCGCCGCTACAGGTAAACGCGTAACGCGATGGGAAGGCGGTGGATTGCTTGTTTGTTATGTTGTATTCATGGTCGCTCGAGCTAGTGTTGCATAATAGATGCTAGGTCTTACATTTATTGTAATGTGTAAAGCGGAATCCAGATTAATCGATGAAAATGTTTATAGATCGATATTTTATTATCGTTCAGAAACAAAGAAATGGATATGACTTTCTCCATTGTTGATGTTGGGGGTGGAGCATATCTCGGGAGGTTGCCATCCTTGGGTACATGTAAATAGCCAAGGTACCTGTCTCGGCAACCCAGGTGTGGGGCGTTATTGAGATGCTAAACTTTCGTGGTAATGTAGAGTTCTATCGCCTTTTTTCAGGTTATGCTGTGTCGATCATCAATGCGCATGTCTATAGGTTATGATACGACCAAGCATCTTGATTCTTGAAACCAACTAAATAGAAATACACTTGAAAAATCTAATTTCAAAATACCGCTATCAGTCAACATTATACTTGTTGGCTGTTTTCTTTTTACTGCCGGTTTCATTTGTTGAAGCTAAAGAAATCAATATTCCTGTACAAATTGATTATCGCTATCTGCAACAGGCTTTAATTAAACAAATTTATACTGATCCAATTCAGAGCAAGGAGATTTGGAACGACGGTGGTGGTTGCAGTAAGATTGTATTATCAGATCCGCGCATAGATAGCATGAATGGATTACTGCGGATTACCAATCAAGCTTTTATTAATATTAGTTTACCAATGGGTACAAAGTGTACTCCTGTCTATAAGCGAACGGGGATTGTAGAAACCTATCATCAACCATTGATTGAGAATAACGGCTTCGCTCTGCGTTTTGATGTCGTTGATATGAAAGTATATAACCTGGACAAGACCCCGTTGGCTGAGGGTCGTGCCCTCGAATTACTAAATCAGTTTGTAAATCCCCAGCTTTCAGCTATGCGTGTTGATTTAGCACCTATGGCTGCTGATATCAAACAATTTCTGCCGGAGATCATACCTGTAGAAAATACGGAGATCCTACAAAAATTACTGAATTCACTGTCTTTCCGAACTATTACAGCAAAACAAGTTTATCTAGATATAGTGCTGGGACTTACAGTAGACGATATTCCTCATGTAAAACACTTTGAACCACCTCTGACACAAGCGGAATTGGATCGTTGGGAACAAGGCTCGCAACAATGGGATGCTTTTCTTACTTACACGATAAAACAGATTGCTGCCCACAGTAAATCCGCTACAGTTAGAGAAACGCTATTGGATTTATTGATTGAAACACGCTACGACATATTAGCATTGTTATCAGGCACTGTTGACCATGATTCCGATCCAGTCAAAGCTTTGCTCATCAATGTTTGGGAGCGCCTTGTGCCTGTGCTACGTATGGTGTCTCATGAGCTTGAAGGTGATTTACCGCTACACTATCTTACATTTATTGTTGCAGGCGATATTCTGCAAATCATGGATAATCTGAGTCCCGGTATTGGCCTGGAAATTTCAATGGATGGCCTGCGCCGTATGGCACGAATGCTCGCGCCTGACGATAAATATGATTCCTTGGAATATAACCAAGATATCGACCCCTTGTTACGTAAGTTGTTAGGTACGTCTCTTTTACAGCAATTTGGAAATATTGTGTTTCCGACTAACGTATCCTGGTTCATAAAGTCGGCACATGCGTCAACTAATAATGCTCTGTTGCGACGAAAGTTGAATAACTGGGCTCCTTCACACGATGATGTTAATGAATATCTCCCTTTGGTTCATCGGTTGATGATACAAACAGCGTCTGACACTCAAAAATCAAGAAAACTGAATCCCACTTATCAAAAACTATTTTACGATATGTTGCTGGCAACCGCTTGGCAGGAAAGTTGTTGGCGTCAGTTTGTTAAATCAGGAAATGGCATTAAAACCATTATGTCTGCTTCAGGGGATATCGGAATCATGCAGGTTAACCGGAAAGTCTGGCGTGGATTTTATGATACAAAGCAACTGGAAAAGGATATTGCTTATAACGTGACTGCGGGCAGTGAAATTCTGCTTCATTATTTCATAGATCATGCGATAAAAAAGGAACTTAGCAAAAGTGGTGGTGGTGATAATCTTGTCCGCGCATCATACGGTGCATACAATGGAGGCCCACGCCACCTTACACGCTACCGTAAGGCTGATGTGTCCGCAGAATTGCGTAAAATTGACGAGTCATTCTTGAGTAAGTACAGAAAGATTAAAGACGGCGACATTATGTCTGTTGCGAGTTGTTATGGAGAAGCTTCAGGTACTGTAAAGTTCGACACTCAACTTAAACAAAAACATGGGGTCACTAACATACCTGCCCCGGAATCAAAGCCTTCTAAGCGGTCTACCAAGTTGCTGCTGTCAAACCCGCAGAATTTCACCATCCAGCTGATGTCATCAAAACACGAAGCTCAAGTTATTAAGTTTATGCAACAAAATAAACTTGAAGCAAAAGCTGAATATTTTATTCGCCGACATAACAATGAAACTTGGTATAAGCTGATATATGGCCGTTATGTCAGTCGTAAGGCCGCTGAAGGTGAAGCGCAATCGTTAAAAAAACGATTGAATCTCTCTGACCTATGGGTACGTCAAATATCAAGCATAAGATAATGTGGTAATAAAATACCAAAGTAGTGATGTTTAAAAACCGCTTAACCTGAGAGAAGTTCTGGAAATAAAGTCTGACAACTATACTTTTTGATTTGGCAGAGAAAGGGTTGATTTAGGTTTCCAGCATAGAAAGTAGTCTCTAATCCTGACCGGATGATGGCTTATTCTTTTCTTGATCTTTAGCAGTCTTTTTAAAAGCTCCAATATGTGGCGTCTTAGTCAAGTCGGTCTTCTTAAATGAAAATAAGAATAAGAAGGTGTAATCGTTATAATGCGTTTCGGCAATAAATGGTGAGGTCGAACTAATAAATCGGTTTGATGGCAATTCAAAAATATCGAAGTATAGTTTTACAAATCCTGTTTGAAACTGCGTTTTATAAAAAGCTAACTCGGGAGTTGCAAAAGGAATAACAACACTCTGGATTGGTGGCAGCCCAATAAAAGTTTCCCCAAACTCTGTTCCTAATGATTCCAAAACAACATTAACACGATGTGTCGCTTGATCAAAATTACCTTGAACGTGATAACCCTCTCCTCCAAACCACCCAGCCATAACATGATAACCCTGTTTTCCCAGCCACCCGGCCATGATTTGACGCACAATATCCTTGTCTTCACTAACCCCTGAAATTTCGAGTACTATATTTGAACCTTGAGGAATCGGTAGTGAATTATCAAGCTGCTCAGCAAGGCTTTTTGTTATTGCTTCACTCAGCAGCAATTGTTCAATTGCTGATCTAGTGGTCTGAGTTGGTTTGTGTATCGTTGAGCAAGCTGACAATATACCAAGAGTCACTAATATTAATATTATTTTTCCCATTGATTTAGTAGTTATCATCATTATTCCTTAGTTTTGTAATGGTTTGTGTTGCATTCTATCACCAAGGCTTCAAGGCACAGTCAAGTAATTGTCTCCTAGACAGAAATTGTGGAATGAATGGTTTAAAAACTTTAGCGGCTTGGAAAAGGTTATGCTGGCATATTGAAAGATACTAATGTTAAAGGCTAAACGAGATCTATTTGGCATCGCAAATGCTTTGTCTTCAACCTTGGCTGGTATGAACAACGAGCTGACTGAATGGTATTTCCCATCCCTGTTGGTTGCAGACTTCAACCGCGTAACGTTGTAAGGCACGGGAAATGGAGTAGTAATCACCTGCACCTTTGCCATTGAATAATGCGATTATTTTATAGTCCAGTGATGAAGTGTTGGCTTGTGAGAAAGAAACTTGTATATTCACCAAAGATTCACCATATTTTTCGTTTTGAAGGCCTTGTCGAATACCCGCACACAGCAATTCAGGAATTTTAGTTGTACATTGTTGTTGATACTTATAATCAATACCAAAATCACTAGAAACAATAAATCCTTGCGAGAGGTTTCTCGGATTAGCTGCTAGAAAATCAATGGCGCTGTAAGTCTTTGGACTCATACCATTGTATAAAGATAACAGCACGCTCTCAAACGTGATGCATTTTACTTTGCCATAAGTGCCATCAGAAAGCAGGATATAATCACCTTGCTGACAAGGAAACCAGGGTTCATCTTGCGTGTATTGTCGAGATACATAATTGGAAAGCTCAGATAGTGGCAATCTTAATGACAAGCTTGGTATTTTTGGGTTCGTCAGCTTTGAAAAGAAATTGAGACTTTCCACTTTCATTGGTATCCCGTTGTAAATAATGTGCTCTCCTTCTCTTACTGAGCCCGCATTAAGAAGGATTTTCAATTCACCGATATAGTTTGGGATAGAATTTCTGAGCGCTAACACCGTGATAATGAGTATTAAAAATGCCACTCCAATTAATACTTGGTCATTACGGATATTTAACACATAGAAAACAGCCGCCAGGGAAAATAACACCATTAATGTATAGTAGACGAGCGTGGTGATGCGTTGAAAATACGACTGCTTAATTTCTTGTTTTCGTGTACTAATCCATATGATTCCTTTCCACAGCGATAACAAGGAGAAATAAACGACGATAAAGGCCATCACTGCCATTAAAAGGGTTGTGCCGCGTCCAGTAGCGAACTGTTCTATTTGCTTACTGATCGAAACTTCTTTTTCAGTTTGCGCCTTAATCATTCCATCGAGTTGCAACTCAGCAATCCTCTGGAGTTTCTCATTTTCTACTAGAAGATTTTGCCATTTCTGTTTTATATGTTCAAAATTTTCTAGCGCATCTTCTTCAAGTTCATTTTTATTAATCCGAACCATCTGATTTAGCGCTTTGTTGATATCATGAATCTGAGATTGATAATAAGAAATTTTATTTTGAAGATTAACTAGCTTGCGTTTGTCTTTTGTAAGTTGGCGGAGTTCGTTCATGATAGGTTGCAGAATTTCAAGTAAATCTTTTTGCCAGTCAAAGGATTCTTTTTGTGAGGCTTCGATTTTGGCTAATTCCAATCCTCCGGTTTGAATCATTTCAAAGGATTTCTCTTGTTCAGCGATTGATTGTCTAAGCTCATCTATCTTAAGCTGAATACGCATCTTTTCCTGCTCCATTTTTGTTTTTGACAGTAAGTCTGTCTTTTTTTCTATCTCTTTATTTTGTAGCTTTATACTGTTAACGATACCGTTTAATATTTGAAAAAATGCTTTTTCTTTAGGTAATCTCTTGTTATTGAAAAGTATTGGTTTTTTTTTAGGTAGTGGAGGGGATGATGTTTCTTTCTGAATAGTAGATTCACTATTAGAATGTGACCTTTCTTCATTCGTGGCATGGCTTTTGGTCATGCATAACAGTAAAAGAATGACTAATAGAATGATGTTTGGTTTGTTTTTGAAATGACTCTTCATTGTTAAATCACTTTTAATATTAGGGTCGTTAGTAATTTATAATTCGACGTGCTAACAGTTCTCTGACTTGCTTAGAATCGCTGCATGAACACTCTTCAAGTGACAAGCGCAGCCTTGCCTGTTTATACTATTGGTTATAAATAATTCCAAGGTAGCCTGCTATATTAGAGTTACATATGAATGCACTCTGTCATGACTGACGCTATTTTTGGTATATCTAGGTAGTACAAGAGTATCAATAACTTTGGCACGATTAGTTTAGGTTCACAGTGGGAAACTTATCAACTTAGCTGTTTTTTTTCTGATGCAGAGTAATTTGCTGAAACGGGATCTCCCAACCATTTTCGTTACAGGTATTGGCAAAGGAATAGATGATAGTTCGTTCTACTTCTTCATATAAATTCGCGGCTGAACCTTTCAAAAAGACTTCATATTCAAAATCTAGTGAAGAATTGTTGGGTAAAAAGAAATCTACTATGACGCGAACCAAGTTGTCCTCTCCAACTGCCTTAATGAGATCTTCGCGAAAGTTTTCGGTCATTATTCTCGGAATAGTCGTAGTGCATTCAGCCTGGTATTTATAATCTATCCCGAATACCATTTGAATTCGATATCCGTGAGATAAATTCATTGGATTAAGTGCCAAATAATTTTCGGTAGTATATGTAATCAGATTGCCACCAAACAAGCGTACTTGAACCATTTCAGGACTCTGGTATACCACTTCTCCTATTGTACCTTCATCCATTTTTACCCAATCACCCTCGTTAGAAGGAAACCACTCTTCATTACCAGCAGCGGGTCGTGACACCAGTCCAACCAATTGACGTACTGGCAGATTTAATCTTCCGCCACTAAGTTCAGGATTAACTAAACGTGTGTAGAAATGGAGTGTTTCAACTTTCCACGGTATACCGTTAAAAACCAGCCGCTCTCCTTCTCTTACTGAACCGAGATTCAGCAACATCGTTAGTTGCTCAATCATGGTAGGCAATGTTTTGATGAGCACCCAACCAAGTGCCACCAGGAATAATACACAAATACCCAGTAATAACCAGTCATTACGCAAATTAAAAATAAACAAAGTTGCCATAATGGAAGCAAGAACTGTTAGCACGTGGTATATCAGATCAGTCAGTCGCTCAAAAGTTGATTGTTTTTTATTCTTTCGTTTGGCTTTTAGTTTCTTGACTAAAAAGTACAAAAATCGCATCAAAAAAAACACTACTAAAAAGGTTGAAGCCCCGAATATAAAATTAACACCCCGACTCTTAAAAAAATCGGCAAACATTTCACCTGTCGCTGTCAGAATAGATCCCTTTGATTGCAGCTTGTTATCCAGTTGGCGAGAGATAATCTCAGAATCGTTATTGATGTTTTCTAGCTCATCTTGCCAAGTAACCAGTATTGCTTCAAGTGAATTTTTTATAACCTCATCCTCAGCCTTACGCAGCAAGTTGGTTAAATTACTGGTTGCGGTTATGGCGAGCTTTTTACGGTATCGTACTTCTTCAAGGTCTTGTTTAAGTTCTTCGATTTCTCTTGAATCTTGAGTAACCGCTTTAAGAGAATAAATAAGCGGCTGCAGTAATTTTTCAACTTCTTCCGCAAGATCAAATTTTTTGGGTGTCTTATCACGGTAATCATCGATGGCAACACCAGTAGCGACAGACTCTATTCTCAGCTTTAAATCTTCTAGCTCTGCTTGAAGTTCACCGATATTTTCTAGTAGTTCCTCTGCTTGTGTCTCATCGAGCCCAGCCAACTCTTTGGAAATTTGTATTAGCTTTGCATTTTTTTCCTGCATATTGTGAACCAGTCTTTGCAGGTTTTTTAATGTTCCTAAAGAAGATTCCTTTATCGTTTCTTTTTCAGCTTTTTTCTGAGTGTTGTTTTCAGCTTGGTCTGTTTTTTGCGTTATTTCTTGTTTGGTTAGTTGGTTGTTTTCCTGAATGTTATCCTGCAATTTTCCACTTGTTTCCGCTATAACAGGGAAAGATAAAATCACTAGCAAGGTCACCAGTTGTAGAAGAAATTGCGTTTTTAGATTTTGCATAATTAATTTACAAATACTCAATATTATTAAAAACCAATTAAACTGAGAAATATGTGCGAAATAAAGTTGGCAACGAAGTGTTGATTTGGCAAAAGAACCATTTCATTTTTCCAACGAAGAAAGAAGTCGATTTTTTGATAAAAGCATATACTGAAAATAATCGTTTAAATATATACTTATAGTTTATACTTTATTAGTAAATAAACGAAATAATCGGCCTACTCATTAGGTGGCTTTAATACTAAAAAAGGAGTGAAGAATGCAAATGTTCTATAAGAGTTTGTTGCCGGTCTTGTTATTTGTAGTAGTTATTTTATTTTCAGGGTGTAGTAGTGTGCCTAAACCTGTTGGTGAAATAGCTAGAGCAAAAGCGCAGATTGACACTGCTGTAACTAATGAAGCGGGCAGATTTGCTGCTGTTGAACTCGATCGAGCTAAAGGTAAGCTGAGACGCGCTGAAAAGGCAATTTTGGAAAAAGAGTATTTAACGGCCAAACAACTTGCTGATGAAGCACGATCAGATGCAAAACTGGCTGCTGCAAAGGCCAATGCAACTCGAGCTAAACAGTCTGCGCAGGAAATGAAAGATACTGTTCAAACCATGGAACGGGAAATTGATCGCGTTCAAAAGCGTTAAGAGAAATCTAGTGTTTTTATAAAATCATTTAGTTAACTTATTGCTATAGAGAGTCCATTATGAAAGTTTATGTTCAAGACATATTGTTAATTGTTATGTTGGTTTCAATACTGGCTGCTTGTGGAGGGCCACTCAAAAAGAATGAGGCATTGCTAGAAGCTGAATCTTCTTTTAATAAAGCAAAAGCTGATCCTGAAGTGCTTAAACATGCTGCGAGACAGTTGGATGAGGCGGAAATAACCCTGAGAAGTGCCGCTGAAGCAGAAACGACTGATCAAATGAACACATTGGCTTATATTGGCAATAATGAGGTTCAGACAGCGCTTGAAGTTACAGCCCAAAAACATGCAGAAATAGAAATATTAAGTTTGGGTGAAGCATCCGATGGGCTTGCTTTAAAGGCGCGCGAGTATGAAACGCAGAAAGCGGAAGCCAAAAACATGCTGCTGCAACAGGAGTTAGCTGCCTTACAAGCTGAAAAAACTGATCGTGGTATGGTGATGACATTAGGCGACGTATTGTTTGAGACTGGAAAAGCAGATCTTATGCCTGGTGCTATGAATACGATTAACCGCCTAGCTCAATTTATGAGGCAGTATTCAGATAAAAAACTTCAAATTGAAGGCCACACTGATTCAATAGGTAGTGCTTCATTTAACCTACGTTTGTCAGAGGATCGAGCCAATGCGGTACGTACTGCGTTGCTTGCTGAAGGTGTCTCTAATAGCCGAATGGAAACGATTGGTTTCGGCATGGGTAGACCAGTTGCTACGAATGCCACTGCAGAAGGTCGGCAGCGTAACCGTCGAGTTGAGATCGTTATTCAATAAATAGACAGATAGCATGACAGAAGTGCAGTCGTGAGAGATTTAAGGCCGGGCAGCGCTTATTATGGCGCTGTTGACCGCTCAATAGTGATAATGTGCGCCGATACCTAAATATTCGACTTTATCTATATAAAATTGCCCCGTTGGGGAGTTGCCGTTGAAATACTCTAATAAGAACTGAAGTTTACGACCAAATGTTTGAAAATTTTCAAATTGGATTCCTGCTCTGGCAGATACATCTGTACTCCAATTTGTTTGCTCATAATTCTTGAAATCTACCGCCATGATTGGTCTGACGGGAGCAGAGGCGATACGCCAAGGACCTCTGAATTCGAGACCGTATTGAACTGACCAAGGTTTGAGAGTTGATGGTTCTTTATGAAAAACACCACCACCACCACCGTAAACACGTATTCCATACGGCAGTTCATATGAAAGTCGGAGATCGATCCCTTCATAGCTTAGGTTTACACGTTCTAAGTCGGTTCTGGTTCGTAGTAAGAACTCATCCCCTAAATGTGAGCTTTGGTGATAAATACGAGAAAAAGCAGAGAGCTTACTTGCTCGCATGCTGAAATATACCGATGCAATGAAATCACTGTTGATGAGATCGGATGATTCGGCACCGAGATTAAAGTCGCTGAAGACTGTAGCTTGAAGTCCCGTTTCCCATTGTATCGTGGTTTGTCCTAGATTGGCGCGATAGAATGGAATGGTTTCACCGAAACTAACCGAACCATTATGATTCCCGTCAACATTACCCCCAATATAGTTGCGATATGCCGCTGAAAAATGTGCCCACCGGGGATCAGCTAGTAATGGTTTGAACAGATGGCCTGTTGGCAGTATGCCTGTTGGAAAAAGTATTGAATTTTTTGCTGGTATGTTTGCAGGTTTGTTTGACTCATCTGCAGTTGAAGCTAAAGTGCCATTAGTATTAGTAGTTGATTGGTTGAAAGTGTCCAGCAACTTTACTGCCGCCACGCCAGGTATTTCTGACAACTGTTGTAACACCCCGATGTAATCCTCAATAACTAAGTCATTTGCCGGCACTGTAATGACGCCGTTATTTACAATCAATGAAGGAAGCTCGAGGTTAAAGTTAACTTTGAGTATTCCAGCAGCATAACCTGCAATATAAGAATCGTCGGGTATTGCAGAATTTGCAATAGAGGATACACAAAATAAAATGATTGCTGAGAAAATCAGGTGTCTAGTAGTGTTCTTTATTTTTCTATGCATTATTTATATAGCCAAATTGAGTTGTAAACTTTTTTTTGGTTTAGGAAAATTTCACATTCAATTTTTGTTATATAAGACATTTTTGTAAAAACGGAGGAATGATTTTTAGTGTTTTTCTGAAGCTATAACCTGAGCATAGCTTATCATGTAAAGTGCCTTAGTGTTCCGTTCGAATCCCATTATTGATCAATCTTAAACCAAGATATAATGAGCTATGCCCATATGATTAACAGCATTTTCAACAATATCACTAGTTAAGATGAATAAGAAAATATCTAAGCAGATCCCGATTATAGGGTGGAGAGAATGGCTTGTTTTGCCAGACCTAAATATTTACAAGATTAAAACGAAAGTAGATACCGGAGCAAGAACATCAGCGCTACATGCTTTTTGGGTTGATGCTTACAAAAAGAATCATCAATCATGGGTTAGGTTTGCGATTCATCCACTTCAAAATAATACAGATGTTGTGATTGAGTGCGATGCACCAGTGAAAGATCGGAGAGTGGTAACTGATTCTGGTGGGCACAAGCAGCGCCGATATGTTATCGAAACAATGGTAAATATGGGATCTTGTGCCTTTGCGTCAGAATTGACACTGACTGACCGTGATACAATGAGATTCCGTATGTTGCTTGGACGCACAGCCATTAACGGTCGTTTTTTGGTTGATTCTAGCGCTTCCTATTTGTATGGGCAGCTTAAGTAGTAGATTAAATCCTGAATTCAAGATTCTTATAACAGCTAAGGAACACTCCATGAAAATAGCAATTCTATCGCGCAATCCTAAGCTTTACTCAACCAAACGGTTAGTTGAGGCGGCGACAGAGCGAGGACACGAAGTTAGGGTGCTTGATGTTTTACGCTGTTATATGAATATAACCTCGCTTAATCCTAAAATTCATTATCGAGGAGAAGTCATAGAAGGTTTCGATGCGGTCATACCGCGGATAGGTGCCTCAGTCACATTTTATGGTACTGCTGTTTTGCGACAATTTGAAATGATGAATGTTTTTCCATTAAACGAATCGGTTGCTATAACGCGTTCGCGTGATAAATTAAGATCAGTACAATTGCTGGCAAGAAAAGGTATTGGTTTGCCAATCACCGGTTTTGCGCATAACCCAGATGACATCGAGGATCTTATTTCTGCAGTGGGTGGCGCGCCTCTAGTCATTAAATTGTTAGAAGGGACACAGGGAATCGGCGTGGTGCTTGCTGAAACACATAAGGCTGCAGAAAGTGTTATTCAGGCATTCATGGGGTTGAGCGCCAATATCATGGTGCAAGAATTTATTAAGGAGGCCGGCGGTAGCGATATTCGCTGTCTAGTCGTTGATGATAAAGTCGTTGCTGCTATGAAACGTCAGGGGGCGGAAGGTGAATTTCGTTCCAACTTACACCGTGGTGGGCATGCTTCACTGGTTCGATTGACACCCGAAGAACGCTCAACGGCGGTTAGAGCAGCGAAAATTATGGGACTTAATGTCTGTGGTGTAGATCTATTGCGTTCTAATCATGGGCCGGTCGTTATGGAAGTTAATTCATCGCCGGGCTTGCAAGGAATTGAAACCGCCAGTAATAAAGATATCGCATCGCTTATTATTCAATTTATTGAAAAGAGACACAAGTCACTTGAGAATAAGCCGGATCGATCTAAAACACGCGGCAAAGGATAGCAACTAATGACCGCAGAGCTAATTATCAATGATCAAATTATTGAGCCTGGTTGTAGTGTAATGATCGATCTACCTTTGCCTCGGCTTTATACGCATGCGTTGATGACGATGCCTGTTCATGTTATTCGTGGGAAAAAACCAGGGCCGAAATTATTCGTCAGCGCCGCAATTCATGGCGATGAGCTTAACGGCGTCGAGATTATTCGGCGCTTATTGAAGCAACCAGCTCTAAATAAATTGCGCGGTGATCTTATTGCGATACCGATGGTGAATGTTTATGGCATCATTCATCATTCAAGATATTTGCCTGATCGACGTGACTTGAATCGCTCTTTTCCTGGATCAAAAAAAGGTTCTCTGGCAGCAAGACTGGCCGACTTATTTATGACTGAGATTGTGAGGAAATGTACCCATGGCATTGATTTGCATACTGGGGCGATTCATCGCAGTAATTTGCCGCAAATACGCGCTAATTTGGATGATGCCGAAACCTTATCCTTAGCCAAATCTTTTAATGTGCCGGTGTTGCTCAATTCTAATTTACGTGATGGCTCAATGCGCGAGTCCGCTGCAGGGCTAGGCATTCCTATGTTGCTGTATGAAGCGGGTGAAGCATTGTGATTTTATGAGGTCTCTATTCGTGCCGGAGTTAGTGGGATTCTTGAGGTCATGCGGTATTTAGGTATGCTGGCTACCAGAAGATCGCGTAAACCTAATACGCCTGAACCATTCGTTGCGCGTTCCAGCCAATGGGTTAGAGCACCCAGCAGTGGTATTTTTAGAGCGGCGAAACCTTTAGGCGGAAAAGTTAAACGCAACGACGCATTGGGCGTAATTAATGACCCAGTTTCGGTTCTAGAAGTGCCGGTTATTTCTCCCTGTAACGGTTTAATTATCGGTCGTTCAGAATTGCCGCTGGTTCATGAAGGCGAAGCAATTTACCATATTGCACAGTTTGAAGATAATCGAGAAGTGGCTGAGCATATTGAAATGTTTCAGGGTGACATTACTCCCGAATTGGAATTTGATGGAGAAATTCCAATTGTTTAACTGTTAAAATAATTCAATAGCTTAACATCACTACAGAACTTTAATAAAAATACAGAGATTTTATAAATTGTGCTCGAGGCACTTTCAAAAATTGCCATAGAGACAAATATCAGCGGAAAATCTGTATGGTCATTATGATGCTTACATACTTAACTTGGGCGGACCATGAGTGCTGATCAAATAACGGTGTTTCTGTTGCTGTTTTGCGTCATGGGGTTATTTGTTTGGGGACGTTGGCGGTATGACCTGGTTGCTTTTGCAGCACTGATTGCTGCTGTTTTATTAGATCTAGTACCCGCGTCAAATGCCTTTGCAGGCTTTTCCAGTTCAGCCGTTATAACAGTAGCTGCTGTACTGATTATTAGTAAAGGTCTTAGTGCGTCCGGCGCCATTGACCGTATCACTCATATTGTCGTTCCACAAGTTAAGAGTTTGGCACTGCAAATTTCAAGCCTATCTGGCTTTGCAGCTGCATTGTCTGCGATTATGAACAATGTGGGAGCATTGGCGTTGTTGATGCCTGCAACCATTGAAGCGGCCAAGAAAGTAGGGCGCTCGCCTTCGCTATTGTTAATGCCTTTATCATTTGGCTCTATTCTTGGGGGAATGATAACGCTGATTGGTACGCCGCCCAATATCATCATCGCCAGTTATCGTGAACAGGCACTGGGTACGCCTTATCAAATGTTTGATTTCGCGCCGGTTGGATTGGTGGTTGCGGCCACAGGTGTGCTGTTTCTGGCCCTAATTGGTTGGAAACTGATTCCAAAAGAACGCCAGACAGCATCGCCAATTGATGAATTGCTCGAAATCGATGCTTATGTAGCAGAAGTGGCAGTGCCTAAGACATCAGCCGTAATTGGGAAAAATATTATTGAGCTTGAAGATATCGCGGATAAATGTGAGTTGCGTATAGCTGGTCTGATCCGTCACAATCAGCGTATTTTAGAGCCCGCGCGACACACACTGATCGAAGCAAAAGATATTTTGATTCTGAAAGCAGGCCCCAAAGAGTTGGATAAGTTCGTTGAAAAATTGGGGCTCATGATTAAAGGTGGCACTGAAAAATCTCGAGCATTATTCAGTTCAGATGATGTATTGTTGATCGAAACGGTTGTCTCTTCTGACAGTCGCCTGATTGGGCGTGTCATCGGTGATTTGCGATTAAAATCCCGTTATGGGCTTAATCTTTTGGGTCTATCACGCCAAGGCAAGACTATTCGTACTCGATTGCACAAAATTGTTTTCCGCTCAGGTGATGTGTTGCTTTTGCAAGCTGATGAAGATGCTGTTTCTACCAATCTACCACTCCTTGGATTGTTGCCACTAGCCGGACGCGGTCTGCAGATGGGGAAACGGGGGCATGCTTGGCTGGCAGTAGGATTCATGGCAAGCGCTGTGGTGCTGGCTGCTGTTGGTGTCATGAGTTTGACAATATCTTTGGCCCTAGCGGCACTGCTTATGGTGTTGTCGGGTATTGTGCCCCTAAGAGATCTGTATGAATCAATTGATTGGCCGGTGATTGTATTGGTCGGTGCGATGATTCCAGTTGGCGGTGCATTAGAAACCACAGGCGCAACTGTTCTGATTGCAGATAGCATTTTGCAACTGGCCGATGGCTGGTCACCCGTCGTGGTACTTGCAGCTTTGCTAATTGTTACCATGACATTGTCAGACGTCATGAACAATACCGCGACAGCTGTCGTCATGGCACCTGTTAGCATCAGTATGTCTACGCAACTGGGGGTCAATCCTGATCCTTTCCTGATGGCGGTTGCCGTCGGCGCAAGCTGCGCTTTTCTCACCCCGATAGGGCACAAGAACAATGCACTAATTATGGGGCCTGGCGGCTATGCCTTTGGTGACTATTGGCGCATGGGTTTGCCACTTGAAGTGATCGTTGTACTGGTTGCGGTTCCGATGATTCTTATCGTTTGGCCGTTGTAAGTGAACATGCCTTAATATGCGCTCAACTTCCTACTAGTACAGAACACGCTTGAGATTAAAAAACCGCTACCTGTAGCTTTTAACCAATTCATCATGCTTCGAAGATAAAGTAATCTGATGTGTGTATGCATTTAATCAATTAGCAGGAATACAGAAAAAATGACTGAACCGAAAAGCATACCTAATGAAACGTTAAAACTTTCGTTGGATCAGGTTTTTAGCCTTTTAGAACAACGTAGTTATGAGCAGTTACAGCTTTTGTTTAGTCAAGCGCATCCGGGGCAGTTGGCAGATATTCTGGAGGCTATGCCACCCAAGGAACGTAAACAGATATGGGATCTGATGCCGGAATTACAGGAGGCTGAGACACTAACGCTCCTGAATGATGAAGTTCGTAACAGCCTGATCGTTGAGATGCAAACTGAAGATCTGGTTGCTGCTGTCGAGCAGATGGATTCCAATGACTTGGCGGATATGATTGAGGAGTTACCCGAGCATGTCAGGCAATCCATTGAAGAAAACTTGTCTGCTGAAATTCGAGAACATCTTGAAACTAATCTATCTTTTGAAGAAGGCACTGCCGGTCGTTTGATGAGCCAGGACGTCATTACTGTTAGAAACGATGTGACACTTGCAGTGGTGTTGCGTTATTTACAATTACATGAAGACTTGCCAGAATATACCGAAGGTTTGATGGTCATTGATCGAGATGGCTTTTATCAAGGTAAGTTGTTGTTAAACAAGGTTTTAACTCATGATGAGGATACGCTAGTTAAAGATGTCATGAATATCCAGCATGAACCCATTTTGGCAACCACTAGCGAACATGAAATCGCTCATTTCTTTGAACAATATCATTTTGTCTCCGCGCCTGTGGTTGATGAGAACAATCGTTTACTGGGGCGGATAACAATGGACGATGTTATTTTTATACTACGTGCCGAATCGGATCGTGCGCTGATGGGCAGGGACGGTTTGGATGAAGAAGTAGATTTATTTGCGCCTGTTATTAGCAGTACAAAACGTCGCACCGTGTGGCTGGCCATTAACTTGGCCACGGCTTTTTTGGCGGCCTGGGTCATCGGTATTTATGCCGATACATTGGATAAAATTGTTGCCCTGGCTGTGCTTATGCCGGTTGTTGCTAGTATGGGAGGGATTGCCGGTAGCCAAACATTGACACTAACGATAAGAGGGTTGGCTCTAGCTCAAATTACCACAGGCAATAGTGTCTGGTTAGCACGTAAAGAAATTCTGATTGGCATCCTAAATGGTTTACTGTGGGCAGTAGTGGTGGCATTTATTGCCTGGTTGTGGTTCCAGGACACCGGTATCAGCCTAGTTATTGCCGCCGCCATTTTTATTAACCTGATTGCAGCGGCGGCGTCTGGTGTCGTTATTCCACTGATTTTACAGCGCCTAAACATAGACCCGGCATTATCTGGTGCAGTTGTCTTGACAACCGTTACTGATGTAATTGGGTTTATGAGTTTTCTGGGCCTGGCTACATATTTTTTATTATGAACGTGAGTATAAGCACACGCAATTTAAAACAGTTAGGAGATTTTGACTAAAATATGGATGATCTGGTTTTGGTTGTAAAAGATTCAAGAACTTTCATTCCTTTATAAGAGTTTCCTTTTTTATTTAATTTTGGACTCCAAACCGCTATACTGTAATTCCCAGGATAAATGGCTATAATGCCACCGCCGACTCCGCTTTTTCCAGGCAGCCCAACTTTGAAGGAAAACTCGCCTGCTTCATCGTAAAAGCCACACATTAGCATTATTGCATTGATACGCTTTGATCTGCGTGAACTAACAATTCGTTGATTAGTGACTGGATTGATGCCATCTGAGGCAAGAAACAAAAATTCATGAGCCAACTCTTGACAAGACATTTCAATCGAACAAAGATTAAAATAAAAATCTAGAACTATATTAATGTCATTGTTTATATTTCCGTACGATCTCATTAGATTAATAAGGGAGGCATTTCTAAAGCCGGCCAATTTTTCTGATTCAGCAATCTTGGAATTATAATTAAGGTTTGGGTTTTCTGAAATGTTTCTGGTGAATTCCAGAAAATCGTATTTTGGTTTTTTCAGATGGCTAATTAAAATGTCGCAAATGACTAGAGCACCTGCGTTTATGAGAGGGTTACGAGGAATACCATTTTCATATTCTAATTGAACTAATGAGTTAAAAGCTGTTCCCGAGGGCTCTACGCCAACTCTATTCCATAAATTGTCGCCCTCTAGCTCAATGGCTAGCGCCAGCGCTAAAACTTTTGAGATGCTTTGAATAGAAAATTTCTCGGTGGAGTCGCCGAAGCTAAAATTCTGATTATCAATAGTCGTCAGATGAACACCTAACTTGTTAGGGTCGATATGATGTAACTCAGGTATGTAAGAAGCAACATTGCCGATATCATCAATCTTCTGACATTCAACAGTTATGCTGGAAAGTAGTTTTTGATAACCTATAAATTTTTCTGCCTTCATTTTGGCGTGCGTATCATGCGTTCTTTATTTTTGTGTATGCCTTGCATAGGTGTGGGCGATTGATGTGAAAGTCCTCTGTAGCAAGATTGTTATCCATAATGGTTTCTATCGTCATTAGATGTTAACTACAAGATAATGGCAAGCGATATCCTCGCCAAGCCTAAGTATATGTGTTTGTAATGAATATATTATATTTGTGGCTTATAAGGTTTATAGCCATATTTTAATTATTTTTTTTGAAAAGTGTAAAGAAAAAACCTAATTGCTGAGTATATACTGCATCTAATTGTATCGATCAATCAAAGGATAATGTATTGAAAACCTTTCAGTGTCATTGTGGAAATAGCTTGCATTTTGAGAATAGTCAATGTTTTTCGTGTGATCGGATGGTTGCTTATTTACCTGATGAAAAACAGTTAAGTGCACTAGAGCCAATTGTGAGTGGCAACTGGACGGCTTTATTAAATAATCAGCAATATCGTCAATGTAAAAATTTTTCTGATTTTAATGTTTGTAATTGGATGTTGGCTGCGAGTGATGATGAAGTGCTGTGTGTTTCTTGCAGCTTGAACCAAACTATTCCGAATCTTGATGAAGCGAAGAATCTTACATTATGGTATCGCATCGAGTCAGCTAAACGTCGATTGCTGTATACGTTGTATAGTTTGAGTTTACCGGTAGTCGGTCGGCAACAGGATTCTTGTCGTGGGATGGGTTTTGCGTTTCTACAAGACGAAGTAACGCAGGATGAGTTTAATAATGAGTTATATATTAAGCAAAGCGTAGCAACCGGGCATAATTCAGGCATGATTACTATTAACCTGCTTGAAGCCGAGCACGCGTCACGGCTGGAAATGCGGGATAAAATGAATGAACGCTACCGTACATTATTGGGTCACTTTAGGCATGAATCAGGACACTATTATTGGGATTGCCTGATTAATGATACAGACAGAATCACAGGTTTCCGAGAGCTATTTGGCGATGAGCGGCTAGACTACCAGCAATCATTAAAAACCTACTACGATCAAGGGCCGCCAAAACGCTGGCAAGACACATGGATTAGCGCCTATGCCAGCATGCATGCTTGGGAAGACTGGGCGGAAACTTGGGCACATTACTTACATATGGTTGATACTGTCGAAACAGCGCATGATTTTAGTTTTAGGATTCATGGTCATATTGTTTCAGAGCCCGCGCTTGAGCCTGACCCGACAAACATGCCGTTGACAAGTGGTTATGTAACGCCGATTTTATTTGAAGAGTTATTCGATGATTGGTGTCGATTGTCTGTTGCATTAAACTCGCTTAATCGTAGCATGGGTATGGACGATGCTTACCCATTTGTGATTTCCGATGTCGCATTAAAAAAACTCCGATATATACACAATATTATTTCTGAAGTTAGTGTTCAATCACAGGTTACTTGTTTTCCCATTCAAAACGTGGCAAGCGACTAAAAGCGCGACTCAGGCCCTCATTCCATTGTTTTTGCATCGATTTGTACATCGGTGAATTGAGCGACAGCGTTAGATGATAAGGTTCTCTAATAGCATCGTTGGTGTGCATCGCCAGTTCTACTGGTGGACCTACAGAGATATTGCTGCGAATGGTTGACTCCAGGGATACCAGCGCACAACGTGCGGCATCTTCAAGCGAAGTAGTTGGCGTAATGATTCGATCCAAAATAGGCTTGCCATATTTATTTTCACCAATCTGCAAAAAAGGTGTTTCAGGAGAAGCGCTGATATAATTTCCTTGCGGATAGATTAAATAGATTTCTGGTTGTTGTCCTGCAATTTGTCCACCTAGAATGAAACTCGCTGTGGCACCGCCACTATCGCTTTTTTCCAAAGCATCAGCATGTTGACGTTGTTCCTTTTGGCTGAGTTGGCCTATGTAATGTGCCACTTCATGTAGATATTTTCCTTTACGCAGACTCATTTTAGCTATTGATTCTGCAAGGTCGCTCCTGATGTTATTCACCACGGCTTGCGATGTTGCAAGATTACCGGCTGTTAATAAAACACAAATACGTTCATCAGGCCAGACAAAGGTGCTCATTTTGCTATAAGTTGTTACATAATCAACACCTGCGTTAGTCCTCGAGTCAGAGGCGAAGACGATACCTTTATTAACGCTGATAGCGACGCAATAAGTCATTTTTTATATATAAATAAGTTGCTGTTAAAAGAAAATATTAAAAGTATTTCACGATCAAATTTTACTCTGTTTCATGTTAAATATTTAGAATTATTTAGTACCAAAAGAAAAATTAAACTAGATGTTATTCCTTATTATCGATCTTTTTGTTCGATTATTTTTACTTCTGTTTCTAATCTTGAACCAACGTTGCCTCGGTAGGAGCCATAGACAGGTAAAGTCTTCTTAGGGTCTTTGCTTGCGGAAACGGGTATATAGGCTTCATTGGTAAAAATTCCGGCACTTGGGTCTACACCAATCCATCCAGCTCCCGGCGCCATAAACTCAACCCAAGCATGTAGTTCATGACCCTCTCCCAATTCCGGATTAAAGGCGTATCCACTGACAAAACGTGCGGGTATTCCAAGGTACCTAAGCATGATAATCATCATCCATGACAAGTCTCGACACGAGCCACTTTTTCTTTTAAAACAGTCGGAAGGCTCATGTATGTTTTCAGCATATCTGACGGTATGATCCCAATGTTTGTTGACCAATTGAAGAATTTCATTGACTGGTGTTAACAATTCGTTAGCAGGTAGGGATGTATAGGGCTGTAACATTGCTTGCATTTCTGTAGAAATCTCTTGATGAATAGTCAAGTAACCAAAGTGTTCTTGGCTATTCATTTCCAGTACATCCATGTCTATGAAAAAACCAAAGGGGTTAAATTCAGTAGAATGTACTTTAATGGTTGCATTAATTTCGAGGCGCTTTACTGTTTTGTCGAACCAGCATTGGTATTGTAATGAATTTTCAATATTCAGTAAGGGAAATAATCCGTTTGGTGCAGGATCTACCTTGATATCGAAAGTTTCAACTTGCAAGTATGAACGCTGTTGAGGGTGAAAATTAAGGTAGTGGGGCTCAAGAAAAACGAAATCGTCATAGAGGTATCGCGTTATGTGGTGTATTTGCAATCTCATTAGTAAACCTTATTCAGAATTTGTGGGGATTACGTGAATTTTGTTTTAAGGCCTCTGTTAGTTTTGAATCCTCAAACTTGAAAAAAGGCGAGAGAACCTAAAATAAAGTTGATCCAGTACTAGTTTAAATCGTAAGTCTCAGTATTTCTTGCTGCTGTGATTGACAATGAAGTCTACATTGTTAGTAGAACTTATTGTTAATTAAGTATAAACATGTAATTTCAGGTGAACTATGAGTGTGTTTGACAGCCAATGCCACTTCCAGTATTTTATATGAAAGGACGTTAATTTTTCTTACTATCTAATGTCTCTTTGTATTTTCAAGCTTAAAAATTGCCAAATACTTTTTTCACCATTTGACCTGTTGCTGCTTTACTGCTGGTTGTTTCGGTAAAACGAAGTTTTTCCTCACAAAATTAATAATTCAATAGAATAGCTGCATGGAGGTTGTCTTACCTAATAAAAGATAGCCGATCTTAGAAATTGTCTGCTATCTTCGTGTGTGCATGTAAATCGGGAATAACGTAATAAATTGATATAAAATAGTTTTGTTTGCAATAAAATGGGATGAAAGATCTGATCTATTAGTCGTTAAATCAGCGTAAAACATGCGCTCACAAGACCAGCATAGCTTATCTTTTCTATTTTTCTTATTAATATCAAAAATACACTATGAGTAAATCGAAATTAGAATACATTTGGTTAGATGGCTATGAGCCAACCGCTAACTTAAGAAGTAAAACAAAAGTCGTGGATAATTTCAGTGGCAAATTGGAAGATTGTCAAATCTGGTCTTTTGATGGCAGTTCCACTAAACAGGCAGTTTCAGGTTCTTCAGATTGTTTGCTAAAACCTATTGCTATTTTCCCGGATCCTGATAGAACTAACGGTTACTTGATCATGACTGAAGTATTAAACGCTGACGGAACGCCACACGAATCTAACTCTAGGGCAAGAATTGATGAAGATGCTGATGATGATTTCTGGTTTGGTTTTGAGCAAGAATATTTCATTATGGATAAACATACGCAGCTGCCTTTAGGGTTTCCCGTTGGTGGCTATCCTGGACCACAAGGCATGTATTACTGCTCTGTTGGTGGAAAGAACACACACGGCAGAAATTTTGTAGAAGAGCATGCGGATTTGTGTATTAATGCCGGACTTAATTTCGAGGGTATTAACCAAGAAGTGGCCAGTGGACAATGGGAATATCAACTATTTGCCCAAGGCGCTAGAAAAGCAGGCGATGAGATTTGGGTCGCCCGATATTTGATGGATCGATTAACAGAAAAGTATGGCTTCTATATTGAATATCACCCAAAACCCGTCAAAGGGGATTGGAATGGTTCGGGCATGCATGCCAATTTTTCAAATACCGTACTAAGAACTTGTGGCTCTCAAGAGATTTATGAAAAAATCTGTGAAGCATTTAGACCGGTTACCGAGGAACACTTAGCTGTTTACGGAGAATTTAATGAGCAACGCTTAACGGGTAAGCATGAAACCGCATCTATACATGACTTTAGTTTTGTTGTTTCTGATAGGAGGGCATCTATTAGAATACCTATTATTACCGTACAGAACGGTTGGAAAGGTTGGTTAGAAGACAGAAGGCCTGCTTCCAACGGTGACCCATACAAAATAGCGGCTAGGATCATTAAAACAATTAAATCCGTCAAACTGTAACGACAATATACTTTTCATGTCCAAAAGTAACCCGTTTAGAGTGCTTATTCATGGTGTATGGCTAGACAGCAAAGCTGTCACAATAGTCTGCCTATTGAGGGGTTAGGCAATAAAGCCATGCGCTATTATTAGTGAGGTATGAAGAGTATAGAATAATAAGGAAGCCCAAGACTCACAGTTTATCGATGTGATAATAATTAACTTACGAGAACATAATGACTATTCGTTGGGGAAGCTATAAAGTAAAAAGCCTTTATGATGAAATGTTGCGTGCCAGCGGACGTCCACGTCCAGCTGCTTTGGCTTTGTCCAATTATTTGCGCTCATTGAAAGATAGCGAGATTGAGGAATATAAAATTGGCGCCGAATCTGCTATACATGTGATGGGTGTTACTTTTACTGTGTACACCGAAGAAGAAGGTTCCATTGATCGTGCTTGGCCGTTTGACATTATTCCTCGCATCATTGATAAAAGAGAATGGCAACATGTCGAAGCAGGTCTTAAGCAACGTGTACAGGCTTTGAATCTTTTTATTGATGACTTGTATCATAAGCAGCGCATCGTTAAAGATAAAATTTTCCCTGCCGAGTTACTGGAAGATTCAAAAAATTTTCGTCCAGAGTGTGTTGGTGCCAACCCGCCATTAGGAATCTGGGCGCATATTTGTGGCTCTGACCTAGTGCGTGATAAAGACGGTACATTTTATGTGCTCGAAGACAATCTGCGGGTGCCTTCCGGTGTTTCCTATATGCTGGAAAATCGTCAGGTAATGAAACGGCTGTTTCCCGAAATGTTTGAACAATACAATATTTTGCCAGTCGATGATTATCCCTCGCAGTTGTATGATACGTTGGCGGCTTTGTCTCCGCGCCCGGGAGACCAGCCTGAAATCGTTGTTTTGACACCTGGCATTTATAATTCTGCTTATTTTGAGCATGCTTATTTGGCGCAACAAATGGGTGCGGAACTGGTTGAAGGTGGTGACCTGACCGTCGATAAGAACGACGTAGTGTACATGCGCACTATTGAAGGACTGACACGTGTTGATGTTATCTATCGTCGAGTCGATGATTTATTCCTCGATCCAGAAGTGTTTAATCCCGAGTCGGCGCTTGGCGCACCTGGGTTAATGCGCGCCTGGAAAGCGGGTAACGTTGCACTGGCCAATGCGCCGGGGGCGGGTGTCGCAGATGACAAAGTAGTCTATGCTTTTGTACCCGACATGATTAAATATTACCTTGATCAGGATGCTATTTTGCCTAATGTACCGACCTATAAATGCGTAAACAAACAAGAGCGCCAATATGTTGTTGAACATATCCATGAAATGGTCGTCAAACCGGCCAACGAGTCAGGCGGCTATGGCATGCTCATCGGGCCGCAGGCAAGCAAGAAAGAGTGCGAAAAATTTGTGCGCCTAATCCGTCGTGATCCGCGTAATTATGTTGCTCAACCTATGTTGACGCTTTCTACCGCACCGACTTTGGTGGGTAATCGTGTGGAGCCGCGTCACCTGGATTTACGTCCTTTTATCCTGAGTGGAGAACAAACTGTTGTGACCACTGGTGGTTTAACCCGCGTGGCTTTGCGCAAGGGTTCAACTGTGGTGAATTCCTCTCAAGGTGGCGGTAGTAAAGATACTTGGGTTGTTGACATGGAGGCGATATGAGCATGCTTTCCCGCGTTGCTAACAAAATTAATTGGATGGCGCGTTACCTGGAGCGGACTGAGAACACGGCACGTATCATCAACGTCAATACACACTTGTTACTTGATTTGCCAAAACGAGTGCGGTTGGGTTGGGAGCCGATTGTAGATATCACTAGCCAACGGGATCATTTTTATAGCTTGTATGAAGAAGCCGATGAGCACAGTGTGGTGCGTTTCATGGTCACTGACATGCGTAACCCTGATTCCATGCTAAGTACGCTAAATATGGCTCGTGAGAATACGCGTACCATTCGAGATATTATTCCGCGCGAGGTATGGGAACAAGTCAATACCCTGTATTTGAACTCAAAGGCCAATGCAAGAAGCGTAACAACGCAGCGGCATCGCTACGATTACTTACGCTCAATCATTGCTGGTGTTCAAACCGTTAGCGGTATGCTGGCAGGTACTATGACCCATGATGAAGGGTATGATTTTTTGCGTCTCGGACGTAACCTGGAGCGTGCTGATATGACGACGCGAATTATTGACGTGCGTTCCGCTTCATTGCTGCCGGATATGTCAGAAGATCTGTCGCCATTTGAAAACTTACAATGGGTGAGCGTGCTCAAATCACTCACGGCTTACCAGATGTACCGCCGTCAAATGCGACAACGTATTCGGCGGCCGGATGTGCTCAAGTTTTTGTTGCAGGAAGAACATTTTCCACGTTCGTTCTATCATGCTTTATGTCAGGCAAGCAATTGTTTAAATAATTTGCCGCGAAGTGAAAAGACGTTAAAGCTACTCGCTAAGCTACAAAAAAAACTACTGGATGCCAAGCTAGAAGAGTTTGATCAGGGAAAGCTGCACAAATTTATTGATGAGCTTCAGCTTGGGATTATAAAAATAAACGATACTATCGATGAAACTTATTTCTAATAACCGTCTTATTTTGTGGGTTCATAAAAAAATCGGTTATGACGCCAGGAAACTTGATTGATGAAGATATTCTGGGAAATACTGGAACCTTCCTTTGCAAGACGCGTCCCTATAAATGACATGCAAGGCTGTTGAGCTGAGATATCACGTTTGTAAGCCTATTGCGACATTGTGCAAGTTTCTTCAATCCAGCGACCGCTAGTTTCAACTGTTGCAAAGACCGGCATGCCTTGTACAACACTATCAAATTCAGTTTGTCCAGTGAAATGCTCAGGGTTTGAGAAATAACCTTCAGCGACTCCAATCCCCTGAAATTGAGTATTGGTACACGAAAGATCCGCTTTGTAGCGGTTTCCTGTCTTGATGGCATTTTTGACGCTGCAACCTGATTGGCTTTCGTAAAAATGTGTGGGAACTTCCTGGTCAGCCATCTGTTGGGTAATACATACATTTGAGATGATGGCATCATTTCTAATTTGTGGCATTTGCAGACCATACTGCTCGACCAGACTGGTTATTTGTTGCATTTGTTGTGATGGAATATGCGGTACCATTGCCAGTAAATTCGATGTTGTGGTGATCTTCCATAATCCAGGCCGAATGGTACTTGTCGCCAGACTTGTTGTTGATATCATTAACAGTGATACGAGAATTAGAGTCTTATACATAGCATCTCCAGAATACTTGTTGTTCTCATAAGTTTTAAAAAAACTATCTGCGCCTACATTTTATACTCGAAAAAAAGTATCAAGGCTTTTTTAAATTGTTCTCGGAGTTCATTTAATCGCGTTTTTTGCATACTTAATTGGCATTTATCAAACCATGGCTCGGCCAAATATAAATTTCTGCTCATTTCAATTTGTATCCAAGGAGTTGATTGGTTACCGTAAGTTCTCGTTATGAACCCACCAGAAAAAGGCATATCGATTGTAATTTCTGAGGGATCTAGTTCAAAAGCAATTTGGAAACATCTGGCGAGTTTTTTTGCTGTTTCTGGTGAACAACTTTGTCCTCGATTGGTGCCGAGACAGATAGAGGGTCTTTTTTGTCCCCGATCAGGAGAAATTTCTGGGCCGATGGCTTCCATGCTGTGGCAATCTAGCGCAAGCTGAATTTCTGGTTGTGTTGCCAGTATCTGCCGAATTTTATGATGATAGGGGTGGTAATATTTATTAAGTAGTAGGGTTATGTTTTTTGAAGACAACTCATTGCCTGGGATATAAATGACTTTTCCATGGCAAGTTGCTGTTTTAACTACGCCATCAGGGTTCGTGGGTGGGAGATCGTTCGTGTCTCGATTGAGATCAATAAAGGCTCTGGCGCAGAACGTATCAACAAAGGCCGCAACGGATTCCGATATTCCATAAATTTCACGTGTAAAAGCATCACTGTCAGCTAACAAGTCTTTTGAGGACAAGCAAACTTGTTCACTAATTTCATCCGGCGTTTTATCGCCGCCATGTGGAACGGAAATCAACACAGGCAGTTTTGTCATTGCGGCCCTGCCGCCGTACCGTCCCTACGTTTCTCGGCCACACCTTGGAAATCACCAGTTGTTTGACACCTTAAAACAGCATGAATCGCACCCAGATAAAAAGAATAGGGTTCTTTTCGGGCTATTTTATAACCGGCTTTCTCAAGGTAGGAAACTACCTCAGGGTCAAAACGGTCAGCTTCAAGGCTTAGGGTTCCGCCGATAGAACAATGTAGTCGAGGACGAAGCATGGCTTGATCTATAGGAAGATCGGCATCAATGATATGCGAAAGGAATTGGCTGATGGCTGAAAAAATCCGTTCACTACCAGGGCTTCCAACAATTAGCCAAGGTTTATCTTTGTGAAAAACAAGTGCCGGCGATACCGAACTCCAAGGAATGGCGTTGGGGCGAAGATAATAAGGGTGAGAAGGGTCTTTGGTTTCTAATGCACTCATGTAATTGTTGTAGAGAAAACCTAGTCCACGAGCTGCGGATCTGGATCCATACACACGCTCAATTGATTGGGTTATACCCACGGCATTGCCATCCTTGTCCATTACAGAAAGGTGTGTGGTGTCACTTTCTGCCGGATAGGGATCCACCATGGGAAGCGTAGGGTCGATTTGATCGCGGATAGATGAAGAAAGTGCCTTGGTATATTCTCTACTCAGAATTTTTTTCTCATCGAGTGTTTGCGGGTAGGTATTGGGATCAAAAGGCCGCTCTTTTCTGTTGATCAATGCTTTCCTGAAAGTCTCGGCCAAGAAATGAAAAGATTCAGGTGTGGCTTGCTTGAGAAACTTGGAAGGGAGATTATTTAACATTAACAATACTAATAGCAATGTTCTTCCTGAAGTTGGTGGTGGACAAGTAAGTATCCGTGTATTGCGATACTTTCTTTTCAATGGTTTGCGTTCAACTGGCCAAGGGATAAACGCAAGGTCATCCGCACGTAAAAATCCATCATGATCACGCATATCTTCATCAATTTTTTTTGCGATTTCTCCTAGATAAAATGGGTGAACACCTTCATTCGCAATACAATCAAGCAGGTTTGCCAAGTCATCTTGCTGAAATAAGTCACCTACATCATAAGGCTGACCATTCTTGAGAAAATAATCCGCGCCAGATTTTGACTCAACACTATGAAACGCTTCCATCTCGCGTTTCTGAAGTGTATGTTGGAGCGGAGTAATGCTGTAGCCTATTCTTGCGATACGGATAGCGGGTTCAAGAATGGTATTCCATCCCAATTTTCCGTAACGGAAGTGTAAATGACCGAGCACAGCCGGAGTACTAGGAACCGTTGTGGCTCGATATCCAGTAAAACGTTCTAGTTTCTCAATACTGTCCATGTGCGTCAAGGAGGGCACTCGGCTTGAACCATCGATAGCAATTGTTTTGCCATTTATGTGCATGAGTGCCATGGATTGACCGCCGATACCACTGGCTTGTGGTTCACATACACACAATGCAAAGGCTGCTGCGCAGGCGGCATCAACGGCGTTGCCTCCTAATTCCAGCATTTCTACACCCGCATTAGTCGCTTCTGGAAATGCGGTGGATACCATGCCACGCTTTGAAACAGCACATTTTTTATCTTCATCAACTTGAAAATTCTTTTCGACGGTATTGATGTTCATGATTTAAAGTTGGTTGATGCTTTGTATATAGTGAGAGCCAATAAAACAGCTCGGTCAATCAGGCTATCCCGAACCACGTATTCATTTTTACTACCGGGATTGCCAGTGACAGGGCCAAATCCATCGAGGGAAGGAATTTCGTCAGGAACATGACTGAGCGATGTGCCGATATCGCCATGAGCTTTTTTAGTGCGAACTTCCACGATTTTAGCCAATTGCTCAATTTTTTTATAAAAAGATAGATCTCCTTCAGATTCTAACAGTGGTCGGCGTTGATGACCGCGTGTGATATGTACATGGAGAGGCCATTTGGGGTCGGCATTAAATAGTCGGTAGACCTCTTTTTGCAAGTTTTCTTTCTGCTGGGGTTCTGGGTAATGAATACGAAACGAAAGAGACACATGGTCGGGTGCAGTGTCCTCGCCACCTTTGGTTTTGAGTTTAGTAATAATGACTGAAACCCCCGTTTCTTTTACAGCTAATTTCTGAAGTTTTGGGATTTTGTCACTAACATAAAGTAACGGATCAGTTTGTTTGCCTGTTAGATTCGCACTGGCTTTTTCCAAAGAGCGGTTAATCTCAATGCTATAACGTAGGATTCCTGAACAGGAGGTAATAATTTCACCAGCCAATCCGGCGCCGCCTAAGCCAATGACATAAGAGGATTTCCGAGAAAGTTCGTCAATCAGTGGTCTGGAAGAGCGCCCACTCAGTGACTCGTCGGAGATCAGAAGGATACCGCAATTAACTTTTTTTAAGTTTCGTGTGTAGTGAAGAGCACGCAAGGCACTAAGCAGCGTAGCCAAGCCACCCTTTCCTCTAGAAACACCCGAGCCGTATATTCGACCGCGTTGCTCAAGGAATGGTGAGTAATCTGAGAAAGGGATGGCATTGTCTAGATTGCCCAGTATTAGAATATCGTTATGATCTTTAACATGATTGCTGAAATATAGGTTATTAGCAAATTCTGCACGCGGGTAAACTTGCCGTTGAAACTTCAAATTCTGGATTTGGTTAGCAATCCAACGGCCGAATGAATTGACGCCTTCGATATTATGGACGTAAGAGTTAATACGAACCATTTTGGCAAGGTCTTCTTCCATAGTGACCAAATTGCCGCGCAGGTAGCTTCTTAGTCGTACATTGATAGGTGGTGTATTGTTTTTGGTAGGGCTTTGAAAGAGTAGATCCTTATCGGTCGACACTTGATCCATTTGTTGATCGCCAAAATACCGTTCGACCGCAACATCCAGCATACGATTAACCAGGGATTCATAAGTATATCCAGCAGCTTTGGCTGCCGCAACGTAAGTTCCAGTAAGCCCCAGGCTGGCCATTGAATTTAATTCCAAAACATAGAGATTATTATTTTCATCCATGCGGAAATCGATTCGGCAAAAATCATAAATGCCAAGAACGCG
>JAJFJG010000152.1 GCA_021774265.1 Nitrosomonas sp.
AACCATCACGGCACCATGTGCCTGTCTTGCAATTTCTCCGGTTTCCAACGTGAGTTGATGACGCCCGAAGGCAATACTTTTCTTGATAGGCTTCAATTAACAATCCTTTTTATGAAATTATTTCGATTCAGTTTTTTACTCATTACCAATCTGATAAGCTACAAATTCTGTGTGACCAATAAAATGCTCTCTCTTTTTATCACAACGTAAAATTATTTACGCAAGCTAAGACGTTCAATTAGCGTCCGGTATGCTTCAAGATTGGTACGCTTCAAGTAATCGAGTAATTTACGGCGACGACTCACCATGCGCAACAAACCACGGCGAGAATGATGGTCTTTAACATGCGTCTTAAAGTGGCCAATCAGCTCATTAATTCGGTTTGTTAAAAGTGCGACCTGCACTTCTGGAGAACCCGTGTCTCCCGCGGCTCTCTGATAGTCGCTCACGACCTGTGCTTTTTGTTCGGTTGTGACTGACATACTATTTCTCCAATTCAATTAATTATTGCTTGATATAAAAAGGCGAGATTTTACTCTTTAAAACGGCTTTTGTCCAAGTCAGATCAACATGTTGAGAATTTCTAGATGATTATTAAAAATTCACAACGATGGAATCGTACAGTATAAATCAACAGCCTAAGCAATCAACCAAACTAACCATCTGATTACTGTCAATTTATCTACTTCCATCTTCACTTAAATAATGCTTATAAAAATACAAAAAAATCAATTTGAAGGGATGCTCAATTATAATAAAACTTGGAAGCAACGTTCACTCCAATGCTCACTGATTCATGATTTAACTTTTTTTAGAAAGTACAGCTATAGCGAACTTAGCGACCCTTTTTATTTCTTTGCATTTCCATGGTTATTTGCTGACGAATCAGCACGTCCCGATGGATTTGTAAACTGATCATTTAGCGCTTGAATATAATCATTCGCTTCGTTAATAACCTCTTCAAGAACTTCTTGGTTTTCATCATCCCAGCCGGCTGGACCCTGTAGAAACATCGGCCTAATTGCCGAGGTACCTTTGTAGAAAGCTTGAGCATATTGTTTATATTCATCGCTTTCACTTCCACCTATTTCATCTGAAAGTTTTATTAGCTGCTTATCCGCAAATATGCGACGATAAGAAAAATGAGCATAACCCAATCCACCCAACAGTAATCCAAGCACCATAAGCGAAACGTTTTCAGAAGCAGACACGCCAGCAATAAAGGTTTCTACCATACCCCAGTTATCGGTGAATGTTAGTCCCACACCAGCCAATACAGCTAACATACCAATGGTTATTCCATCAAAAAGATAGACTTTACTCTTCCACTCCCTACGCATTTCTGTGAGCTTACTAACAACCTGCGTCTTAATATTCTTTGCCGTTTGTTCAAGCATCCCAGTTATACGATAAGAACGCTCAACTTCAATCTGTTCTATACGCATATTGATATCAGCCATATCTTCATCACGTTTTCTCTCGTAACGCTCCTTAACTTGAGGACTATCGAAAGGCACCGCCGAATCAGAGTTGTAAAGTCTAAAAAACCGACCCGTAATTAAACCCACATCAGCCAATGACCTTTGCCATGCAGAAACCACTTCTTCCGGGTTATCTTCTCTGGCCGTCACATCCATCTGATTAAGAATGTAAAGAAATTTATTAGAATCCGCACGATTAATATTCGCAGACACAAGATAATCCAACGTATCACGCATTGCCTTAGGTTCTGGATGACGCGCATCAAAAAACACTAAAACAAGATCAGATAGATTAATGATATGCTGAGTCAAACGAAGCGTTGAAGCACGCTGACTATCTGCATCGAACCCGGGTGAATCAATAATAATTTTACCGCGAACGTTCTCAGCAGGACATGTTTTTAATTGCAAATAGGCATCAATTCTTTGCTGCCCTGTATCAGAAATTTCATCAATACTGCGACTAATTTGAAAAAAAGGAAAACGCGGATCTGCATCAAGCGCAACACCTGGCAGCGTTTTCGACTCACCATACTGGCTATAGCAAATCACGGTGAACTTATCATCAACAGCCTGGTTACCCGTCCGTTGTAATGTATGCTCAAGATACGAGTTGATAAAAGTTGATTTGCCGGCAGAGAATGTTCCTAAAATTGAAATCATCGGCCACCAAGTAACACAAGTAGCATAAGACTCATCTTCGCTAATGAGTCCCATACTTTGACCTACCGCATCCATTTTACGAAAACTTTTCACAGCTTTAGCAAGGACTGGATTATCTGGATGCTCATCAGCAAGGTGCTTTTGTAAACTTTCGAGATGTTTATTTATTTGTATTGAACTCTGTGACATGTCAGTCCCTTTTATCACTTTTAAAAGTTGCACCTATACTGAGATGCTTGATGGATAGTATCTTTAATGCCATTTTCTTTTCACGAATTATTTTATAAAAGTTTAAATAAATTCAGTCTTAGCGATTCTATCAAGAACCTACTTTGCTTTCCAGCAGATGCTACTGCTAGCGCCATTATTTCAAGATACAATGGATGCCAAAGTATAAGGTAATTGGTTAATATCCAACATCGAACCACCCGATTTTTTGCAATAAATATCCCCCTCTTCAACACTACTCACTTGAATCACCGCCAGCACATCAATACCGCCATTCGGTGATGACACAGCATTCACAATCTTGCCGCAAGATTGTTCCGCCATGCTCGCACTAAAGAGCTCATCGCCAGCCACTACAGATTCGATTGTCTGAATATTCGCCAAATACATGCGACGCTTAATCTTGCCCAGATAATGTGTACGCGCTACTATTTCTTGTCCGGGATAACACCCTTTCTTGAAACTCACACCTTCAATAATATCCAAATTCACCATTTGCGGAATAAACAAATCCTGTGTTGCAGGTAGGATAACAGGGACACCAGAACGAATCGCTAACCAATCCCAACAAGCTACGCCCACTGGCTTAGCGTACTCAGTCAGTCGCGTCCATATTGCTGGCGCTTTCCCTGGTGTGGTTATTAATTCAAAGCAATCTCGTGCATGACTAATCACGCTGAGCAAAGGTGAATCACCCTTCAGCATTTCTACTACCGCTGCACTACCACTTCCTGCGAAACCTATACGAACCAGCGAATCGCTTTCATCCGCCAACTTAACTTTGGCACGCATTACAAACATCGACAAACGCTTTTGAATGCTCGCACACAAATCTATTGGCAACTGCATCAAATAAGCACCATCACTTTTCCATAAATGAAAACTTGCCAACACCCGACCTTTAGGCGTGCAATAGCTGCCGATTTGCGCCAATTGACCACTGACTTTATTAACATCACATGTTAACTGCCCTTGCAAAAACGATTGCGCGTCTTCACCAAAAAAGCGAATAACACCAAATTGAGAAAGATCAACTACGATTGTGCCAGTTTGCGTATGCTCCAATTCTGCGGTGAGATTACCAAAGTGGGTAACGGAGCCGTTTTCAATTACTGCGTTTTGATTTTGTAAAAAGTCTTGCCAAGTTTGATTCATACTAAAGATATGCCTATTAAATATAATTAATTATACGATTATCGCGCATTCACAAATTTTAGGTATAAAATCACCTCAAACCAATGGAGGAATCTCCCTTTGGAACAAATAACACAGCCCATACAGCCCACAAATGACCCCATTGGCTTCATCGAAGAAGTTCATGGGCCTGTGGTGGATATGGTTTGCGACCACCTTCCGCCATTGCACCAGTCTTTATTCTGTTCATTTGAAAATGAATATTATCCTTTTGAAGTCTATCGCCATTTAGATGCCCATCGTATCCGCGTCATCGCCTTGCACCCAACCGGCGGACTTAAGCGTGGTTTGCCGGTATTTGACAGCGGCGGACCATTACGCATTCCAGTTACCCCGGATTGTTTAGGTCGAATACTAGACATGTTTGGCACACCACTTGATGACGGGCCTCCATTAAACACGCAAGAAATGCGCAACATTATTGTTTCACCCACACCATTGTCTGAAGCAGTGCCTACTGAAGGAATCCTTGAGTCTGGTATTAAAGTGATTGATTTACTCTGCCCCTTTGTTAAAGGCGGTAAGACTGGATTATTTGGTGGCGCAGGTGTTGGAAAAACAGTGTTAATCATGGAGTTCATGCACGCCATTGTAAGCTTACATCAAGGTGTCTCCGTCTTTGCGGGTGTCGGCGAACGTATCCGTGAAGGTCATGAATTATGGCATGAGATGCAAGATGCTAGGGTCATGCCACGAACTTTGATGATGTTCGGGCAGATGGATGAATCACCTGGCGTACGCTTTCGCGTGGGCTTGTCCGCGTTGACTTATGCCGAGTATTTACGCGACACCTTAGGTAAAGAAGTTTTGTTACTCATGGACAACGTGTTTCGTTTTGTGCAAGCTGGCAGTGAGATTTCGGGCTTATTAGGCCGTATGCCTGCTACGGTCGGCTATCAACCCACGCTCATGAGCGAAGTCGCTGAGATGCAAGAACGTATCATTTCGACACGTGGCGGCGACATCACCGCCGTAGAAGCGGTCTACGTACCCGCCGACGACATGACTGATCCAGCAGTAAGTACGATTCTGGCGCATTTGGATACCAGCGTTATTTTATCTCGCAGTCAGGCTGCCAAAGGTATTTATCCAACAGTTGACCCACTACAATCATCTAGCAAAATGATGGATCGCAGCTTCCTGGGTGACCGCCATTATAACGTCGCTAAAAATGTGCGCGAACACCTAGCACGTTACCGAGAACTGGAAGACATTATCGCCATGCTAGGCTTGGAAGCATTATCAGAGAAAGATCAACGTATCGTCATGCGTGCACGCAAACTACAACGCTACTTGACGCAACCTTTTCACGTCATGACATCGCACACGGGTATCCCAGGCGCATCAGTCAAGCTTGAAAAAACGCTTACCGACTGTGAAGCCTTTTTACGCGGTGATTATGATGCAACACCAGAAACACAATGTTATATGCGCGGTTCCATGCAGACAGAACCATGAAAACCTTTATGCTACACGTACAAAGTGCCACACAATATGAATGCATTAAGGGCGTCACCAGTTTTATTGGCGAGGATGACTCCGGCAGCTTTGGCATTCTGGCAAGTCACAGCCGCATGATGACAGCATTGAGTTACGGGTTAACACGCTACCGATTAGAGAATAACAACTGGCATTACCTTGCATTTCCTAGCGGCATACTTTACTTTACAAACAACAGTCTGCACATCAGCACACGGCGTTTCTTACATGACACCGACTATCAACGCATCAGCGCAGGCTTGCTGGAACAGTTACTCAAAGAAGAAGAAGATTTACACGCGATTAAAGACAGTCTGTGCCATCTGGAACAGGAAATGTTTCGACGTTTATGGCAAATGGGGCGTAGTGGAATGAAGCTATAGTGAGGTTCGAAATGAATAACGAACAATTACGCAAATCAATAGAACGACAAGTAAAACGCATGCAACGTGCGGATGAAGAACGCCCTACGCTACTGGCACAATCGGTATTTATGGGTACATTGGCGCTATTATTTGTACTCCCTGTGATAATTGGTTTGTATTTAGGTAATTGGTTGGACGACAAGGCGGAAGGCTACTCCATCCATTGGACTATCGGCCTTCTGGTCGTAGGATTAATTATCGGCATAGCCAATGTTTATTTATTCATTCGCGAGCGAGACTGATGGAAACATCCACCACCATATTTACTATTGGGCCATTTGCAATTACTTCGGTGGTGACCACCACCTGGGGCATCATGCTCATATTGGGTGTTTCATGTTGGCTAGCTACACGAAACCTCTCACTGAATCCGGGGCGGTTACAAACCATGCTGGAAGGTATCGTAACTGCCATGCAAGACAGTATAGACGCCATAATCCCTGGTCATTCTCAACAATTATTACCGTTCGTCGCTACTTTGTGGATATATATTTTGATTGCCAATCTAATAGGTCTAATTCCGCAGCTTCACTCACCTACCGGCCATTTGACGGTGACAATGGGACTTGCGTTGCTGGTGTTTCTATCAGTTCATTGGTTTGGTATTCGCAACGATGGCATTCGTGGCTACCTCGAACATTATCTCAGCCCGACACCCTTATTACTTCCCTTTCACATCATTAGCGAAGTGACACGCACCATTGCATTGGCCGTACGCTTATTCGGCAATATTATGAGCTTAGAACTCGTTGCCTTATTGGTGTTATTAGTGGCTGGCTTGCTCGTACCCATCCCACTATTAATGTTACATATCGTTGAATCATTAGTACAAGCCTATATTTTTGGCATGTTGGCACTCATTTATGTCGCCGGAGCCATGCAATCACAACAAAATTTTAATCAAGACAACAAAGGAAATAATACATGAGTGATATGACTTGGTTTACCGT
>JAJFJG010000153.1 GCA_021774265.1 Nitrosomonas sp.
TTTCTGCCCCACTAGCTTGCCTTTGTTCCAGGGTTCTCTATGGTTTTGAATTTGTGTAGTATTCATCATGACTTGATTCCTTATTTCGGGTTATGGAATCAAGAGTGTAGAATTTTAGGTGATAGGTCGCTCATCGACCCAGAGCTGCCATTCGTCTCATATTACCAAATGACAGCATCACAACAGTAAGCGGACAGTCGATTCAGTTGGATCAACTCAACCACTGGGGAAATTGAAGATGCACTAATCCGTATCAATCGTTCGCTTGCATTATTTCTCGCGCTGGCGCAATAAATTGGTTAACGAGTTTATAATTATCCAATAATTTTTATTTACTTGATTCAATTTCTATGAATGCTTGAATGGCAACAGTCGAAGAATACCTAGCCCGCCTTATGCATCTCAGCGTAGTTATGGAGCGAGCGCGTTGGAATGGTGCTACACGGCAGCTGGTTATTTTGACCTGTATTTACATGGCGAGCAAAAACCTTGGGATTATGCCGCAGGTTGCTTAATTCTGGAAGAAGCGGGCGGGCATATGTGTGGAATAGGTCAGGATGATTATTGGGCAGGGTTGCCATGGCAGCGTTCGGTTATTGCTTCCCTTGATCAAGCTTTGTTTATTCAATGGTGGGATTGGGTGCGCGCTCAGTTGTAAAACTGTACGAAAAACTGATGAAGATATTTCGATAACCCGCACCTCGTTTCATAACATGATGCCAGGCTTTGCTATGCTGGGCTGAAATTCATTGGGCGCAATCCCCACCAGCCGGTTTGGATGAGCTGGCTTTGCGTTTGACCGATGAAGAAGCAAGTGCTCTGCGTTGATTGAGCTGGATCGTGTGCTATATCAAGATAAGGGTGCGTCTTGGGATGGTCAGGAATTGGTGCAAGCGATTAAACTATTCCCGGAGCAAATGATTGATTCAGATAAAGAAATGAGGTTGCCGAGTTTGTATGTGCGAAGTTGATTGTAAAGATAAGGGTGTGCACATAGAATCTATTTAGAGCTTAGGGTAAAGATTAGTTGTATTTTAATAATTATATTATGGTGTGTTATTTGTTGCACCGTATTTGGGGTTAATATGAAACAGACTGTCCTTGTGATTTTACCGCGAATTTTATTTTTTGCGTTTTTTTTAATAGGGCTTCAGAGTGTTAAGGCAGCGGATGCAACGTTTGAAACCGCGACAAACATTCTGATTGTGCCAACCTTGCAAATCAATGATACGTCACACAGTGTGGCGCTTCAACTTGGTGGCGATGGTTGCTTTACCTTACTTTCAGATACGCAGTTACCGGTATTGGTAACATCTACTGCGGTATATGACCCAGTGTCGCTCACCGCGACGCTACAATCTGTTGCGGTTGATAACAAGTTGTTTCGGGCGACGATACAGTTTATTAATGGTTGTTTTCGAGTGGCAAGTGCCACCGAAAATGAAGACATGGTTGCTTTAAGATATACCGATGCGGAAGTGACAGGGCAAGTCGTTAGTGGTGATTTTAACGGTGATTCGCTGACTGATCTATTGTTCACAATACGCACGTTGCCTGAACATATTTCAGGCGGAAATAACGATATGTTTCGCGTGATTTATGGTGATGGACTTGGTGGGTTTAGTGGTGCCATCGATATTTTTCGTGTCGGTAGCTCAGACTCGAATAAACGCGGTCATCAACTGATTGCGGGTGACCTTAATGACGATAATATTGATGATTTTGCAATTAGTACTGGTCAAATCTTGCAGGCTTTCTCAGGTAATACAAGCACACCACAAACACTTTTTAATAGTACAGATATTTCTGGTGCGCCGCTCTATAGTGTTGATGTCGATGGGAATGGTTTTAATGATTTAATCTCCATTGTTTTTGGAGGTTCAACCCGTAGTTTATTCAATCTTTATCGTAATTTTGGGAATGGGTCATTTGGAAACGTTGAGTTTATTAGTAGTATCGATGATGCGGAGATTATTGCACTAAACGTTGGTTCACCCGTAAATTTCACGGTTGGAGATTTTAATGGTGACACGATCAATGACATTCTTTCGATGGTATTAACAGGATCGGGTAACGACACGCATTTGGCGCTTGCGCTTTTCACTGGAAAGAACGATGGCAGTTTTAATAATCCGACATTTATTAATGTGCTGTCAGATGACTTATTTCTTGGTGAATTTGCTTTTGAGTTGCCTTCTAAGGAAATTGCTTTTGGCGATTTTGATGGGGATGGCGACAACGATATCGCGATCACTTCAACAACTTCTTTTTTGCAAGTATTTATAAATGATGGTGCTGGCCAATTTACTGCGGCACAACGAGTGCAAGTTGGAAATAAACCCATACATGTTCGCGTTGCAGATTTTGATAATGATGGCATCGAAGACTTGGTGTCAATTAATGCAAATTCTAAGACAGTGATAATCTCGCTGGGTAATGGTGATGGTACCTTTGCTGACATTACAAGTAATGATGGTCGCTCGATCAGTTTTCAGTTGGATAGCGATGTTGATCTTTTTGATGTCGATATCACAGACCTTAATTCTGATGGATTCCTTGATATTGTGATTGCCGAAGATGGTACTAATCCGCAGGATTCAGGAAGGGGATCTATACAGATAATCTTTTCTCCGGGTAATTAGTCGCTGTAAAAGAGATGGGTGAAAGTGCATTGGTTTCTTAAAAGACTACTTGATTACCAATTAAACTCAGCTAGCTTTCCGGCCATACTGTTTTCTTTGTTTACGCTAAAAAAACAAGGAGATATTATATGTGCAAAAATACCATTCAATTTTAAAAATGCCTAGACTTAAGTAATTTCCTTGGAAAGGATGATACGGATAAGCAGTGTCAATGATTATAAGGGCTTCATCAATGCTCACAAAATTCTTAAGGATAGCTGAGAATCATGGGTATTCAGGAAAGACTATGAATAATTGTTTAGAGCATCTGCAAAATGTGAGCTTCATATTAGGGGTTCTTCCAGTGCGCTGGACAAAGCTGCACTGATCTTGCGGGTGAAAATCCCGTCGCAGAAGGTTAGCTAGACCACTGCGTAGCGAATCTTGCGTTTCCGGCGGTAACAAAGGAGACGAAGCGTAGATAGCGAAATATTCGAGCCGAAACCGAATGGTGAACGCGATAACTCCGAAATTCTCTTAGTTGTGTCGTGCCGATGGTTTTACCGTACCTCGCATATTGTCGTGTGGATAAGTGTGGCGACAATTTAATTCTACTTGGGAATAGGAAATTCTCGTTTTTAAGACTGGCGTGTTCGATCCAATCTGTTACAGCATCCCTAGTCAGTTTGGTGATCTCAAATTGCACTGGCTGGTGAGTTTTTTGCTGTTCAACCATAGCTCTACTTAATATTTGGCTACCTTGGAAAATATCTCGAACCTTTAGTTTTACCAAGTCACATGCACGTAGTTTGCTGTCTATGGCCAGATTAAAAAGGGCTAAATCTCTTACTTTCTGAGCTAGTTGAAGTCGTATACGTATTGCCCAGATCTCTCTAAGTTTAAGAGGAGCCTTCTGTCCTACTAGCTTGCCTTTATTCCAAGGTTCTCTATAGTCCCCGGATCTGTGTAGTATTAATCATGGCTTGATTCCTTATTTCGGTTTATGGAATCAAAAGTATAGAGCTAGGTGATAGGTCGCTCATCGACCCAAAGTTGCCACTCGCTCCATATTGCCAAATGACAGCACACCAGAGTAAGCAGACAGTCGATTCCATTGAACCACCTCAACCACTGGGAAAACTGATGATGCACTAATCTGTGCCAATCTCTCGCTTGCATTATTTCTATGGCTGGCGCAATAAATTACCTTGTTTTTTGGATAAAAGTTAACCAGCTCCCTAAACCTAGAGAAACCATATTTTTTTACATCTTTCTCGAACATGTAACATATTGATTTATATAGACCGGAAAATCCAGTTTCTTAGTGTAGGGAAAATGACCCTTTTCTTTACATTCCAACCTGCCTTAGTAAGACCTGTCAGTGTCGATATTCTTTACACTTCGTTATGTGTGCCAAGTTGTATTACTCATAACACTATGATAACGTTATTAGTATAACTTGAGGCGTAATTATTGCTTGCATTCGTGAGAATAAGCGCACTTAAAAGGGCGCGACGCAGATACCAAACACAAAAAAACAGGAAAATCTGATGACAAAAAGAATAGCATTTTTTGATTCACATATTGTTGACTATAGAACTCTTATAACTCAGTTACAGCCTGGTACAGAAATCGTCGTGCTTGACGAAAAGCGTGACGGAATTGAACAAATATTAATCGCCCTACAAGCCAAATCGAATCTAGCAGCAATTGATATTATTTCTCACGGATCACCCGGGTCTATTACATTGGGTTCCGGCGTGCTCAATATCAGCAATCTGAATAGCTATGAAAGCCAACTATTACAAATTGGTCGGCACTTGGCTGAAGATGGCGATATCTTGCTGTATGGCTGCAAAGTGGCACAAGGAGAAATTGGATTAGATTTCATTGAACAGTTATCAGAATTGACCGGTTCCGATGTTGCAGCATCAACTAGCTTAACGGGTGCAACAGAAATGGGTGGAAATTGGTTGCTTGAGGC
>JAJFJG010000154.1 GCA_021774265.1 Nitrosomonas sp.
TTCTTACTTCAGCAATAATATCCATACTTAACACTCCAGAGTTCTCCGACAAAATGTCGGATATTAATCAATCTGGGGTGGAAACTTTTCAACGCTGTTTTCCCCAGAACTCTGGTAAGTTTTGCACGCTGATTAACACACCAGTTTCCAGTGAACGACTGGTCAACTTTAAAAAGCGGTCATTCAGCGACAGCCAAGTGACAAAATTGGATGGTGTAATGGTGAAATATTTATTTTAAGCTGTGATAACAAAAGCGTCAGTCGCTGAACCGCATAGGATTAGCCCTGAAAATAGTAATGAAGTGGGTGTTTTCATTTAGTTGCTCCCATAATACCCAAAAAGAGCTTGTTTTTATGTGTGGGGTACAAGTCGTACGATTATCAATAATTCTCTGGTAAATGCAGTGTTGTAGCGCTGCGATCGGCTTCAGTGATGATCCAGGGGTTCTGTTCATCACTGAAGGGATAATTGGATAAGATGCGCCAGCCGTTGGTAATAGATCAATCGTTTTTTTTCTGTATCACCTGGAGATACGTTTCCCCAATCTCCGTGTTGATGGCGACGTATGAGACTGATGTATACTGATTTTCAAGGAGTTCTACTCAGGTTTACATTTTTGCAGGTTTTCTGCAATTAGTTGGGTTGTTTCACTTTCCTGAGATAAGGTTTCACGGTTTCCCAGCCTTCGGGGTAGATTTTCACGGCTTCCTCGTTGCTGACTGCCGGTACGATAATGACATCTTCACCTTGCTGCCAGTTAACCGGGGTGGCGACCTTATGTTTGGCGGTCAATTGCATGGAATCGATCGCACGTAAAATTTCATTGAAATTGCGGCCGGTCGTCATGGGATAGGTCATCATGAGCTTGATGTTTTTATCGGGACCGATGACAAAAATCGAACGCACAGTTGCATTCGTCAATGCCGTCCGGCCTTCTGCCGAGCCGGTTTCATCAGCCGGAAACATGTTGTACAGTTTTGCTACGCGGAGGTCAGTATCAGCTATAACGGGATATTGAATCTTAGAACCGCCAATATCTTCAACATCCTTCAGCCATTGTTTATGGTCGTTGAGTGGGTCGATACTTAGGCCGATAATTTTGGTATTGCGCTTGTCGAATTCAGACTGAATGCTGGCCATATATCCCAGCTCAGTAGTACAAACAGGCGTAAAATCTTTTGGATGTGAAAATAATACAGCCCAGCTGTCGCTAAGCCATTTATGAAAATCAATTCTTCCATGCGTGGTCTCTGCCTGGAAATTGGGTGCCTGATCATTAATACGTAATGACATGATAAACTCCTTTGTACACTGGTAATTTGGATTGAAAAGTTGTGTCTGCAACACATTGCTGGGTACTGCCAAGTTAACCTTCACAAAGCTACCAACACTCTGCCGTTCTCATACTAACACGCATATTCTCCCAGAGAGGATCGGATAGAGACGATAGACTATTGTTTCTCAGGCAAAATCAGGCTGCTTGTCATCAGCAGCATCTACGCAGCAATATTATGGACGGTGTCGTATTTCTTTTTTTTGCTCGTACCTAACCAACTTAGCTAAATTGAGCAATTCTTCCGATAGCAGTTCCAACACATCATCTAAGGTCAGGACACCTATCAGCTCACCATCTTCATCAACAATTGGCAAGCGTCTTATGGTTTTGCTGCGCATAAATCTAATCGCTTCAAAAATATCAGTGCTCTCATTTATCGTGAACAATTCTAACGCCATAATATCGCCGACTGTAATGACTGTTATATCAAGTTCCGTTGCTACAATTTCCATAACAAGATCACGGTCAGTGACAATTCCAACAGGAACCTGGACACCATTGCGGTCATCGACAACAATGACATCACCAACATGGTGCTGACGCATCAGTTTAGCCGCACCCAGTGCCGGTTCGCTACGTTGAATACTAATCACATTGCGGTTACATATTTCACTAATAGACATAATATCCTCCTTGTTATCTTTATACTGAAGAGCCAAGCCACATAGTTTGTATTATCTGCTTTTTTAGTGGCGTGGTTAGAAACAGAAAAACCTCCATCAGCTGCACTGAATTTACATTCAAACACGTCCCAATGAATTACAACAGCGTATGACTATTAAATCTCTAGCAAATGTCCGTTCTGATCACGAAAATAAACACCACGCCCGCCATAAATATGGTTGATGTTCATATTATCAGCTTCACTGGGTCCACTGCCATATTTAATATTCTCTGTGGTTTGCAATCGCTCGAAAATTTCGTCAAATTCCTGTTCAGAAATCTTGAATGCATAATGACTTGATTCAAACTTCTCCCTACTATCAAAATCCAAGTACAACGTTTCATTCACACGTGCCACGATGAAACGCAAAAACTCGCCGATATATTCAAAACCAAACAATCTACAATAGAATTTTGCCGATTCAACGTTATTGAAGCATGGCACAATGGTGTGATGAAGTGTAGTAGCCATCGATTTCTCCTCTTGCTTCTTTCATTCATCATAACAATCAAGACCACAGTAATACATAATATAATCAGCAGCCTTAACACTCTTCGCTTCGGAGATAGATATCTCCTTGAAGAATACTTCACAAGTAATTTTTTCTGGCTCAATTATTTCTTTTTGCTCAATCATTTCGGGACCTCCAATTTCAACATTAGTAAGGGCGGTGAATTTCTCTTATGAACAGCATTAAATTTGACAACAAATTTGCTTATTTGACATGTATCCCGCATTCACGTTTCTCATCTGCTTTCGTTGGATCGAAGTAATCCCATTCATTGGGCAAGTTATGTTGCTTCAAGTAAGCTTCCATCTCGGCATCTGTCCAATAGAAAACAGGGCTAATTTTTGTTGTGTCATAACTCTTATCTTCAGACAGAAGATTCAGTTTAGAACGATCTGGATTCTGTACTTTACGTAACGCAGTGAACCAGACTGTAGGCGCAAGCTCCTTCATGCCGCGTTGAAAGGGTTCTAATTTCATCATCACACTGAACTTCATCAGTTCAGTTTCATCGTCGACACTTGGAATTGGGCCATAAATTGCATCACGATGGGCAACGGTTAGCTTTGGTAAATAGGTCTTAAGGTTGAGATTGAATGTATCGCGGAGCTTCTCGACATATTTGTAAGTCGCTGGTCGGTTGTAACCGTGATCTACCCAGAACACAGGGATATCCGGTTGTACTTGAACACAGAGGTGAAGAATAACTGCTTCAAAAGGGCGGAAGTTAGTTGATACAAGCGCATGGCCGTTTGCCCGTGCAATACCCCAGCGCACTATGTCTAGTGCAGATTTATTTCGAAACGCTGCATTGTACTCTGCAATTTGATCATTCGTCATTTGACGCAGATTTAGTTTGGTTAAAGTGGAAAAATAAACCGATTTTTGACTGCAAAGTACAAAAAATGCGACCAAAAGTGAATTATATTCTTTATTAAAACAGTGAATTCAGTCGATCACTCTGTGTGCTTCAATTATGATTATTTCCCAAGTTGGATAAGCAACTTATTTAGTTGATGTAAATTGACGCATATCTTCCAACGCGTCAGCAACATACTCGCTCGCGATATGCGCACGTCCTATTTTAGCGTGTTTTATAGCTTCGACTAGGTGCTGGATTGCCGCAGTGATGTGCGCCCTTCCCTTGGTATTCTCATATTCAATCGCCTTCATCTCGACTTTTTTGACATACTTTAGGCTCTTCTTCGCATGTTTATGGATATGATCCGCGTGCGCTTTATGCTTTTTGGCCTCCTCTGCATGTTCAATTGCTTCCGCCATAAAACTGGCTCCTTCAGCTTCAATATCCCCTATTAATCCTGATGCACTGATTTGACTGCTAAAGAAAATTACTAAAATTCCAGCTGCTAAAATAGTTGATGAATTTTTCACGATATAAATACCTCGCTATTAGTTAATACAAACAAAACATGTGCCGTTTCCTTAACACAGCCTTTAATTCCCAATCATCGCTATCTCTAGAATCAGGTTGGAAGGCATTAATAGTAATGAATCACCCCCTAATATTTTTCCTCCAGTAACCAAATAGGCCGCTTCCGCGTTGGATCTTTCATGCGTAACTTCTATTTTTATTCATTTAAAACTGAAGAAAGTTTTTTAAACCTTACTTATCAATACAGGGCAAATCCGTATTTTTAACACTAACAAAACAACTACTACACATAGCCAAATAAGAAGCGAGCTTTATGATACTGCTCGATATTTAAGAGTGATTTGACAAATGCTAAGTTCCTTGAGATTGCCAATCAGTGTACAAAACTGCGCTGCGAATTAAATTGCTTCTGAGCGACAATGGCGGAATGAATAATTCAACATGCTATACAAAAGCCATCAGACTTCCATCTGAAATCATTCAATATACTGTCATTGTACTGTTACAGTCCGTATTCTATTCTGGAAACTGAGGTCGAATTTGGCTTGAATGGTATGCCACCGATTCATTGCGTCCGAGAAAACTTTTCTTGACTCTGGAGTAAAGTCTAGAGTCTAAACTGAATATAAGAAGCGGAATGTTGTGTTGAAAATCAAACAAGTAATTATAAAGTTTCAATATATCTTCTCTAATTTGGTCTCTGAAATCAAACCAATTTGTGATGTTAGTTGTTGCACTTGTTTGAGCTCAAAGTCTGCTTCTGGCAGATAGTTCGGGTTAGTTCAGCGGGACCAACTGTCCGCTTAATCTTGGTATGCTGTCATTTGGTAATATGGTGCGAATGGCCTCAATGGGTCGAGTGCAGCGGTTCAGTCAATTTTAGCAACAAAACTACCACAATGTCTCAGTACGGCCAACAACAGCCGACCACCAGTTTCCAGTGAACGGCTGGATAACCTAAAAGCGGACATAAAGTTAACCTTAACTTAACAGAGTGGATCTAGTGTCCAGAAAAGGTTCCTTTTCTTAACACTCTAGAATATATAGCTAAAACTGCACCCAATAAACAACCCCATGATTTTGCCGCGGAGTTGTTTATTATTCTCACTAATAATTAACTCCGAAACTTAAGTATTTAAGAAGCTTTATGTCAGAATATTTTACATAACCAGCATTCTATTTCAAAAAATAAATCTATATAAGTTATAAGTATTTGATAAATAAAATATATAATTTTTATAATTTTCTGGCACGACAATTGCTTTGTATATTTATAGACGCATATTACTTTAAACGCATTTAACTATTTAAAGTTTTTACGCAGCTACAAATTAATTTTGAATATTAAATTCAGAATAGATTCTATTAACAAAAAAACAAAGCTTTAAATAAGGAAAATTCAATGAAAAATTTTACTAAAATTACAAGTGCTCTAGCACTTTGCACAATAATTTCTTCTGCCAATGCCGCATTAGAAATAGATTTTATAGATCTTACTCAGAATGCAGGCACTGGTCTTGGCGAAAGTGCCTGGAACACATTGACTGTTAGCGATTCCGGAATTACAGCAGATATCACTGCATCGGGTTTTGCCTATCTAGATTGGGGCAATGCAGGACTAGGTGATTGTGGCGCGCTTGGCTCTGGAGCAACTACTGGTGCGAATCATGGCTCTAGTGCTAATCTTTGCAATCCTAGCAGTGACGATAATGTAACAGTTGCTGAAAGCGTCACATTTGAATTTAACACCGACGTGGACGTTAAATTCTGGTTTAACAACAATCATGACGGTGGCTTTACTGCAGGAGACCTGATCAACATTAACGGAACTAATTTTGCTGCAGAGACTGGATACCTTAATGATGCAAATGGTTATGGTAGTTTCCGTGTCGGTGCTGGTGAAGCTTTTACTATTTCATATGAAAATGAGGAATTTTATGTAAGTGGTTTTGCAGCAACGGCCAGTCAAGTGCCAGAACCTGGTGTGCTAAGCCTCCTGGTTATTAGCTTGCTTGGTTTAGGTATAGTGCGTCGCCGCCGTACCTCGTAATAATCAACTATAATAGCTACTAACTAATATAGTAATTTAGTGTGGCGTCCAACAATTTGAGCGCCGCACTAGTAAAGAGGCCATTATCGGCGAGCCAAAGCTGGTTGATTGAAAATTGTCGGGCGGCTCTACAACCAAGTGTTTTGCAATCACGGTTTCAGGCAAACCAGTAGTCCATGCAACTGGCCCATGGTGCCCGACTAAACATCACGGACACGAAGGAAGCGGGTGGCATCTGGCTGGAGAGCGGTAAGGTCTATGATGCGGATGGTTCTTTCGTCAAAAACCTCGACACTTTCTACAATGATCCCGTCTCTCTATGATGGGACAACTGGTAAGATCAGAGTGACAGATACTAAGGAGAGTTGTCAGGCTGCGGCCCGTCCGGACGTCGATCCTGCTTACCAAAACTACTGCGTACAATGCCAATTGGACTACATGCATCATTCGACGGAACGCACCTATGTGCTGCCCATTGAGCCTGTCGCAGCGGAAAAAGCCGAGCGGGTGACGGATGATATCGAGACCGGTGTCGCTCTGAACGGGGTGCGTCTGGACGGCCCTGCACCAAGGGAAGCCATCCTTGGAGCGCATACGCTGGCTCCGTTCGACGATTGCGGCGGCCACATTAATCTACATGTCGGATATCACTATCACGCCGCCATGGGCTGCTCCGCAAATGTAGCGTCGGCAGCGGGCCATGCGCCTATCATCGGATTTGCAATGGACGGTTACAAACTGCACGCACGGGTCAATATTGATGGTAAGGAGCCAACCGATCTCGACCAGTGCCGGGGGCATGATGTGAAAGGTCTTGGCTACCACTACCACGCTAATGAACCCGGCAAGAATGCTATCTTGCCCTGCCACACCGGGCAGACAGGTTGTTCCAATATAGGAAACGAAACGGATTGTGACGCGACTAAGCGTCCGAAGCGCCGCCCACCCCCTCGCGGTTAAAGGAGATGAGAACAATGAAAGTACTATTCCTTTGTTTCACCATAGCGCTGATTGCGTCGCTAGCCTTTGCCCAACAACCAAGCTTCACCAAGGGGCCAGCTAAAGAGATTGATGCTGGTCTGTTTGACTGCGGCTCGAACGACCGTGTGAGTGCCGTCGGCACTATCACCTCAGAAGACGGAAAGATCTGGACTGTACCTGCCGAAACAAGTTTTAAAACAGCGACTAAGGCTGCTGATCTCTACAACGAGTGTGCGGGTATTACCCCGGACAGTTTGTCGGACGTCGATCTTTCTGCTGTTCCGGTTTTAGATGCAGGTGGGAGTGAAGAATTCATCGCTTACATCTTCGGCGACAATTATTTCGAACTTCACGTCAACGGAAAATTGCTAGCCGTTGATGCCATGCCATTTACGCCCTTCAACTCAAGCATCGTCCGTTTCAAGGCAGATCGGCCCGTGACAATTGCCATGAAACTGGTCGACTGGGAAGAAAACCTTGGGCTAGGATCAGAGAAAGGTCGGGGCAGCGCGTTTCATCCTGGTGACGGTGGATTGGTGATGCATATTCAGGACATCAACGGCAAAACCATCGCGATAACCGACAGTAGCTGGCGTGCACAGACCTTTTATATTGGACCGCTAAAAGACTTGTCTTGTCTGAAAATACAGGGAACCATTCGCGACAGCTCTTCGTGCGACATGTCGGGCTCGAATGACGGCAGTTCATATTCCGCTGCGCACTGGCCGCTACCGGACGGCTGGACAGCTGCGAACTTCGACGACGCTACATGGCCCTCGGCCGTTACTTACACCAACGAAACCGTCGGTATTCGCAACAAACTCGCTTACACGAATTTTCTGGACATTTTCGATGCACTGGAAGCAGATGCCCAATTCATTTGGTCGTCAAATCTGATCCTAGATAACCTCGTCCTAATCAGAAGAACCATCAATTAATTGCCAAAAAGATTCCAATAAAATCTCGCATTCTATCACTGACCCTATTATCGCTACTACGCTGTCTTTGGCCACGGCCGGCATAGCCTACACTGAAGCACCTGAGGGGTAAATTTCAACAAAGGTGCGTAATACGTCATGGAGATGGAAGTTTAGACTAATTCCATAAATTCAGATGGTTCCAGCTTACAACCCCTAATTGTTAGCAGTAATGACTAACTAAACACCAGGTTATTTATCAAGCGTTACCCGCTGATAGGCCATATAAAACAAACCATCGGCGTCAATCACTTTTAAGCGTTCTAACACGCCCTTTTCTACCAATGCGCCCATAGTGACACCAATCTCTCGCTTATCTAAACCCGCAGCTTGCAAAACCAAGCGAATATCATGGCCTGAAGCTGCGCCAGTTTCAGAAGCGTTTTTCTCTAAAGCGTTTAACACTAATTGTTCGTAAGTAGAAAAGGACGTTGCAACCATTATTGCCTGATTCTCGATGGGATCTATCATAGACTAGCGGGGGAGCATTTGATTAAAAAATCACAGTTCCGAATTAAAAACCAATTTTTACAGGTAGATATAGCGCATCATAATTATACAAAAGTACGATATCTTCATTGTTCATCGACATGATAACTAATTGTTCCTTAATAAATCTAGTTCACTTATCAAACCAAAGTTTAAGTTTCTGTATGAGTTATAGTCGAATCGGGTGTTTAGATGATTGAAAAAGTGGCGTATCTGGTTAAGCATGAGGTTAACAGACATTAAACCAACCCATGAGGATAAGCCACCACGAGTCATAATAACGCTGTTGAAATAATAAATCGAGACGCAATCGCAGATGCACTAACGGAGATGTTAAAAACGGGAACGCAGCAACTAATTCATCAAACAGTACAAGCTGAGTTAACTGTATTTATGGAACTTTACAGCAACCAATCCACTGATGACGGTAGAGCATCAGTAATGCGCGACGATTATCACCAAGAACGAGAGATACTGACAAGCATTGATTCAGTTCCCGTGAAGATATCCAATAAACTTTCATTCTGCACTGGTGCCGCCATACGTTAGAAAAGCAAAATCAGTAGGAGTCAGCCTGCCATGGTTATATCTCAAAGACATTTCGACTGGTTAGATGAGTGAGGCATCGAAAATACTGGTTGGTGATGACACAAAAAGTTTGTCGGTCAGCACAATATCCCGCTTGAAGCAAGAATGGGGGCAAAAATATCAGCAATGGCAACATAAGCCGCTGGACAAAGAGCAATGGGTTTTTTTATGTATCAGTGTGATTACCAAGGGAAACTGTCGGTCTAATTAGAGGGTGTAAAGAATTCTGTGTAACAGCCTTGATTAAACATAATCCACTAAGCGCTGTTCAAATTCGATCATAAAACGATTCAATGCTGATTTCCAATTTTTTATTGGCATCGTCCATTTTTTAGATGCATCCTGGATTACCAGATAGACCACT
>JAJFJG010000155.1 GCA_021774265.1 Nitrosomonas sp.
ATTTGACCATCTTCTGTCCGCAAGGTCTTGCTGGTATACCCATTACGGTTATTTCCTGACCCTGATTTCTCGTATTTGCTATACCCTAAATGGTCATCAAGCTCCACATTTAGTGCCGCTTCAACGACAACTTTGGTCAGCATCTGAATGAAGTCATTAAAGTCTTCTTCTGTCTTCAGGCCCTTAGCCGCTTCACATGCAAATAATTCTAATTCTTCTTGCTTCATAATCTGCCTATCCTTACTCATAATGAGTGTGAATGGTGGCAGTTACACAGATTTAATTACGGTCTCCTTTTTAATTAGCTACCTTTAATTATTGATTCAACCCTCGGTGCCATAGCACATAATAATTCATAACTAATCGTACCAGCTGCGTGAGCTATTTCTTCCACGGGTAATCCTTCTCCCCAAAGTGTAACGGTACTTCCTAGTTGCGTATTCTCAATGTGACTCAGATCAATAGCTAGCATGTCCATTGATGCGAATCCAAGTGTAAGTGTCCGCTGGCCATTGACTAAGATTGGTGTGCCAGAGAATGCGTGGCGTGGGTAGCCATCTGCATAACCACCAGCCACGATGCCAATACGCATTGAACGAGATGCTTGAAAATGGCCACCGTATCCTATTCTATCGCCTGCTTTTAAATTCTGTATGGCGATCAGTTTACTTAAAATTGTCATTGCTGGACGCAAACCCAGCGCCTGTGCTGTTTTTTCAGGAGAGGGAGAAGCGCCATATAGCAAAAGACCTGGGCGTACCCAGTCGACATGTGTTTCTGGGTGATGGATGATTGCTGCTGAGTTGGCTAAGGTTCGAGGGTATTTTAATCCGTTGGTTGTTGTATTAAAGCACTGTAACTGGTCAGTTACACTTGAAGCTTTAGTCAGATCATCAGCATTGGCAAAGTGTGTCATTAAAGAAATCTGTTTGACGGTGGGATTAGCTTCTAGTGATAGCAAAGCTTGTGAAAACTCGCTGGGAGCAAAGCCCAAACGATTCATGCCTGTATTAATCTTGATAAACACATCCAATTCGCCATTTTCAGATGCAGCTAACATGCTTAACTGTTCTTTGTGATGGATAACCGTAGTTAGGTTGTATTGTTTAAACAGTGCAAGTTCTGTCATCGAAAAGAAACCTTCGAGTAATAGAATCGGATGTTGATAGCCGGCTTGGCGCAGTGTGATAGCTGCATCAGGCTCTAGCATGGCAAAGCCATCAGCCTGTCTTAATGCTTTTGCTGTGTGTAATAGTCCATGGCCATATGCATTTGCTTTGATGATGGCCATAATGCGTGAATGAGGTGCAAATTGACGGACGACGGATAAATTATGTTCTAGTGCGGAAAGATCAATAAGTGTATGAATAGGTCGTGACATTTAATTGTTATTTAGAAAAGTGAGGTCTGCCACTTAGCTACTAGTACTTTCTTAATTTGATATTTTAGAATACAGCGCTCACAAGATCTTTCGCCATAAAACGCATCACGTAGACAATGGTTGCTCTCTCGGCAGCGGTGACGGGTTAGCTTCTCAGCGCCACCGACGATTTTAGGTCTCTTGCAAAGAAATGATCATTGTCAAAAGACTTGCCTTGCCAGTAACACTAAAAAGCTTAGTTTATTCTAGATATCAAGTTGAAAGAGCACTAGAATTCTAGGTAAGTTATTTTATCACTCATCTGGGTCGATATTAAAGAGAAGTCGTCGTCATAGAGGATTCGTGGTATAAATTCACTGCTGCAGAACGCAGTACCTTATATAACAATAATACTTTCAGAGGGAATAGTTTGGAACGTGGTTTCTATACTATCATGGCTGCGCAGTTTTTCTCGTCATTGGCTGATAATGCACTGCTTATTGTGGCTATCGCTTTATTGATAGAACTTCATGCACCTGCTTATTTGACACCAATGCTAAAGTTTGTGTTTGTATTGTTTTATGTCACCTTGGCACCTTTTGTTGGTGCCTTTGCCGACTCCATGCCTAAAGGGCGTGTGATGTTCATTAGCAATACGGTTAAAATTGTTGGTTGTGGTTTGTTATTTTTTTCTTCACATCAATATTTCGCTTTAGCTGCTTATGCGGTTGTAGGCTTGGGTGCGGCGGCGTATTCTCCTGCTAAGTACGGTATTCTTACTGAGTTGTTACCCCCTGAGAAACTGGTTGTTGCCAATGGTTGGATTGAAGCACTAACGGTAACATCCATTGTGCTAGGAACTGTATTGGGTGGCATATTGATTACACCTGCTGTTTCTGCCGCGTTACTTGAGTTTCAGTTTCCTTTTGTTGAGACGGCTGTGAGTGCAAGTATTTTTCTGATTGCGATGATTTACGGTATTGCGGCCATATTTAATCTTTATATACCTAATACCGGTATTGATCATCGCATTCTCAAGAAAGATCCGTTTTTTTTAGTGCGTGAATTTAAGCACTGTTTCCGATTATTATGGAAGGATAGGCTCGGTCAAATCTCGCTTGCTGTAACGACTTTATTTTGGGGTGCAGGCGCGACCTTACAATTTATTGTTCTGGAATGGGCGGAAGTGGCGCTTAATTATCCACTCAATCAAGCGGCGCAATTGCAGGGTGTGTTTGCAGTAGGTGTTGCTGTAGGCGCAATAGGTGCCGCGAAGATGGTTTCCCTGCGTCAGTCAGTAAAAGTTATTCCACTAGGTATTGTCATGGGATTTGTTGTGATGGCGATGACTTTTGTTAGTGACTTATGGGTTGCTATTGCATTGTTGATCATCATGGGTGGGCTGGCTGGTTTTTTTGTGGTGCCTATGAATGCATTACTGCAACATCGTGGTTATATATTGATGGGTGCAGGCCATTCGATTGCAGTACAGAATTTTAATGAGAATTTAAGCATTCTTAGTATGTTGCTTTTATATGCAGCCTTGATCTTGTTTGATGTGCATATTTATGTTGTCATTATATTGTTTGGTTTGTTCGTATCGACCATCATGTCTTTGATTCGGTATTGGCATTTATTAAATCAGCGCAAAGAAGATTCGTTGCATTTAATTGGTGCGATAAAACCGGTTACTAGAAGGGCTGTTAAGTAAACGCAGTTATTCTGAGAGTAATTGCATTGTCGCCTTAGCAAAGCATAAATCTTCCCAAGTTTTTGCTTTGTGCTGTAGTGAACGAAGTAAATAGGCTGGATGATAAGTGACAATCAATGGAATCTCTGAATAAGTGTACAACTTACCACGCATACTGGAAATATTCTCATTACAACCGAGTAGGCTTTGAGCGGCAACTTTACCTAATGCAACAATTATTTTGGGTTTAATAAGTTCTATCTGTCTTACAAGATAAGGCTGGCATTGCTTAACTTCAATTGGTTCGGGGTTTCTGTTGTTGGGTGGGCGGCATTTCACGATGTTTGCAATATATACCTGGTGATCACGCTGTAAACCCAATGCGGTTAGCATATTGTCGAGCAATTTACCTGCAGGACCAACGAAAGGTTCGCCAATGGCATCCTCTCTTGCACCAGGTCCTTCTCCAACATATAACCAGTCCGCATTTTCATCACCTGAACCAAAAACGGTTTGTGTGCGTGACTGACATAAGTCACAGGCAGTGCAATGTATCACCTCATGTTTAAGTTGCTGCCAATTCATATCTAAAACCTGGCTCTGGTTTGGTGCGTTGCTTTCAGGCGGTAGAGTTTGTTCAGTATTTTCTATGTTCCCAGATTTGATGCGCCATTGTGGTGATAAACCTAATTCATTCAGAATTTCTTTTCGTCTGGAGTTCATAATATCAGTTTCATAACAATGGCATCTTCACGGCCGCACATTGCGGGATAGTAGCCTTTGCGCTTGCCGATAGGAAGAAAGCCGATTTGTTTATATAAGTTAGCAGCACCTGTGTTGGATTCACGTACATCAAGTATCATTGCGTGCAAGTGCTGTTGATTAGCATGTTGAATCAAATGGCTAAGCAATTTCTGTCCCCAACCCTTTTTTTGCCACTTTCCTGCGATGCCGACAGTAAGGATATGTGCTTCATCGAACTCACACATCATTACGCCATAACCAAAGAGTGTTTTCTCTTGCGCTAATACACGGCAAAAGTATTTGGCGGTTAATGAGTCAGCAAAATTCATACGAGACCACGGGAATAGAAAAACTTCACGCTCTATGGCGACGACTTGATCTAAATCTTCGGGAAGCATTGGCCTAATGTTGCCGATCGATTGCAATGGCATTTTCAACGCTCGTTTTCCTTTAAGGCGACTTTGTTGCGTATATAAATAGGTGTGGCTTCCATTGGCGCTATATTTGGATTTTTCGTAAGTTCAGTAATTGCAATTTGCGCCACTTCACTTGCATGTGGGTAAAGTCCGAGTTGGATGTCAAGCAACTGTTCATTATAGAGATGGGACAGTTCTTTGGTATACACATCAAATCCACTGCCGCAGCCGACCCAGTTGTGGCCAGGCAAAGCCGGTGCATTTTGTGGAAGACAAACTATGGGTTCGCTAATAGTTACCCAATGATCGTCGTTTTTTTTATAAGCAGCATGATAAATCTCACCCATACGCGCATCAAGTGTGGCGATGACTTTATTGTTTCCAGATTTTTGCGCAAGTGCTTCTAATGTGCTAACTCCAATTAATGGATTGTTTGTTGCAAAAGATAGCCCTTGAGCAATACCACAAGCAATGCGTAAACCGGTAAAAGAACCTGGCCCGGCACCAAAAGCAATACCGTCGAGATGAGACAATGTCACGTTATTTGCCAAGAGCAGCTCGTGTAACAGCGGCAAAAGTAACTCGGAGTGTCGCTGGCCTGCTAATATATGTTCGCTAATTATACGTCCACTTAAAAACAGGGCAATAGAGCAATGTTCGGTAGAAGTGTCTAGAGCAAGTATATTCAAGGTGTTTTAAGAGCTGGATTTTTATCAATTAAGCAAACTGCCTCAGCAACAATGCCTTCGTGTCGGCCAATAGCGCCGAGGTGTTCAGCTGTTTTTGCCTTGACGTTAATGTTGTTTGCTTGGGTATTAAGATCATGGGCAATGTTGGCAATCATTTGTTGTATATATGGCGCCAACTTAGGTGCTTGAGTAATAATGGTTGCATCGATGTTGATAACCACAAAAGCGTTTTCAAGAAGTAGACGGTTAACTTCACGTAATAAAACACGGCTGTCTATATTCTTATAGCGTGGATCTGTATCTGAAAAGTGTTTGCCAATATCACCCAAAGCAGCTGCGCCTATAAGTGCGTCGCAGATCGCGTGTAATAATACATCAGCGTCTGAATGACCCAGTAGGCCTTTTTCATAAGGGATGGTTACGCCACCAATAATCAACTTGCGATTTTCAGCAAGTTGATGAACGTCAAAGCCTTGGCCTATTCTTATTGTGGTCACGGTGTCTTCCTTTTTTGTAATATTAATTCGGCTAATGCTAAGTCCTGTGGGTAGGTTACTTTAAAGTTATTGTTATCGCTAAGGACTAGTTTGGGTTGAAGGCCCAAGGCTTCAATCGCGCTGGCATCATCAGTAACATTGGTTCCATCAGCACTACTTAACGCGTTAGTAAGTAAGCGATAACGAAACATCTGAGGGGTTTGGGCTTGCCATAGGTCTTCTCTTGGTTCGGTAGTTGTTACACGTTGGTTGGTGTTGCTGCGTTTTAGCGTGTCTGCAACGTGAATCGCCAGTAATCCGCCAATTTCGTCATTAGTTAATTCATCTAAGAATTTTTCTAATTGAACAGATGTTAAGCAGGGACGCGCAGCATCATGCACCATAACCCAGTCGTCATCTGCTATAGCTACTGATGTTTCTAGTGCACCAAGACCATTAAGCACACTTTCTGCACGGGTTGCGCCGCCGCAGTTCAATGGGATTAACTTACTTGAGAATTCAGCCCAATTGTGCCGTGACCAGTGAGAGTCGCCAGGAGAAAGCACGACGATGACATGAGCAATACGTTTTTCACTGCATAATGTATCTATGGCATGATGAATCATTGGCTTGCCTGCGAGCTGTAAATATTGCTTGGGTAGGTCTTCACCAATACGTGAACCAGAACCAGCAGCGGGAATTAAAGCGAAAAACTTAGGCATATAGTTAAGATTGGTATTTAAAAAATTTTATAAACAATTAATTACATAATTAGGGTAGCTATATTATGGCGTATTAGTTTGTAGAAAGCTGTGCTGAAAATATGCCGGGAATCGATTATGATGACTTATTGTATAATTTTTAATTTGATATTAGGGCAAGATTTATGGAATCAGAACAGATTAACGCAATGGGTGAACAGCTTGGTGACTTAGAGAAGCGCGCAAATGAATTACGGAGGTTCCTTTGACTTCGATGAGAAGCAAATACGTTTAGAAGAGATAACCAGATCATTAGAAGATCCAAATATCTGGAGTGACAATAAAAAAGCTCAAGAACTAGGTCGAGAAAAGAAATTGCTTGAGGATGTTGTTATTACACTGGATGCAGTTGGTCGGCAAGTAAAAGATGCCAGTGAACTATTGTTGATGGCAAGAGAAGAAAATGATGAAGCAACACTCGAAAGTGTGAACCAAGATGTATTGGTACTTGAGAAAGAAGTCTCGGATATGGAATTCCGTCGCATGTTCTCCGATCCAATGGATCCGAATAACTGTTTTATCGATATTCAATCAGGATCAGGGGGAACAGAAGCGCAAGACTGGGCTGCTATGCTAGAACGAATGTATTTAAGATATTGCGAACGGCATGAATTTAAAGTTGAGGTTTTGGAGGAGTCGCCTGGAGATATAGCAGGAATAAAAAATGTAAGTATCAAGGTGATCGGTGAATACGCCTATGGCTATTTAAGAACTGAGTCAGGTGTTCATCGTTTAGTCAGAAAATCACCATTTGATTCCGGTAATCGACGACACACATCATTTGCTAGTGTCTTCATCTATCCAGAAGTTGATGAAAGTTTTGAAATTGATATAAACCCAGCAGACCTAAGGGTAGACACATTCCGTGCATCAGGAGCCGGAGGACAGCACATTAATAAAACAGATTCCGCGATACGTATTACGCATCTTCCAACGAATATCGTGGTGCAGTGTCAGAATGGTCGTTCGCAGCATCGTAATAGAGCTGATGCAATGGCAATGTTAAAATCGAGGTTGTATGAAGCGGAGCTACGAAAACGCAATGAAGAAAAACAAGCAATCGAAGATTCTAAGACAGATATAGGTTGGGGGCATCAAATTAGATCATATGTTCTGGACCAGTCGCGTATAAAAGACCTGCGTACCAATATCGAAGTTGGAAACACGCAAGGCGTACTTGATGGGGATTTAGATAGTTTTATCGAAGCTAGTCTTAAAAATAGCGTGTAAGAAATAATATTTAAATAAGTTGTAATAGTTCTGTAACAGTATGTATCAAAGCTCAAACTAAAAGTCAAAAATACTAAAAAATATAAATATAAAAATAAAGCTGAGAATCAGCTTGACCGAGTTTAAATAGGCTGTATAATTCGTTTTCTTCGCTGCAGGGGTAATAAGAAATGTAGCGAAATTGCTCTTTAATAATATAACAATCGATAGGTGTGGGCACTTAGCAATTGCAAAACTTACTGTAATTTT
>JAJFJG010000156.1 GCA_021774265.1 Nitrosomonas sp.
GTATATCACGAACCGCTTTTTCCGCACTTGGCTTTTGGTAATCTTTTGTTGTCATCATCACTCCTGCTTTAGTAGTAACGATGAACTAAATCCGTCTCTTAGCCAATCAAGTTAATCTGTCCAACTTGCGCTGACGGGGTATAGCTTTCTGGTGGCAGCGCCAGAAGTGCAGGCAATTATTTTACAAGAACTGCGTGACACGAGACCCGATATTGATCGTCATATTGATGACGGGTGTTTGGTGGTAACTGATGGTTTGTCTGATGGCGAGGCTATGTATCAATTCTTTGAAGAGTCTTTCTTGAAGGCGAGTAAACAAGGAATTCAAGGTCTGCGGGTACTGGGTGATATGGCCTGGGTGTTGCAGAACAAGATATCAGTAGATGCATTAAATGATTTTGAGGTTCGTTACAATCAAGGACTAGGCCATCGTTTTCCTGTTGTGAGCCTTTGCCAATACGATGCTAGAGTGTTTTCAGGTACGGCAATATTGGGTGCACTCAAATGTCATGATGACACTTTTCGTTACCCCTTAACTCATTTCTTGGGCGTTTAAGAAATTACTGGTTGATTTTGATTCGCTCTAGATCAAAATCAACCAGTAATATGTTAAGAATCTAAGTGTATTAATTTGTGATTATTTCATAAAGTTTGTCTTTATGTAGTAAGCGCTTCTTTTTTAAGTTTTCAAGATAATCGTCTGATCGGTTTTCTACACCATCCTCAATTCTCATAACCTCGCGGTCAATCTCGTGGTATTCATCGAATAAACGCGCAAAATGCTTGTCGCTAATTTTTAATTCGTGAATACGATCATAGTGTTCTGGAAACTCGTGGTGTAGATCATGTTTCTCTTGCATTATTAAACGCCTCCATTTTCTGAATAATTATCGTATTATGTTGACTCATCTTACTCTAATATTGGTATGCGAGTTTTAATTTAGATTAAAACCATGATGATAGTTATGCTGTTGAGTGTTTTGAGGACAGTCAAAACTCCATTGGATCAATATCCAGGCTCCAACGCACCTTACGAGAAACGGAAGATTTGAGTTTTTTATGCCACTTAGTTAGAAATTTTTGCAATGCTTTTCTTGAATGAGATTGTACTAACAAGTGTGCTCTTTCTTGTCCTTTCAATCGAGCCAATTGTGCGGGAACAGGATCGAATAACTCTACGCTCTGAGGTGGTTCTGCATAACTTTCTGCGTCAGTGAGAAAGTCTAGCGCTGTGCCAATATTGTGGGCTTCTGCGCGCAATAATGCTTGATACCCGAAGGGGGGAAACCCCGCCATTTTTCTCTCAGTAAGCAGTATCTTGGCTAATAAATCGTAGTCGTTTTGTTTAAACGCATGGTATAGCGGATGTTCGGGGAATTCCGTTTGAATAAGGACGCTGCCAGGGATGTTGGCGCGGCCGGCACGACCTGCGACTTGCATCAATTGTATAAATAAACGCTCGCTGGCACGAAAGTCAGTGCTGTATAGCGAAACATCTGAGTTCAAAATGCCAACCAATGAGAGATTCGGAAAGTCATGGCCCTTGGCGAGTAGTTGTGTGCCCACGAGAATGTCGACTTCTTGATTACGAATGCGTTGCAAAATATTTCGCCATGCATCTTTGCGACGAATACTGTCACGATCGACGCGTAAAATCCGTGCGTCGGGAAAACGCTCAACCAAAGCATCTTCTACGCGTTGTGTGCCTTGACCAAAAGGCATGATGTCTGGGTCACCGCAATCCGGACAGGCGCGAGGGAAGTGTTCTGTGTGGCCGCAGTGGTGACAAGACAGTTTTTTGTTTTTTAAATGGACTACTAGTCGACTAGCGCACCGATGACAGTTGGCTGTCCAGCCACAAGACTTACAAAGCAGTACGGGTGCATACCCGCGACGATTAATAAAAACTAGGCTTTGATGTTTCTGTAACAGGCATTTTTTTAGTGCCTGGACTAAAGGCTCAGATAACCCCTCTTTGGTTTTCGAGATGCGGGTATCAATGCAATGTATGGTAGGCAACGTTGCACTCTTAATCGCTCTGGTCTGTAAACGTAGGTGGTGGTAGCGGTTACTCTGCGCGTTGTGATAGCTTTCTAATGATGGTGTTGCTGAACCAAGAACGATAGGAATATTGGCTTGTTTAGCGCGAAAAATAGCTAAGTCACGTGCTGAATAGCGCAGGCCATCTTGTTGCTTGAATGAATTGTCTTGTTCTTCATCAACGATAATCAAACCAAGGTTTGGTAGTGGTGTAAATATTGCTGAGCGAGTGCCTAAGATAATCTTGGCGTCACCTTTTTGTGCCTGTAACCAACCGGATAATCGCTCGGTGTCGTTGAGCCCACTATGTAAACTTATCAAATGACTGGCGGGAAAACGTGCGCGAAAATTGGCCTCTAGCTGGGGTGTTAGGCTGATCTCAGGAATGAGCGTCAGTGTTTGCTTTCCTTGCGATAATGTCTGTGCGATCAGCCTGAGATATACCTCGGTTTTCCCACTCCCCGTAATTCCTTGTAATAACCAAGTTTTAAATTGTCCAATATCAGCCGAAATTGCATTAACCACAGTTTCTTGTTCTTTAGTAAGTGGTGGGATAGAAGGTTTTTCCGTACTTACGGCGGCTTGTACTGGAACTTCAACAACCCAACCTAGTGCAATAAACGTCTTTAAAACTTTAGGCGCACTAGAAGAGCATTGCTTAGCCTGTTGATAACTAATGATCCCTGTTTTGTTTAATTGTGTGAGTAAACGTTGTTTGACCGTGCTTTTAGCTGGGATGGCGGTGATATCAACTTGACGCCCTAATTGCGTGAGACTAAATTGATAGCTATTGGGTGATTTTTTTATTTTGCTAGGTTTGGTGCTGCGGAGTTTGGCGGGTAACCCATTCATTACAACCATGCCCAGTGGGTGGTGGTAATAATGACTACAAAAATAGAATAGCTCGAGTAAGGCGGGTGATAGTGGGGTGTTTTCACGAAAAATACATGTCGCGGGTTTTAGTTTTTCAGGAGAAACTTGTGTCTCTGAAGTGACCTCCATGATCACGCCAGTGAGTAGTTTTTTGCCAAATGGGACGCATGCGCGTAGTCCTATATCTTGCTGGCTGGCATCATTGGCTGCATAGTCAAATAACGTATCAACAGGGACATTTAATGCGATACGAATAATGGGCATATTCGTTTTTTTTAGTTGTGACATTGTTTACGCACCGAAAACTGGTTTGTTCTCGGTGCGTAAAAGAATGGCTTGATAAGGATTGTTTCTATTTATCCAGAAATTCTATATACAGTGACGGCTTCTTCGCCTTGTTTTTCTAGCTTGGCAGTATGACCATCTGAACTGATGGTGAATTTATGTACTGCGTTACTTTCTAGGCTTGAAAGGCCGACGCAGCCGTCGGTGTTATAGGTGAAGCCAGAAATGCTCAATTGGTTGGCACCCTTGTTATATGTGTAATTAGCGAATTCAACACCAGGCCGCGCGCAGTCTGCCTGACTTTCTAGCTGTGTTTCGCCAATTGGATCAACCAAAAAGAACTTTCCGTCCGGGAAGAACATCAGCGTCCGAGTGTTGATTGTGTCACTGTCAAATGCCCATGCGCCGACGATTCCAGAAGGATCGTTTTCAACGCTCTTGAAGCGTCTGTCGACCACTTCTGTTTCAGGCTCAACATCACGTCTGGCTCGAACAGTACTGGATGCGCCGCCGATATGAAATATTTCACTAAAGATACTTGGTGTCTCGCGTTCTAATTGAACATGAACGATATCTGACAGCACCAGTTCATAACCGTCACTAGTAATTCTAGTTGCAACATCTGGGTCTGAAAATCCAGCTTTTAGGTTGGTGTCAACCGTTGCTTCGCCACGTAGAGTGAAGCCGCTGGCATTAACGGATGGTGCACTGAGAATACCGTATTCCACGCCGGCACGAAAGATTGTGCGGCCAGCACATACACGGTTGATGTTACAAGAGTCGTCAGGTGAAGCTTGTCCTTGTATGTATTCGCCGCTCCCATCTGAGGCGATTCGAACCATGCTGGCGACACGGTCGTTATATCTTACCCAAACATTGCCGCCAAGCATGGCTGTGCTTTGCGAGAGAAAATTGGTGTTGGCTTCTTCGGCAGTTCTGACCATACCATCAATATTGCTGTTTTCTATGATCTCTTGTAGTTTGGCAGAACTGGCAAAATTGTCAGGATCGCTCGTTAGGTTAATTGATTTGGTAACTGCTTTGGCTGTTTCAGGTGTAATTGAAATGCCATTTGCTGGGTCGCTGTCTGAGTCCAACGATTCAAATAAGATTAAAATATTCTGTAGTTTATTCTCATCGCCATCTGCTAATGTAATTGGTGTGATAACGGGTGATGCTTGAACTTTACCTAAGTCTAGGCCACCCAGTTTGAATTCGATGCTGTCACCATGATTAAATTCAAACATGCCATTTTCATCGGTGACGCCAGATTGACCAGAAGATGCGCTATAGGATACGCCTGCGACCTTATTGCCCAACACGCCAGTTGCAGCGCCAGATGGCTTCGCTAGAACGGCCATGGTGAAATTGTCGGTGCTACTGTTTGAAATGCCGCTAATATTACTTAGGCTAACATCATCACCACAAGCAGTCAGGCCGATGACGAGTGCTGCAGAGATAAAAGCCAGTGGAGTCTTTCTTATCTTCTGAGTAGATTTCATTATTTAGATGCTCTCTTTTGTTTAAAATAAATAGCCCGATTTTCTATAGTTTTTATTATTTTATTCTGATAGCTAGCTGAATAATAGTAATATATCAATATCAATATAACTTCATTATAGCGAAGCTATCGCTTTTGCGTTTTTATCTTACGCGGCTACATTCTAAATTTATGTCTTTTTTATATTTTTGCCAATATATTTTTGCAAAAACATATGGCTTTACCACAAAAAATTTTGGAGCTGCGATCAAGATAGTTTAACAAAAATGATAATTACGTATTTTTTAGTCATTATATTTGTAGCAAAAAAGATACTAATGACGATGTCTAGTAAAATAATTTATAGATCAAAGATTGCACCACGGCGCTTAATTGCCTATGATGGACTTGTTATCATTTGAGGTGAATCCATGATTACTTTTCAGAAAACAGACAATTTGGTTATTGTTGCAGTAATTGGTGAGTTTACACTGACAGATTTTCAAGAGTTTGAGAATCAGGTGCTTTACAAATCCCATTTTGAAGGTAAAGCAAATTTACTGTTTGATTGGCGCGACATGTTGGATTACACCGTCGATGTTGCATGGGAAGAAATTAAATTCATGCGTGAACATGGCAGTGAATTTAACCGTGTGGCCGTTGTTACTGACGATCAATGGCAAGGATGGAGTGCTTGGGTTTCCAATTTATTTATCAATGAAGATGTATTGGTGTTTAGCGATTATGATGAGGCCGTTGCGTGGGTTTCTGCTGACGAATATATAAATGAATGAGTTTATACTAGCCAGAGTCATTCATGTGCTGAGCGTGGTGTTGTGGATTGGTGGTGTGGCAATGGTGACCACAGTATTATTGCCAACATTGGCGCGTATGCAATCACCATCAGAGGCTATGACATTTTTTGGAAACTTCCGACGTAGATTTGCGGCACAAGCACGTTATACTACGTTACTTGTTGGTTTAAGTGGTTTCTACATGGTCTATGCGCTCGATGCATGGTATCGTTTTGCAGAATGGCAATACTGGTGGATGCATACCATGATATTTATCTGGTTGGTATTTTCCGTGATGTTATTTGTAACGGAGCCACGAGCACGGCGGCGTCAATCTCAATCGAATATGCCCGCACAGAATGTATCGGTGGATACATTCGTAAAAATTCAGCGTATGCATTTGATTTTGTTAAGTTTGAGCTTGATTACGGTTGCAGGTGCGGTAGCTGGTAGTCATGGTTGGCTATTGCCTGGAGGTTAGCCATGGGCTATGCACTAGTAAAAATGATTCATGTCGGTAGTATCATCTTAAGTTACTTGTTGTTTCTAACGCGTGGTATTTGGATGATGCAGAATTCAGCCAAACTACAACTGCGTTGGGTGAAGATTCTGCCGCACATTACCGACACCGTTTTATTGGCTAGCGCCATTTATCTAGCTATTTTGTTACAACAAGATCCGTTGAATAACTCTTGGTTAAGCGCCAAGGTTATCGGGTTACTACTATATATTTGTTTGGGTATGGTGGCGATGCGGTTTGGTAAAACAAGAAAAACCAAAATCATTGCTTGGATTGCAGCGCAATGTGTGTTTGCTTACATTGTTTTGGTTGCTCTGACTAAAAGCCCCACTATGAGCTTGTTTTAACTCGGCACCTAATGTAATGAAGCAAGTTGAAGTTAATTTCTCAAAATTTCATCTTGAAGAAGCAAAGTCTTATCAATCGCATGAAATATGTGAATTAGTGAATCTCACCTATCGTGGTGAGATTGGTTGGACTAAAGAAACGCATATCATCGAAGGTGATAGAACAAACCATCATGAAATCGCATCTGCAATTTCAAATCCATACGCACATTTCTTTGTCGTCAATCAGCACCAACGTTTAGCTTCGTGTATCTACATAGCACAAGACAGAGATGCTGCGTTTATCGGGTTTTTCTCAGTTCATCCAGACCTGCAAGGAAAAGGTTATGGCAAGCACGTGCTTAATCAGGCGGAAACTTTTGCGGAAGAAAAACTGAGCGTTAATAAATACGTTATGTTTGTCGTTTCACAACGCCCAGAGCTTATTGCTTTTTATGAGCGTAGGGGATACACCCGCACCGGAAGAGTAGAAACGTTTCCAACTCATTTAGAGATGGGTGTGCCAAAAATGAGTGGCCTGACCATTGAGTATCTTGAAAAAATGATTTGATATGAGCGGACTATTACTAAGTGCCTATGTATTGTGCGTGATGACTTTGTTTGTCTATGGTGTCAATTGCTATTTTATGGTGTGGCGTTTTTGGAAGACGTACCGAAAGGAATCCGGGCGTATTCGTCAATACATAGATGCCGCGCAACCGATGTTTGACGATGTGGCTAATTTGCCGCATGTTACCACACAGATTCCGCTGTATAACGAAGCCAATGTGGCTGAGCGTGTGATACGGGCGGTGGCTGCGATTGATTATCCAGCGAGTAAACATGAAATTCAAATACTAGATGATTCGACAGATGAAACCTGTGCACTTGTTGATCAGATGGCGGCTTCATTACGTCAAGAAGGTAGAAGTATCAATATCTTTAGGCGTGAAAAGCGTCAAGGGTACAAAGCCGGTGCATTAGCCGAAGGTATGGCGGTGTGTAAAGGTGAATTTATTGCGATTTTTGACAGTGATTTCGTGCCTAACCCAGGTTATTTGCGACAAATGATTCCGCTATTGGTGGCGGACGAAAAATTGGCGTTTGTGCAGGCGCGTTGGGGTCATTTAAATTCCAAGCACTCTGTGCTGACTCAGGCACAAAGCATTGGTATTGATGGACACTTCATGATCGAGCAAAGTGCGCGTGCTTTTAATGGTTTTTTTATGAACTTTAATGGCACTGCAGGAGTTTGGCGCAAGGCGGCCATTGATGATGCCGGTGGTTGGCAAGCTGATACGTTGACTGAAGATATGGATTTGTCTTACCGTTGCCAATTGGTGGGATGGCGCGCGAGTTTTTTGGTTGATGTGGTTGTGCCAGCTGAGTTGCCAGAGACGTATACCGCATTTAAAAGCCAACAGTTTCGCTGGGCCAAGGGGTCTATCCAAACTGCGATGAAATTATATCCCCGGGTATTGTGTTCAAAAACCAGTATGATGTCAAAAATACAAGCTTTCCTACATCTGACGCATTACAGTATCCACCCGGTCATGGTGTTGTTGTCGATTTTGACGTTGCCTGTCTTGTTGACACTAAATATAAATGTGCCATGGCAATTAATGGCAATTTGCATGTTTTGTATTCTGGTCGCTATCTGCGGCCCCAGTTCACTCTACCTGACAAGCCAAATCGCTACAAAATCAGGTTTTAAGAAACTTTTATTTTTCCCTGTGCTGATGTGCTTGGGTGTCGGAATTGCCTTATCTAATACGCGTGCCGTGTTTGAAGCCGTGATGGGTGTTAAAAGTGGCTTTGTGCGAACACCTAAAAGTGGTGATCTTGAGAAAACTCAGTATCGTGTCAACGCACCGATTTTACCTTTATTTGAGATTGTTTTAGGTCTCTACTGTGTGGTGAGTTTGTTCTTTTATATTGCTGCTAAACACTACATGGTGGGCCCATTTCTGTTGGTATATGCCTGTGGTTTTTTGCTGGTAGGTATTCGGTCGTTTAGGGAAGGTTATCAGTAATTCGCTATACCAATTAGGGAAATGCTAAGCTCACGCTCATCACTTTTTTTGTGTTCTTTAGCTTTAGTTTTTTCGGCCGGAGCGGTACATTGGACGTCGTGGGCAATAGAATACAAAGCGGTGTGCATGATGGCATCCTATGGCGTGATATTCTTTGGGTTCATTGGCGCATGGCTAAGCTTTCCAGATAGGCTGAGTACGCGCCAAAAGATTGGACTCATTCTTTTTATTTCGTTACTGGCACGGCTTTTCATGATGGGCGTGCCTGTTTCAGATGATGTTTTCCGGTATCTGTGGGAAGGCAAGATCATTACCGCTGGCGAAAGTCCCTATCAATATCCAGCCGAACACGCGCATTATGAGACACATCGTGATTATTATTGGGAAGGGATGAACCATAAGGACAAGCTGACGGCTTACCCACCGTTGGCTGAACTCATGTTTGCTGGCGTGAGTAACGTTTTTTACTCGCCATGGGCTTTCAAGGTATTGTTTATCCTCGCCGATTTGTGTGTGGTGTGGGTATTGTTGTCTTTTCTGAAGCAACGTGGAGCTGACGTGCGCAAGGTCTTATTGTATGCGCTTAACCCACTAACCTTATTTGCCATCGCAGGCGAGGCACACTTTGATGTTTTAATGATTTTGGCGATCATGCTGTCAGTGTTGTGTGCAGAAAGAAAAGCTTTTGTCTGGGCATGGCTTTGGTTGGGTATAGCTATTCAAATAAAAATCATCGCTGTTATTTTAATTCCGCTTTATTTATTACGCTGCCATTGGCGACACGCATGGTGGTTATCGATTCCTTTGATATTGCCATCACTATATTTTCTGGATACATTGTCCGGCATGTTTCAAGGGCTTTGGGTTTTTGGCGGTACGAATGCTTTTAATGGGCCAATACATGGCCCGATTAATTATTTATTAGATGGCAACATTACTTGGGCGTCATGGATCGTATTTATATTATTCGGGCTCATTTCATTGTGGATACTATGGGCCGTTAGAACACCCGTCAAAGCCACCTATTTTATGATCGCATTGCTCGTACTGTTATCCCCTGTGGTGCATTACTGGTACGTCTTGTGGATCATTCCATTTGTCGTGCTTTATCCTGGTTTATCCTGGCTAGTGTTGAGCTTTACCAGTGGCACTTACTTTATGTCAACCTTTAGTGTAGAAAATGGTGAAGACTGGTCGTTGCCTGTATGGGCAATCTGGGTAACATGGCTCCCATTCTTTTTGGTGCTGGTCTTTGAACTCAGAATAGTTTTGTCGCGAAAATTTCAATCAGAAATATTGTGGGGTAACCCTAAAACACTCGCCATTGTCGTACCCACCTTGAATGAAGGTGAGCAAATAAAAGCCTGTCTGTCATCTTTGAAGTCGCTAGAAAGACCAGCCGATGAGATTATTATCAGTGATGGCGGTTCGACTGACCACACTGTCACCATAGTGCAAACTATGGGTTTTAAAGTCGTCACAAGTAAGCGTGGCCGTGGCACTCAAATAAAGACAGGAGTGGAAGCCGCTAGTTCAGACGTGATACTGGTCATCCATGCGGATTGTATTTGCAAAAAAGACGTTAGCCAACAGATCATGACAGTGCTGGCACAAAACTCCGATGTCGTTGGTGGCGCCGTTGGTCAACGTTTTAGTACGGCTAATCTACGACTATTAACCATCGAAATGCTCAACGATGCCCGCGCTACACTAGGCGGTGCCAGTTTCGGCGATCAGGGACAATTTTTCCGCATGGCTGCAATACAAAATCAGGGTGGTTTTCCAGATTATCCGTTGATGGAAGATGTTGAGCTAAGCCTGCGGATGATGCAGTCTGGGCGTGTAGTATTACTGGGTGGCGGTATCCAAAATTCTGCCCGTCAATGGAAACAGAATTTCATGAAACGTGTTCTGCTAATTTTGAAACTGGTCGTTGTTTTTAGATTCAGCCGCCTGTTTAATCGCGATGTGACTAAGAGACTTTATGAAATATATTACGATAAAAAATAAGGTTTCTGAATTAAAATATTAATGGCGGGGTTAGTGGATTGCCACCCACGATTGTATATTTTTAATTTTCTACAATGAAAAATTAACGATAATTTTCAGCGCAGCGGTATATGTTCATATTTTCTGTCAGATAGAGACATAGACGTGCGTCAAGATTGAGGGTGTTGTTAGTGCGTATTGCTGTTTTTTCTCCACGGGTATTGTTTCGGAGGTGAATTGTCAACGTCAGGTTCTGACGATTCTGAAAATTTCGGCAGTTTTAACGATTGAGATGGATTTAATTTAGGTAACTTCAGTAATTTGGGTTTGATAAGTATTATGTTTCTAGCTAGTTTTATATATTCCTAAAATAACGTCATGTGATCTTTTGCACTGAATATTTCATATTTCTTTCAAACAACATCAAAAGAGTAATTAAAGTAAAGTGTGACTTTTCTCACACTAGTTAATACAAACCGTCTGGTAAGATTTCTTTTTTAAGAGAAATCAAAAATTGAACACTAATACTAAATTTCTGGTCGTCGATGATTTTCCGGGGGTGCGCGAGCATATCAAGAGCCTATTGCAAGAAATTGGTTTTTGTCATATTGACGAGGCTGAAGATAGCAATGTAGCTCTTCATAAATTGCAAGTAGAGAATTTTGATTTTATTGTGTCGAACTGGCATATGTCGAATATGGATGTTCTAGCAATGTTGAAGAATATTAGAACCACTGAGGCACTGAAGGAAATCCCTGTTCTCATGGTGACGGCTAATGCAAAGAAAAAGGATGTGCTGGCTGCCGCCCAAGCCGGTGCCAATGGATATCTGGTGAGGCCTTTCTCTGCTGCAATCCTTCGCGACAAGTTAAACTTGATTTTTAAGAATATCAGCAATCAATCCTAATCTGCCTATTTAATAACGCTCATTTTTCCCAGCAAGGTGCCGTCATCCACGCACCCACTATTCACCTTCTGCTGAATCTGCACCATACTGCAGCATTTGCTTTTATAATTAGTCACCGCTATTTCAAACGGATGGTTGCAGATAAGAATGGATCTTGAGCTTTCTGAAGAACAAGAAAAAACGTTAACTGCTTTTCTCGATAGTGAAGAACGGGATGAGCTGATAAATGGGTGGCTGAAGGAGTTTGGATTTAGCACACTACAATCACGTTTGATGACTAAGGTTCTTTTGCCGTCACTTTTCAAGTATCTGGGCAAGGGTGGGAAGCAAGGTGTGGCGTGGCTGGATGACAAGTTAAAAGATCAGTTTCCTTTCTATCAAAAGCTTTCAGCTAATCTTACCCGCAAGATTTTATTCAACATCGAACGTCATGGCGCCAAAACCGGTCTGCTAAGTCAATATCTTAAAGTGCCAGCCAATGTTGACCCAAAGGACTGGGCGACACTGGATGAGCAGACAAAAACCTGGGTTGATCAACTCAATAAACTGGACCTGATTATTTGGAGCCTTGGCGATCTTAAGGCAACCATCAAGCTGCACCTGGATCAACCGAGGCTCAGTATAAATGCGCCGCAGAGTCGACTGCTTAGGCCGCATAACGCATTTATTCCACTCACTGGTCGGAAACAGGAAACAAGTCAGTTACAAGCCAGGTGTCATACAGATGATAGCTTTAGCTGGCAGATCATCATTGGTGAAGGTGGCATGGGTAAGACGCGTTTGGCGCAGGAATTTGCTAAAAATATGGTTGATTCGGGTTGGGATGGTGGTTTTTTGGCTCATGACTTGCTGGGTCACTTAGTTGATCACGATCATTTCCCTAACTGGATACCGCTGACAGACACCCTGATTATTGTGGATTATGCCGCGACGAAACTTGACAGTCTGAAGAAATTAATCCAGCAGTGTGCGCGGCTAGCACGCGATGCTGCCGATCAATCCGAACCCGCAAAGCTTCGATTGTTGCTGCTGGAACGTCATGCGGATAAAGACCAAGGCTGGTTGAAGGAAATCTTAGCGGCAGGCGAAGGGGCGTTGACGGATGACATTTGCGATGCTTGGCAACCGACGCTAGAGCTTAAGCCACCCGAGCTAAAAAACCAACATGAGACCATGACGGCTATTCTCCAGGCTACATTAGTGAGCTGGGAAAATTTTTACGATAGAACAGCTCCTCAATTACCATCACTCGTTGCAGCAGATTTTCAGCAATTATTTAGAAACACCGAAGGGCGGCCACTTTATTTACAAATGGCGGCACTACATAGCTGCGGCATCGGGTCGACGCATGAGCTGCTGCATTGGGATCGCTCAAGTCTTTTGAAGGACGCAGTTGAGCGAGAATGTCACTATATTGATAAGTTGTGTAAAGCGACCGATGCTCCCGCTAAGCTTGTGAGACGGGTGGCCGCGCTGGTATTTTTGACCGGTAAAATCTCCACGCAGAATAAAAACCTATTTGCCATCATTACGCAAGAAGCAACAATCTGCGGTTATCCACAAGCTGAACCCGCAGAGATTGTGAACACTTTGTCTCAGTTCTTAGGTGATGATAAGAGCAACGG
>JAJFJG010000157.1 GCA_021774265.1 Nitrosomonas sp.
TCACGAACCGCTTTTTCCGCACTTGGCTTTTGGTAATCTTTTGTTGTCATCATCACTCCTGCTTTAGTAGTAACGATGAACTAAATCCGTCTCTTAGACAATCAAGTTAATCTGTCCAACTTGCGCTGACGGGGTACACCACTCCACAAATAACGGCGCAAAGATTGATAAAGAATATATCTTGTAGTTTGTGTTTCTTTTATCTATCTAGTCTCGAGTCTTCAATGCTTGAAACATGATGAATAATTAAAGATATTAGTTTATCTGTCATTAATAATCAATATGATAGACTTAACACCCAATCTAGTTTCTGCTTTAAAGCGTTTTTAAGTCCGATTGCCCTGCAAAAACACCTTGTCTCAAGTCCCGATAGGTTATTGGCAGATGCTTGATGACGGCCAAGGTTGATTAGATTGCTCACAGCAGCATGAACCCCCAGTAATCTTGAGCCTGTGATCTCTATCGATTTGAATCGGCGCATGCCTCGTTTCCGCCGTTAATCATTAGCACTCAGGCTTTTCCTTCCACGATGGTTATAATGCCGCCGAAGGAATCACTCACAAAAATTAAAATAATTATATTTTTTTCATTAAGTTACATAGATTATTACATCTATAATCTAGATATATGTCAGGTATCCATAATAGTTAACACAACGAAACTAATATCAGAAACAAACACTCAAGTAAAGAAGATAAAATATTAATTTACTTCTTGTTAATAAAGAACAATACGTATAAAAACTAGGCTACCTAAAGAAAATCCTTAGGTGCAAACAAGTTAATAATCTAATTTGGAAGTTATCCACAAATTTATCCACAGATTTTGTGGGTAAAATTTCATACATTTAACAAATAAAAACTAAAGTTATCGTAATATTTGCCGAAACTGCTCGAATAGATTAGCAAAACTCTCTTTTAAAAATACTTTCAATTCATCTTTACTAATTGGCGACCACTTTACGACCCTCCAGCCTAACAAACGCCAAGCACCTTGCTGAAATTGCAAAAAAGTAGCCCATAGATCAGCCCCGCCACCCCCGAATACAGTGGCCATCGTCGCCCAGAGAACAACCCAGAGAGGCCGTCAATGGGTACCAGACGAGGAGATTTCACCCCCCGTCCCGCGCGCGCGCAATCTACGCCGGAATTTTCGTCGCTAAACCTATTTTGTTCGCAGCACTGTTGGCCGCTTCCTGCAGCGACTTGGTCGACTAATATCGAGAACAATGAGAACAGTCTTCTTACTTGTTGTGCATTTTTTTTACCACACTCGCGATGAAAGGGCTAATCTGAACTCCCAGGGGCGAGTGTCTTGATCAGGTTCTGTTTTGGAATGCACACGATTTAGAAAAGAAACCCGATACCTTCAAAGATTACTATAACGGTTACCGTGTTCACGCTGCTTTAGACGGCGAACCGCCATTAAGCCTCAGCGAAAATGATGTGCTGGGCAAGGCGAACATCAACGAGTACCGGTGGAAATCACATTGCCGAGATCTATTTCAGACACCGATGGCAGCTTGAATTGTAATTCTCCACTTACAGGTTCCGGATGGGTAGGTGATATGCATAGAAAAACTTATCTAATCAGGTTGCCCTCCACCACGCAACGCAACAAATGCGTCACACCAATGATATAGGCTTAAGGCAGGAAAAACCCAGAGCGCAAAATAAAAAAAAACCCGCCCAGTTAAAGGAGAGCAAAACCGGGGGGATCCACCTTAATATCACATAAGGCCCCGCCTTAGGGAGGGAGAAAAGACGAGGAACAGTAAACACTGTGTATATAAAAGACATTAAAATTGTATCTCAAGCTCCAGTTTATCTGGAAAAATTATTTTTGAGATGGCTTGTTCTACAATATATTAACAAGAATTGGTGTCACGACATTCGCCAACCGCGGCAAGACCACGGAGGATCGCAAGTTGAATGCGAATATGGCTTTTCAAATATCCTCAGGGTATAAACTAATATTAGATGATATTTACAAGCTCTTACATCTAAATAAGTTCATAATGAACAACCATGACCAATATTCAGCATAATCCAACGCTCCATATTCCCTTGCCCGAAGGACAACCTGTATTGCGCATGGTGCCGACGTCATCAGACACCAATTACGCAGGCGATATTTTCGGCGGCTGGATCATGTCGCAGGTTGACATTGCAGGTAGTGTGTCTGCTATCCGACGAGCGCGTGGTCGGGTCGCAACAGTTGCTGTTAATTCCTTTATATTTAAGAAACCTGTGTTTATAGGCGATCTTGTTAGCTTCTATGCGAATATTATCAAGGTAGGACGTACTTCAATTACCGTTGAAGTATCAGTATACGCGCAACGTGGTGTACAGGAAGGTGGAGAGGAGATCTGCATCAAAGTGACCGAAGCCGTACTGACTTATGTAGCCATTGACGAAAATAGACGGCCAAGAATGGTGTCGGAGTGATTTGGTGCGTTGAAGATTAAACGGCATTGCCAAGTTAACTTTTTGTAAGGTGCCAAACTCCAGAGTTGTCGCCTTCATGCCAACATAACCTTTTTTCAAGACGTAAAAGCACTTTGCCACAAATCCCGGCTAGGTGCTTTTTCTTTTCCGATCTTGATGTAGAAACATCGCCGATGGACATAGACGGTTTTCTCGGAATATTTTATTTATCGACGCTGATGTAGCTTGGATTGATTAATGGCTTTGATGCCGATCTACGCATCACAAACTCAAACTCATTCAACATTACTCTTTCTTCGCGCCATGAGGCACTATCTCTCCACTACCCACACTCACGGGTCCTTTGACGGCGGCACGCTTATGAGGGACTTTGGGTGGGTAAAGCGCCAAACTGTTTGTCAAATTAACTAAATTTGCATAGAAATCAGTCAATATACAAACTCAAACTATTAACCCATTGGTTATTCAATACTCTGAGTCCTGGATCGAGTTGGAAAGTCAGCCAAATTTAATTTAACTTGGTAATGCCATCTCTGTATAGCGAATTACTAATTAAAAAAAATTACTTGCTCTGCCGGTGGACTATTGAAGTTTGACTATTCCGGGATTCATCGGAAATGTGCGAAGTTTTAGATGCTTTGATAAAGAAGGGATAGGGAGTATGGAAAAGCAAAACCGTCTGCTCATGCTGGCCGGACTATTGACAAGATCTTTGGTTAGAACTAGGGTTATACTATGGCTATTTGGGATTCTCACTATATCTGTTGCATATGAAACTGTCGCATGCTTCCATGCAATAAAACAGGGCTTTAAATTTGCAAAAAAATTTATTACCTTGTTCCGGCACAATTAATTGCGCAATACAGTTTTGCCGTGCTCATCAACACCGTGAATCTGGAACACTTCTTTGGCCCCAAATCAATACCTATTGTTGTTATCTTCATATTGGACGCTCCTCTTTGGTTTAGTGGGCTTTACTGCAACACGACTTTGGCACGTTGATGCCGTTTAGGTTAGTTGGCGTCCATTCCATTATTATTACCCCACTATTTACAGTTGTTCACGAAAAACCCACACTTTATTCGATTTCCTTGGCTTCGATGCCTGCGGCTTTTTTTATTATTTCACGCTCCATACGTAACTGCTCGTTTTCCCGACGCAGCCGAATCAATTCAGTTAGATCCGTCAAGTTTAAAATTGTTTTCCTCTGATGATGACCTGACAGGACTTCGCTCTGCCCTAGACCAACGCCCAATCACGTTTATGGATATATCCAGATGATCCGCCGCTTGCTGATGGGTGTAGCCCTTCTCATTAACTAATCTCGCTGCATTTTTCTTAAATTCTAGCTGTATTTCGGAATCAATCGTTTCGTTTGTCGGAGAGCTTGTTTTACCATGATTTAATCCAGTCATATGTCCAATTAAATACTTGATCACGCCATTCGCGTCGTGAGAAAGTATGATTTGCATTTGGCAAATGAAATTGCTCTGTACTTGAAGATTCTAATAATTTTTGCCATTTCTTTGATTCCTTTATTAAATCCATAAATTCTTGTGCTGTAAAATCATCACCACAAGTAATCAAAAGTACTTTTCCTTTGAAACGGTTAAGCCCATTAAACATACGCTCTGGCAACGGAGAATCATTAGTTATTTGATTTGATATGTTTTGTTTAAATGAAATTGGTTTATTTTTATTTATTAATGAATTGTAGATTAATCTAAGTAGAGGCCGAATAGTAGCAATATAATTAAAATCACCCGAATAAACCTTTTTCCATAGTTCGCGATCAGTAAAACGATTATAATAATAGTGTTTTAGATATGTCTTTACGACGCTGTATTCAGTCCTTACCCAAGGGTTTAGAAGTACCAGACCTGTAACTCGTTTATCGTGATGAGCATAAAAGAGTGCAGCTGTTGCAGCATCACATAGGCCCCATATCACAATCTCCTGAAGGGATGATATTTCTAGAAAGAATTGGTTAATAGCACAATTCAAATCTTCATCTATTTCCTCAAATGTTCTTATTTCCCCTTCGCTATCGCCCATTCCTCGAGTGTCAAATCGCATAACTGGTATACCTTTGGCAGCAAGGTGACGCGCAAGTAGTGTAAACTGACGGTGGCTGCCCACTCGGTACTGTGGGCCACCAACAATTATCAATACACCTTTAGTCGAAGTAATAGCTTGTTTAGGCATACTGATAATTCCATATAGCCAGGAATCATGACATAGGAAACTACAGGCGCTTTCTTTAAAACTCATGAGGATTTTTTGTAAATAACTGAGTAGTGGCCGAAATTAATTCAGGACATTTTGTTATTTCTTGCGTTGCCCAGAAAGATAGGCAGGATATCGAGTGCATAAGCAAATTATTTCCCTCTTTTCCCCATTTTTTCATAACGTCAGCTTTAGCTGGAGATATAGATTGGTTAGTGTCAGCCACAATATCAAACCAATGAACCTTGCTTTTTAATACAACTAGATCACTTATCTTTAAATTATCAATAGTGGCTGCTAAATCAGGAGCCAGATCATAACCTGCAACTTCAAGTGTTGAACCAGCTGCTAGTGAACTGCGTAAAGAATCTATTCCTTGCGTTCCTTGATAGTTTTCCGAAAGTAATTTATTAACTAGCTGTAGACGCAAAAATTGCGTTAAAAAAGACTTGCCATTTAAAACGGGTTGCCATAGCAGGATATTGTCAATACGGTCCTCTGAATTACAGGCAACATCTAATGCGAGTAGTGCACCTAAGCGCAAGCCCCAAAGGTTTATTATAGATGTAGAAGAATTTTCTTTGAGCCACTTTGTGGCGAATAATATATCTTGTTTCCAAATATCCCAGCGTGCTTCATTGAATTCACCATAACTATCTCCACAACCAAATAAATCTATTTGTAAGACACCATATCCGATATTTTTAAAAGCCCTTGCCTGGAGTGCCGCCATATGCCTGGATTTATTCATCTCATCCCCAAAGGGGTGAATGTAAATAAACGTGCCACAACTTTGTGTGTTGTGGTGAGGTGTATGATAAAGACAGAAACGTTTGCCTAAGTCAGTTTCAAGAAAAAAGGGCTTAGCGGGGGAAGTATCTGATATTTTTTTCATTCAGCCAATTTGTCATCAACAAAACAAGTCAAGCTGGCCAAAGTTTCAAAAATTTCAGCACTAATCTCATCATCATTGATTATGATGTCAAAATTTTCTTCTAGCGCAGTAATTACATTAACCAGAGTCATGGAGTCTAATTCTGGAATATTGCCAAATAAAACTGAATTTTCAGTAAGTGAATCCTTTCTATCGTTGATGCTCAAAGCATTACAAAATATATTTCTTACTTCATTAAAGTGTTGCATGTTTACTCCGTAATTTTATTAAAAGTAATTTAAAGGTTTTTAAGTTCATTGGTTTTTAAATAAAATTGGGGTATAGAATCATTATGAAGGGACAAATGAAAATAAGGAAATAAGGTAGCAATCGTAATTTGCCATTTTTTAGTACAAAAAAATAATGCGCTCCCAAATGATTTTGCACCAAGATATGAGTGTGATTTTAAGGATTCAGTATTAAATGCAGAAATTCGGCTATAAGTCCAGTTTCTTTTATTCATCATAAGAAAATTATTTGCTTCATCCCACAAACAAGCAAAAGTCATTCCTAAGCGAAAATCTGGATTAATATATATATCAAAATCCCAGGCTGTGTTTTCAATTGGTGACGGTATAAAATGTGCACGGACCTCGTCTTCTTGATAGCAATCAAATACAAGCCAAATAAAACCAATAAACTGTTGATCTTTAAAAGCCACCAGGCATTTTGCCCCACTTTTGAATCGATCTTGGATTACGTTATAAGGACGTGGAAACTGGCGAATGATTTTATCTTCTTTATCAATAAGTCTGATTTTTATATTTTTTCCCCTGCCTGGAGGAAGTATTGGCTTTTTATGAACAGGCTGTATTACTAGATAATATTTATAAATACGAATTCTGTTCTGAGATATCCGATCTAGAAGCCAACCTAATAAATAAATTGAGGTATTTAACCATCCGAAGTTCAACAATAACAGATAAATACGTTGTTTTAGCACTTTAACTAATTTTGGTAAGTTCTTCATAATTCGTCAATTTTTTGGTGGCATTTATTTTTATCGAAAACTTTATAGGATTCTAATCTTCCTTGGTAGTAATGGTGAATTCAAGTTCTAAGTGCAGCGGTTATGTAAGAGAAGTAGGGGATTGTCAAGTTAACTTTCCGGCACGATCGAAACACTGTAGTTGCAGGCTTTAAGCTACTGTTACCTTCTTCTCAAGACGCAAAAGCACCTTACTTCAAATCCTGATAATGGCTGGCGGACACTAAATGACGGCCAAGATTAAACAGATTGTACACGGCAGCATGACTTCCAGGAATCGCTGTATCCCCATTCCTTGTCAGATTAAGTCGGAACTAATACATGAATCGCCCCGGTTTTTCTGGAGACTATTTAGTTTGAGTCAAGCTGCATTAGCTGACTCTTCCAGTTGGCGATAATATGCCATTTCAAATTCTGCCGGTGGAATATTTCCAATCGGCTCCAATAATCTACGGTTGTTGA
>JAJFJG010000158.1 GCA_021774265.1 Nitrosomonas sp.
GCGAAGTTTCTGTAAAAAACACATTGCCACATAATAATGATGGCGGTCAGCTCTAACCGCTTATATCGTTTTTAAGCATTACTATGGTTACAGGATTAGCCACTAAAAATAGATTTTGAGTTTTCACACAACCTGGGCCGAAAACGGACTGTTGATAGAGAAAAAGCACTAAATATGAACCAAAATGGTGTTGGCGCTACTGATATTGCTAGAAACCTGGGAATAGGTAGATCAACAGTCTATAAAATACTCAAAGAATCTGATGCTATTTGAAAATATAGAGCTTTAGCGTACGTTTCCGTACCGTTGGGTTTCAGATCCATATTTAGAGTCCACTCAGAAATAATAACCATATGATTAAATGGCGTATTTCGTCACATCTTGGTATAATAGTGCAAGTAAAACAACCATTTGCCCCTCAAAAGCTTGCACATGATCACATACATAAGCCAAAAACAACTCCCTCTGGAAGGTTTCGAAACACCTTTTGATATAAAATTTGATGCAAACAACCGCTGGGTAAAGCTGAGTCAAAGCATACCTTGGGATGAACTAGCGAGCGGTTATTTCCAGAATCTCTCATCAACGCATGGTCGGCCTGCAAAAGACCCACGATTGGTGATTGGCGCGGTGATCATCAAACATAAACTGTGCTTAAGTGATGAAGAGACGGTGCAGCAGATTCGCGAGAACTTTTACCTGCAATACTTTGTTGGTTTTCCGGCCTATCAAGACAAACAACCTTTTGCTCCCTCACTGTTTGTAGAGATCCGTCGACGCATGGGCGAACAAACCTTTGCACATTTTCAGCAAGTGATCGTTAATGCGATGGTGGATAGTCCGGTTCTGCGGTCAGAGAAAGGCAAAGCAACATGTAATCACCGCGACGATATGACGACCCTCCGAATCAAGGCGAAGCAGCACCTGCTTGCGATGAAGATGTCGTTGATCAAGACGCCCATAAAGTTGAAGAGAAATCCGCTCATCAGGGCAAGCTGATTCTTGACGCAACAGTTGTGGAGCAAGCGATTCGCTTTCCGACCGACCTAAGTTTGTTGAACGAAAGCCGCAAAATCAGCGAGCATCTTATTGATGTTCTGTATCCATTAACCAGAACAAAAAACTAAACCCCGCACCTATCGCCAAACGGCGCACAAGGAAAACCTCGGCATTGTGAAACAACGTCGACCTAAAGGCAAAAGGCTTCGTGCGGGTATCAAGAAGCAATTGCAATATTTGCGTAGAAACCTTCAGCATATCGAAGTGCTGCTAGATGCACTCCCCAGCAGAGCAATTCCATTGACATATTCCTTGTTACGCAAGTACTGGATCATCCTGCACGTTTATGCCCAGCAAGAAGCGATGCACCGTTTGAAGTGTAAACGTTGTGACCATCGCATTGTCAGCATCCATCAACCACATGTGCGTCCCATTGTTCGAGGCAAAGCAAACAAGTCGGTTGAGTTTGGCGCCAAGCTGAGTGTAAGTTTAACGACATCAGGTATTGCCTATGTTGACCACATCAGCTGGGATGCTTTCCATGAAGGTGGAGATCTGCCAGTGCAAGTTGAAGCCTACAAGCAGCGTTACGGATATTACCCGCAAAGTGTATTGGGAGACACCATTTATGGCACTCGAGAGAACCGGCATTATCTGAAGGAAAAAGGTATTCTTTTTTCTGGAAAGCCACTGGGTCTCCCACCAAAAATAACTGAAGAAAATCGAGCAGAATTCAAGCAACTACAAAAACAACGACGTGAAGACTACCGGCAACGCATTCCAATTGAAGGCAAGTTTGGGCAAGGCAAGAATGGCTATAACCTGAATTACATCCGGGCAAAAACAGCGCGGACTAGTGAAGCGTGGATTAACAGCATCTTTCTGGTTATGAACCTGATGGTGCTGTTGAAGGTTTTTATTTGCCTTCGTGCGTGCGGCTATAAATATTGCTTTCTAATGTTTAGATGCTGCTTTAATTTATTTCAAAGTCTCAGGGAAAGATCAGGCTACTGTCGCATTGTCTGCTGACTTCCTGAGGAGACTCTATTTAATAATGATTAAACGCTATCAATTGTTACAAGACGGTTGTATTTTGGACACCAAATACGATATAAAATATACATAAAAATGGAATAGGCATGAATAAGAATACATTCTGGATGCTATGGATGATAGGTTTATTGACCGCGTGTGCTAATAACCCAAAACTTTCTAATGAGGACTATAAGACTTTAACTAGTCGGGAGTATATAGATGTAACAGAGGTTCAAGTATTACAAGCAGCAGAAGAAATACTTCGGCTTGCTGATGGCGATGATTTCAAAATCAAGAAATTACCACAGTCATTAAGTGCCACTCGCCGGTGGCGTGTATACATTGTCTTGTATTATAGTTGGGGTGATGATAATTGGAATGTGAAAACCGTTGCAACGAATAATAACGTCACAGCCACAGTGCAGATCAGCACAAAAGAAGGATATATTGGTGGTATTGGTTATATTAATATGGATGGCGCCCCTAAAACCATGATACATGGAGACGCTATTTACGACTTATTCTGGGCTCGTATGGACTACTTATTAGGTAAGCGTCCAGATTGGATGACTTGTGAAATGTCCGATAATCGAATCAAGCAAAAAATTGTTTGGGGAGACAATTCTACTTTGTGTCACATGCTCAACATTAAAGACAATATACCCACTTCACCGATTGTTAGTTCTAGGCAGTAATTTTCATTTACCGGGGTTCTTTGAAAAAGGAACTTCCCCCGGTTCTGTCGCATTAACGAAGAAAGCTGATATTTTCTTGATTTTATCGAGTGTACAGTTGGTCTTGGCGTAATTATCTTGCTAGAGCATAAAATTGTTCAGCAAAAGACATCTTTTCTGCTCCTTTCATCATCTGACCTTTGCGAATCATGTGCATTAGCTCGATACCAGCCAAGATGTTTTTAGCTGATTGACACGGATGCAGATGATTTGCCTTTGATGACTGGATTAACCATTTATTACCTCTATTTAATTTTTATTTAAACTTATGTAACCTTAATTATAAAAAAATGGCTAACGATTAAAGGAATACAATCAAAGTTACCTGTCAATTAAGAAGTAACGTTTGCAAGGGACTGAGGCATGTGGCCTCGATTGAAAGTCCGGATCTATGGCTGCAATCTCAACCTTCTTGCAATGATTGATTGTAAACTTGGCAAACTGGGGGTGACCATCTATGTGTGAAAACTCAAGAGCCTGGATAAAAATAATTCCCATTGTTTGTTAAAAGTAATTCGAATATTTGCTTTTATTCTCGACTTCTAAAGCAAAGAGGCAATAAATGGAAGTCGTACTTACCACAATAAATTTTAGCAAGGAGTTTTCACCCAGCCTGGGTCGACAGTAGACAATCACGCTAACTGTGAAAATTTATTCAATTCTAGAAACTGTTAGATAAATTGTATGTGCTAGGTGTAACTATCTAAATTCCTTATATGGATAAGAAATGATATTGTCTGTCCGTATCAGTAAAAATACCTGGAAATCGGCTAGACGAGATAGTTTATCTCAGGAGTTTATTATCGCTAGTATAAGCTAAATTAAAAAATATTTTTGAACTGGCTTCGGGTTTGTCGTCCTCAATAATTGATCCCAGTTTAGCCGACTTTGGTTCGATTTACGATCACATTCCCCACAACGTACTTACCTTAGTCGCAAGGACATTCGACTGCGTATTTTAGATTGAATGAGTCTATCTTAACATTCATAATATTGGGTTTGGTAGTATGTCATCCTACCCCATCATCACTTTTTTACTACACAAGGAAAAAGCCAGCATGAGTCGCTATCGCCCACCGCAGCCAAAAAGTTCCGCCTACATCAGCAAATCGGGTTATGAAACGCTGGATGAGGAGCTTAAAGCTTTGTGGGTGAAGCGCCGTGAAGTGACAGTGGCTTTGTCGGCGGCGGCGGCTGAAGGCGACCGTTCAGAAAATGCTGAATACATTTATCGTAAGAAACAGTTGGCTGAAATAGATCGACGTATTCGTTATTTACAGAAACGTCTTGATATTTTAGTCGTGGTGAATAAACCACCAACAAATCAGCAGCAAGTATTTTTTGGCGCTTGGGTTGAGCTTGAGGATGAAGAGGGTGAGTGTGTGACTTACCGCATCGTTGGCCCGGATGAGTTTGATGTTGAGAAGGGTTGGATTAGCATGGATTCACCGGTTGCACGTGCGCTGATGAAGAAAAGTCTTGATGATGAGGTGAGTGTGCAACGTCCTGCTGGACAAATGCGCTATATCATTACTGGTATTAGTTATACTGAAGATGGATCTTAAATCGTTTTGGTTCCCCGCTCAATACATACCCCTAGTTTTTTCACCCCACGTATAATTCCTAGCTTGGCAACGCTAACTTTCACCCAAGGCGATTTGAATTCTGTCAGAATGGTCAGCGCGACGTGTTCAGCAAGCGCTTCTAGCAGTGAGAAATGTTTTTCTGCTAGGATTTCATTGATTCGTTCTACAATTAACGCATAATCAAGCGCATCTTCAATGTTGTCTGTTTTGCAAGCACGGCTAGATGAAATGGCAATTTCTAAGTCAAGCTGGATTGTTTGTGGGACGATGCATTCCCATGGGTAAATCCCGATTAGGGTTTTGGCTTTGAGTTCTTGTAGAAAAATGATATCCATTGCTTGGGGTTATATTTAAAGGTTACTTGGAGCGAGCTATTGTGTCTCGTGTTTTGGAAATGTTAGCGATTCTATTCTATTTATAAGGGCGGTGCTAATCTTAATGATTGCGTTGGTTTATGTAATGTTGGCCTATTTGCTAGGGTCGGTTTCGTTTGCTGTGATCTCGAGCTGGTTATTTAAACTGCCAGATCCGCGTACTTATGGCTCCAAAAATCCGGGTGCGACGAATGTCTTGCGTAGCGGTAAAAAGGCGGCGGCTGTTTTAACGTTAGTGGGTGATGCGGGTAAAGGTTGGCTAGCCGTTGTGCTTGCACAAGTTTATAATTTGCCAAATGAAGTGATTGCAACTGTTGCGTTGGCAGTTTTCTTAGGCCATGTTTTTCCAATTTTTCTTCGCTTCCAAGGCGGTAAGGGGGTAGCAACTGCCGTGGGTGTGTTGTTGGGGCTAAGTCTGTGGGTAGGTTTGTTGGCGATGGCAACTTGGTTGTTGGTTGTGATGATCTGGCGAATTTCGTCTCTGTCCGCATTGGTTGCTGCCGTGTTAACGCCCGTTTATACATTGATTTTTCTAGGTTTAGAGGTTTATTTGCTTGCTGTATTAATGATTTCAATCATACTGATTTGGCGGCATCAAGCCAATATTGTTAACCTGTTTGCGGGTAAAGAAGCTCGCATTGGCAAGAAGTCTGCGCCGTAAGGAAGCGCCGATTAATTCCGGAGAAAATAAATGATGACATAGAATTTTTCAAATTGAGGCGAAAATTGCAGGTAATGGCCAGCTTTGCCAAGGTTTACAACAATGAAATGAACGATTTTAACTGTCAGACATCGGTTGATGAATTATTCGAGGGCTCAAGTAATTCAAGATCCCAGCGTGCTTTGACGGTGAAACCGTTTGTCATTAATGATTTTTTGTCGTTGATTTCTTTTAGACGCATGGCACCCGCAAATGCGATCATTGCACCATTGTCCGTACAAAATTCTAACTCGGGATAAAAAATGGTTGCGCCGATTAGTTTTGCTTGCATAGTTAGTTCTTCGCGCAGTTGCCGATTAGCGCCTACACCACCCGCTACTACTAATTGTTTAAAGCCTGTTTGTGCGAGTGCTGATAGTGATTTCTTGGTTAATACATCAACAGCGGCTTCTTGAAAAGCCAGAGCAATATCAGCGCGAGTTTGTGGCGTGATCTCATGTTTTTTGACTAAGGTAAGCACAGCTGTTTTTAGCCCGCTGAAGCTAAAGTTGAGATCGCCGCTATGCAACATCGGGCGAGGTAGTTTAAAGCGACCAGGTTGTCCTTGTTGCGCCGACTTCGACAGTGCCGGGCCTCCAGGATAGCCAAGTTCGAGTAGTTTTGCCGTCTTGTCGAAAGCTTCGCCAGCCGCATCATCAACAGTTTCTCCTAAGAGTTTATAGTGCCCAAGACCACAGACTTCCATTAATTGAGTGTGGCCGCCAGATACTAATAAAGCCACAAATGGAAAAGTGGGAGATGGAGTTGATAATAAGGGAGATAGTAGGTGTCCTTCTAAGTGATGGACTCCAATCTTGGGTATGTTTAATGCGAAACTCAATGCGCTGCCAACACTAGCACCAACTAATAGTGCACCAGCAAGTCCTGGGCCTTGTGTGTAAGCGATGGCATTAAGGTCTTGAAGACTAAGGCTAGCTGTTGATAAAGATTGCTTGATGAGTGGAATGACGCGCCGAATATGGTCGCGTGAAGCAAGCTCAGGCACGACACCACCATATTCACAGTGCATTTCGACTTGGGAATAGAGTGCGTGACTTAGCAGGCCTTGCATGGTGTCATAAATTGCGATCCCTGTTTCGTCGCATGATGTCTCGATACCTAGAACTATCATTGATAGGTTGAAAATATACTTTTATATAAAAATTGGAAGTGTTATAATTCTTGGTTCGTTTGCGCCTTGATATTGAAAGGCGCAGCTAGTGTGTATAAGTGATTATATATTTTTTAACTGTAAAAATTACCTTATAGAGGAACAAAGTTTTTATGACTACTATTAAAGTCAAAGAAAATGAGCCATTTGAAGTTGCTATGCGTCGTTTCAAGCGCACTATAGAAAAAACCGGATTATTAACTGAATTACGTGCGCGTGAATTTTATGAGAAGCCAACAGCTGAACGTAAACGTAAACTTGCAGCAGCTGTTAAACGGACATATAAGCGCCTGCGTAGTCAATTGCTCCCACCAAAACTTTATTAGTATTGAGTTTCCATGTTTTATAGTTTTAAGTAAGCGCTTTCATTATGAGTTTAAAACAGAAGATTGTTGAAGATATGAAGGCTGCAATGCGTTCCGGGGATTCTCGTCGGCGTGATGCGATTCGTTTATTGCAGGCAAATATCAAACAGCGTGAAGTGGATGCACGTGTTGAGCTTAGCGACGCTGACGTTGTTGTCATTATTGAGAAAATGCTTAAACAGCGTAAAGATTCAATTACCCAATTTGAGGCGGCTAAACGTGAAGATCTGGCTGAAATTGAGAAATATGAAGTGGGTGTCTTAACTACTTATATGCCGCAAGCAATGACTGCGGAAGAAGTGGGTGCGATTGTAATAGCGGCAATTTCTTCTTCTGGTGCTACGGGGCCGCAGGATATGGGGAAAGTTATGGCCATCATTAAACCAAAGCTTGCAGGTCGTGCAGATATGGGTAAAGTATCTGCACTTGTTAAAACTAAGATTTCTGGCTAGTCTCTGGTACTTAAAAGAACGTTTCACGAATTCTGATTTCTTTATACAGGGTTGCATATCATTGGTTTTTCTTAAATAAATGATTCCTTCGTCGTTTATTCATGATTTGCTTAATCGTATTGATATTGTCAATGTGGTTGACCGTCATGTGCCGCTTAAGAAGGCAGGTGCAAATTACAACGCTTGTTGCCCATTCCATAACGAAAAAACACCGTCATTTACAGTGAGTCCCACTAAGCAATTCTTTCACTGCTTTGGATGTGGAGCCCATGGTAGTCCCATCAATTTCTTGATGGAGTATAGTGGTATGAATTTTGTTGAAGCGGTGACTGATTTGGCAACCAGTGTTGGGATGCAAATGCCCGAACAATCAATGGGGAGAAGTCGTTCGGCGGGCTTAGAGTCGGGTTCGACGTCGATAGGTGGCGAGTGTATAGAAGAAAGTACGATGGCCTCGAGACTAAATTTAAATGAAGTCATGCGGGAGGCAACCCAGTTCTATCGAGAGCAACTTAAGCAGTCAGACAAGGCTGTTGCATATCTTAAAAAACGTGGTTTGAGTGGCGAAACGGCCGCACATTTTGCGATTGGTTATGCACCAGGCGGGTGGCAAAATTTAGAAACAGTGTTTTCTGATTATAAATCAGAAGCAACAGAAAACTTATTGATTCAGGCAGGTTTGATTATTGCGACCGATGATGGGAAACAATATGATCGTTTTCGTGACCGAGTGATGTTTCCAATTCTTGGCCATAAAGGAAAAATCATAGGTTTTGGTGGGCGAGTATTCGAGCAAGGTGAACCTAAATATCTGAATTCACCAGAAACCCCCATTTTTGCAAAGGGACATGAGCTTTATAATTTATTTTCTGCGCGACGGGCAATTCGTGATGCAGGTTGCGTCATTGTTGTCGAAGGTTATATGGATGTGGTCGCGCTTTATCAGCATGGTATTGAATATGCTGTTGCAGCGTTGGGCACAGCAACGACGGCTTTTCAGATACAAAAATTGTTGCGTCAAACGGATGATGTAATTTTTTGTTTTGATGGTGATGTTGCCGGAAGTAAAGCCGCATGGCGAGCGATGGAAAATAGTTTGTCATATCTTGTTGATGGTAAAAATCTTAGTTTCTTGTTTTTACCTGAAGGAGAGGATCCAGATAGTTATATTAATCAATTTGGGAAAGCAGCATTTGAGGAATTAATTAAACAAGCTATCCCTTTATCTGTGTTTTTATTCAATGGACTTTTAAAAGAAGTAGATTTGCAAACCAGCGAAGGCCGGGCCAAGCTTGTGCGTGATGCGAAACCATTATTAAAACAAGTCACTGCACCTATAATGGCGTTGATGTTGTTAAAGCGACTGGTTGAGCTTAGTGGGATTAGTCAGGGTGAGTTGGAGAACTTGCTACAAATTAGATCTGTCTCATCGAAGAAGGGCCGTGAAAAAACGGAAAGACCGCGTCCTGTATCGCCTTATCATTGGTTGATACAAATATTGCTTTACCAGCCAGTTTATATTAATAAATTGGATAGAGAGTTACTTGCTGTTAGCGGGGAACTTTATGAGGAGCTAGAGATTCTGAGAACAGTAGTTGAATTTTTGGATGTACACCCTCAGGTTATTAATGGAGCATCAAGTTCTTCAATTGTTACCTATTTTCGAGATAGCCCTTATCGGGGGCTGCTTGAAAAATTTGAGAGCGAAACCCTTGAGTGGGACGATACGATAGATTTGGAAGCAGAGTTTTCTGGAGCATTAAAAAGGCTCCAAGAGGTGCAACGTAAACAACGTATGACTGAATTGCATAATAAGCCCTTAAGTCAGCTTACAGAAAGAGAAAAGCAAGAGCTTAAGACGCTGGCGATGTCTTGACCATATACGCTAAACCATAATGAAATTAAAGAATATGGCAGGATGCCAGATTTATCGAACTTTGATATAATCCTAGCATTTCAGCTTTTAATTATCCATATTATTTGGAACTAAAAATGTCAAAGGCAAAAGTGGCGAAAACAGACGTAACAAAACTAAAACGTGATAAAAAACAAGTAGGGAAAGAAAAGGAGTTGGAGAAGGAAGTACCGGTGCCGACAGCAAGGAAAATTAAAGCTTCAAAAAAGGCTACTGAAAAGCAACCAACAAAGAAAACCGCGGCTAAAAGCACTGAAGATAAAAAAACAACTCGTAAGAGTCCGAGTCGTGTGGCGGAGATTGCAAAAGCAGTGATTGCAGCTAAAGAAAGCGAGCCAAAAGCTGCAAAAAAGACCCGAGTGTCTAAAAAGAGTAAAGCAACAAAGGCTAATGCCGGAGATACAGAAGTTGCGTCATCAGCTGCGCCGCTTGATGTTGAAGCGCGTCGAATGCGCTTAAAGAAATTGATTGTTCAGGGTAAGGAGCGTGGTTATTTAACTTACGCTGAAATTAACGATCATCTTCCCGATGATATGTTAGATGCTGAGCAGATCGAAGGCATCATTAGCATGATTAATGACATGGGTATTTCTGTTCATGATGAAGCGCCGGATGCTGAAGCGTTATTAATGTCGGATGCGCCCAACACAGTTGCAGACGAAGACGTGGCTGAGGAAGCTGAAGCAGCACTATCCACTGTAGACTCCGAATTTGGCCGTACAACAGATCCTGTTCGTATGTACATGCGAGAAATGGGCTCAGTTGGTTTGCTGACACGTGAAAGCGAAATTGAAATTGCTAAGCGTATCGAAGGTGGTTTGCGTCATATGATACAGGCTATCTCCGCTTGTCCAACAATTATTGTTGGCATACTTGATCTGGCTACTGACATTGAAAATGATGTGTTGCGTGTCGATGAAGTTGTAGATGGCTTGCTTGATACGAGCCCTGAAGAGGTCGATGAACAAGAATTCAATGCCTCATTAGAAACAGGATTGGAGCCTGGTGACGTTGAAGATGGTGATGAAGAAGATGGCCTTGCGATTGCAGCTGCGAATTTACTCAAGCTAAAAACTGAAGCACTTGAGCGTTTTGCTACAATTCGTGAGATTCATATTGGAATGCAGGAAATCTTAGTGGCTGAGGGATCGCAAGGGAAAAAATACAAAGAATTACAAGAAAACATTGCCGCAGAACTAATGGTGATCCGATTTTCTGCTAAAATGGTCGAAAGGCTATGCAATACCCAACGTGGGCTAGTTAAAAATGTTCGTGAGTACGAGCGTAAAATAATTCAACTGTGCGTTTCCAAAGTAGGAATGCCAAAGGCTTATTTTATTAAAGCATTTCCTGGAAATGAAACAAATTTAGATTGGGTTTTGGATGAAATCAATTCAGGAAAGCCTTATAGCCAAACGCTGGAACATTATCGTCCTGCGATCATGGAGCAGCAACAGAATTTAATGTCGCTGAAATCTAATATTGGCATTCCAATCAAAGAGTTAAAAGAAATTAGTCGTAGAATGTCAACAGGTGAGGCGAAAGCACGTCGTGCTAAGCGTGAAATGACAGAGGCTAATTTGCGGTTAGTTATTTCAATCGCTAAGAAGTATACTAACCGCGGTTTGCAGTTTCTTGATTTGATCCAGGAAGGCAATATTGGTTTGATGAAAGCCGTAGATAAATTTGAATACCGACGTGGATACAAGTTTTCTACTTATGCGACTTGGTGGATACGTCAGGCAATCACTCGTTCAATCGCAGACCAGGCTCGCACCATACGTATCCCGGTACATATGATTGAAACGATTAATAAAATGAATCGTATTTCACGCCAAATTTTGCAAGAAACAGGGCAGGAGCCAGAACCGGCAATATTGGCAGAAAAAATGGAAATGCCAGAAGAGAAAATTAGAAAAATCCTTAAAATTTCCAAAGAACCGATTTCGATGGAAACACCGATTGGTGATGATGAGGACTCACATCTTGGTGATTTCATTGAAGATGCTGCTACAATGGCACCTGCTGATGCAGCGGTTTACGCAAATTTACGAGGTGTGACGAAAGATATATTGGATTCGTTAACACCGCGAGAAGCAAAAGTATTGCGTATGCGTTTTGGTATTGAAATGAATACTGATCATACACTTGAAGAAGTAGGTAAACAGTTTGATGTGACACGCGAACGTATTCGTCAAATTGAAGCTAAAGCACTACGCAAATTACGCCATCCAGCACGTTCTGAACGTTTGCGTAGTTTTTTAGATACAGGAAACGGATAAGGTTTTATTAAAGGTTAGATAGGGTCTGTAGCTCAGTTGGTTAGAGCAGGGGACTCATAATCCCTTGGTCGTTGGTTCGAGTCCAACCAGACCCACCATTAAATCAGTCGCTTAGTTAATTTTTAACTAAGCGATTTTTTTTGATGTTTGGATGCAAGGCTGGTGTAAGAAAATACGGTCAATGCCAAATAGTAAAAACCCCGCATCAATGGATGGGTAACTATTAGATTGGGTGCTGAGGTTAGTGTATTTGAAGTAACCTCATGCCATGAAGATTTCAGTTAGCAAGTATCAGACAGTTGATTCGTAATCATTAGGCCGGCAGTTCGATTCTGAAAAAGATCACCATAAAAACAAAGAGTTAAATATGTTTATATATCCCTTATCCGCAACGGGGTTACACAGGGGTTACATTGCACGCGAATATTTAATGATGGCAACAAACTCTCACAGATCAATCACGTAGCTCTTCCAAATACTTTTTTCGTCATTGGTCGGCAATTACTAAAAACCAGCCTATAGGATAGCGGACTTCTAATCCGTTGGTCGTGAGTTCGAATCTCACACGACCTACCACGAAAAAACAAGCGCTTAGCGCAATACTGGCTAAGTTCTTTTTTTTTACACTCCCCCATGTATCCGGAGATTGCCAAACGCGCTCGTGCGGAGGGTGGTAAAATTCACTGGGGAGATGAGACAGTACTGGTCAATACTGATGTGCGTGGATGCAGCTTCGCACCCAAGGGAAAAACACCGGTAGCCTATGCCCCTGGTACGCGGAAACGGCTATCGATGATTGCCACCGTGACCAATAATGCTGTGCGCATTGGCAGATTATCGATGGAAACTTTAACTCGGATCGACTTATTGAGTTTCTCGAACTACTGATCAAGTATGTGGGGAGAAAAGTGTTTTTGATCTTGGATAATTTGAGGGTACATCACAGCAAGCCAGTAAAGGCCTGGCTGGAAGAAAACAAAGACAAGATCGAATGTTTTTATTTGCCCAGCTACAGTCCAGAGTTAAATCCAGAAGAGAGGTTAAACTCAGACTTAAAACAGGTTATCGGTACAAAAGTGCCTGTGCGCACCAAGGAGAAATTGCACGCTGTTGCCAGCGATCACAAGACGATGCTGGAGAGTAATCCACAGCGCGTCATTTCTTACTTCCAAGACCCACGAGTAAAGTCTGCCGCCTGAAACTATTTAATGGCCGGGTCAATTAAAGGATACAATTATGAAGCAGGAACACCAAAAACATAATCACAACTATCCAGAAAAGACCGGCCGTATTTCTAATTCTATTGACGTAGATGTAACCTACACCTGTCCCATGCATCCGGAAATCCAGCAAAAGGGGCCCGGGAATTGTCCGATTTGCGGCATGGCGTTGGAGCCGGAAACAATTACCGGCAAGGAAGGTGAAAATCCTGAACTAACCGATATGCGCAAGCGGTTCTGGTTCGGCCTTGCCCTAACCTTGCCAGTCTTTACATTGGAAATGAGTAGTCATGTTTTTGATCTTCATCACTATATTAGTGGCACACTCTCCAACTGGATACAGTTGGCACTGGCCACGCCTGTTGTGCTTTGGGCTGGAAAGCCGTTTTTTGAACGTGGATGGGCCTCTCTAAAAACGCGCAATCTGAATATGTTTACGCTGATTGCCATGGGTACGGGGGTCGCATGGTTGTACAGCATCGTAGCAACACTGGCTCCCGGTATTTTCCCTGATGCTTTCCTGCAAGATGGCGCTGTCGCGGTTTATTTTGAGGCTGCAGCTGTTATCACTGTGCTGGTGCTATTGGGGCAGGTTCTCGAACTGAAAGCCCGTGAGCAGACAGGCGGCGCAATTCGTGCCCTGCTTGATCTCGTACCCAAAACAGCACGCAGGGTGAATGAAAACGGCAAAGATGAAGATGTTCCGCTGGATCAGGTTAAAGTTGGTGATCTACTGCGTGTACGCCCTGGCGAAAAAGTACCACTCGATGGTATTGTCACTGAAGGTCGAAGCGCTGTGGATGAATCCATGGTTACAGGCGAGTCGATGTCTGTTAAGAAAGAGGATGAAAGCAAAGTCATCGGCGGGACAATGAACCAGACTGGTAGCTTTATTATGAAGGCCGAGCGTGTCGGCAAAGATACCATGCTTGCACAAATCGTCCATATGGTTGCAGAAGCCTAGCGCAGCCGTGCCCCGATTCAGAAATTAGCAGATATTGTTGCCTCATGGTTTGTTCCGGCTGTCATATTGTCGGCCGTTCTTGCTTTTATCATCTGGAGCATATATGGGCCTGCCCCTGCTTTCAGCTATGCGCTCATCGCCGCTGTCAGCGTCTTAATTATCGCGTGTCCTTGTGCATTAGGATTGGCTACTCCCATGTCTATTATGGTTGGTGTGGGAAAAGGTGCGCAAGCAGGTGTGCTGATTAAAAACGCTGAGGCGCTGGAGCGTATGGAAAAAGTTGATACGTTGGTTATTGACAAGACAGGAACGCTAACCGAAGGAAAGCCAACTGTGACAAAGATTGTCGCAACTGATGGTTTTGCAGAAGATGATCTTTTGTCGCTGGCTGCTTCACTGGAACAAAGCAGTGAGCATCCTCTGGCTCATGCCATCGTTATGGCAGCAAAAGAAAGAGAGCTAGATTTTTCTACAACAGATGATTTTGACTCGCCAACCGGCAAAGGTGTAATCGGTAAAATTAACGGGCAAGATATTGCGCTTGGTAATGTGAAGTTGATGGAGGAAAAGGCTGTTAACGTAGCTTCTTTATCGACACAAGCCGATGAACTTCGTTCTGATGGCGTAACTGTAATTTTTATCGCAGTGGACGGTCAAGCTGCCGGGATTCTAGCTATTGCCGATCCGATAAAAGAAACAACGCCGGATGCAATCAAGCAGATTCAAAATCAGGGCATTCATATTGTCATGCTTACCGGTGATAATCGGCGCACCGCCGAGGCTGTTGCAAAAATATTGGGTATTCAAGAAGTCGAAGCTGAAATATTGCCGGAAGACAAGGGGAAGATTGTAAAAAAACTGCGTGATGAAGGGCGTATTGTTGCTATGGCCGGAGATGGCACGAATGATGCTCCGGCGTTGGCTACTGCCGATGTAGGTATCGCTATGGGAACAGGTACGGATGTAGCGATGGAAAGCGCGGGTATAACCTTATTAAAAGGCGATCTGACCGGTATTGCTCGTGCGCGCAAACTATCTGTAGCCACCATGCGTAATATTCGACAAAACTTATTCTTCGCTTTTATTTACAATATGGCAGGCGTGCCGATAGCGGCAGGACTTTTATATCCATTCTTTGGCATCCTACTTTCCCCCATCATCGCTGCTGCCGCAATGTCGTTGTCCTCGGTTAGCGTTATCAGCAATGCGCTTCGTTTGAGATTAACAACGTTATAGGGCGCCAATAAACAAAAGGTTCTAAAGTTCCACGAGTTTTATCGCGGCTAGTAGCTCAATTCAACAGTTAATTACTTCATAGCCTAAAAAAGCTCTTATTCCTTTATTTTTTCCATTTTATAGCATAGCCTCATCATATCACTCACCTCCTTTATTATCGTACTCAGACTGATCTAATTGTATTTGAGTTGTGTCAATAGCTTGTTGTTTTCGTTTTTCCTGAAACTGCAAGACTAAACTGTAAATGACTGGAAATACTAACAAAGTTAGCAACAGTACGGTAACCATGCCACCCAGAACAGGTGCAGCAATGCGATGTGTAACGTCTGCACCACTGCCAGTGGCGAGCATGATGGGGATTAAGCCGATCATGGTAGAAAACGCAGTAATTGCAACTGGCCTTACACGCATGGCAGTGGCAGCTTCGACCGCTTCACGGATTTCTGCGGAAGATAACAGTTTTTGTTTTTGCCGACGCAATTTGGCAATTTCAATATCAATAAAGTTTAATACCATCACCCCGGTTTCCGCTGCAGTTCCAGCCAGTGCAATAAAACCAACATAAACAGCAACAGAAAGGTTAAATCCGAGTAGATAGACTAGCCAGACGCCGCCAATAAGACCGAAGGGAACAGTCAACATAACGATGACCGGTTCCACCACATTTCGAAAAGCAAGATACAGTAGGAAAAAGATCAGCATAAGTGTCAGAGGCACCACAATACGTAGTTTTTCTGCTGCACGCTCCATATATTCAAACTGACCCGACCAGCTAATGGTGTAGCCAGCAGGCAGAGCTACTTGGTTTGCTACAAGCTGTTTTGCTTTGGTTACAAAGCCACCGATGTCGGAAGTTTTAAGATCCACATAAATCCAGGCATTAGGGCGCGCATTCTCACTTTTAATGACAGGTGCTCCACGTCTCAAATTAAGATCGGCCACAAGTGCCAGCGGGATCTGAGCACCCGTTGGAGTTGGGATTAACATACGCTTAAGGCTTTCCTGATTGTCACGTAATTCTCGTGGATAACGCAGATTTACTGGATAACGCTCCAACCCCTCAACGGTTTCAGTAATGTTCATACCACCGATGGCGCTCTGAATGACGTTTTGTACGTCACCCACGGTTAAACCATAACGTGCAGCTTCTTCACGTTTGATATCAAAATCTAGATAATATCCCCCGACAGCACGATCACCGAAAGCGGATAGTGTTTCCGGCATGATTTTCATCACTTGTTCAATTTGTTCTGATAAACGCTGTAATTCATTTAAATCAGGCCCTGAAACTTTAATACCAACTGGTGTTTTAATCCCGGTTGATAGCATATCGATACGTGTTTTTATGGGCATGGTCCAAGCGTTGGTGAGCCCTGGAAATTGAATGGCTTGGTCTAATTCCGCTATGAGTTCCTGTATGGTTTTATTGGGGTCAGGCCATTCTGATTTGGGTTTAAGACTGATGGTTGTCTCTATCATTGACAGGGGTGCAGGATCCGTAGCCGTCTCTGCTCGGCCAATTTTTCCGAAAACATGATGGACTTCAGGAAAAGTTTTAATAATTTTATCCGTCTGCTGTAGCAGCTCTCTGGCCTTAGTGATGGAAATTCCGGGAAATGTACTCGGCATATAAAGAATATCGCCCTCATCCAATGGCGGCATAAATTCACTTCCAATCTTGGACAACGGATAAAGGGTTGAGGCCAGTAGCAGCATGGCCAGTATTAATGTGACTGCGCGCCAACGCATGACCAGTTTGAGTATTGGAGAATGAATAAAATGCAAGAACCGGTTAGCCGGATTTTTACGCTCAGGAATAATTTTGCCGCGAATAAAATAACCCATCAATACTGGCACCACCGTGATCGTCAACATGGCTGCCGCTGCCATGGCATAAGACTTGGTATAAGCCAGCGGACTAAACATACGACCTTCCTGTGCTTCCATCGCAAAAATAGGTATAAATGAGACGGTAATAATTAGTAATGAAAAAAACAGTGCGGGGCCGACTTCACGTGAAGCCTTACCAATGGCTTGCCAGCGCTCACTTTCAGTCAGTTCGGCTTTTTTCTTTGCAATTGCCTCACTGATATGCTTGTGGGCATTTTCCACCATCACGATGGCACCATCGACCATATCACCAATCGCGATGGCAATGCCCCCCAAAGACATGATGTTGGCATTAATGCCCTGCCATTTCATAACAATAAATGCCATTAGTACAGCCAGTGGTAACGTGATTACGATGACCAATGATGAACGTAGATGGAGTAAAAATAAACCGACCAACACGCAGACGATGATCAGTTCTTGAATCAATGCTGTATTTAATGTATCCACCGCGCGTTCAATCAAATCGCCACGGTCATAAACGGGAACAATTTCAACACCTTCCGGTAGCCCCTGTTTAAGCTCTTCCAGTTTTTCACGTACTCCCAGTATGATCGCCTGTGCATTATCGCCATAACGCATAATGACGATACCGCCGGCTACTTCGCCTTCACCATTTAGCTCTACGACACCACGGCGTAGCTCGGGACCGGTTTGAACATGTGCGACGTCCTGTATGCGGACAGGGGTGCCATTAGCATCAACCCCCACCGGAATACTCCGGATATCTTCCAGAGAACGAATATAGCCCGGGCTACGCACCATATATTCCGTTTCAGCCATTTCGATTAATCGTCCGCCAACATCGTTATTCGAACGTTGAATGGCATGTTTTACTTTGGATAAGGGGATGTCATAGGCAAGCAAGGCATTGGGATTGACTTCTATCTGATATTGTTTGACATGACCGCCGACGGATGCGACTTCTGCCACGCCCTGAACAGTTTGCAATGGATACCGCAGATACCAATCCTGAATGGAACGTAATTCAGCTAGATCGTGTTTACCAGTTTTATCGACCAGCGCATACTCATAAACCCAGCCAACGCCGGTCGCATCTGGTCCCAATGATGGATTGACACCTTGCGGCAACCGCGCGTTGGCATAATTGAGGTATTCCAGTACCCGTGATCTGGCCCAGTACATGTCGGTACCATCTTCAAAAATAATATAAACAAACGATAGCCCAAAGAAGGAATAACCACGCACCACTTTGGCATGAGGGACTGCCAGCATGGCTGTGGTTAACGGATAGGTCACTTGGTCCTCGACTACTTGAGGGGCTTGCCCAGGAAATTCAGTAAACACAATCACTTGTACATCAGACAAATCAGGGATGGCGTCTAACGAAATGTTTTTAAAAGACCAAAATCCCGCTGTGGCCAGCACAACAACTGCCAACAGAGCCATGAACCGGTTATTCAGAGAACCATTAATGATGGCATTAATCATGTTGATGCACCCCTTGTTCTAACTGCAATGGGTTGGGTTCTTCGGATTTTTGTATTCCTGGATCCATCATTTTGGTGGTGGCTTCACGTAGGCTGGATTCAGAATCAATTAAAAACTGAGCTGAAATGACAATTTCTTCGCCTTCTTCGAGCCCTTGCAGAACAATCACTTTTCCATCAGACGCGATGCCTGTTGTAATAGTACGTGGTTCAAATCTACCCGCACTGCGTGCCACGAAAACCTTATCGCGGGTGCCTGAGCGGATGATTGCTTCGGACGGAATCACTAATGCACTTGTTTGTTGATCTGCGTAGATCGATACTTCAGCGAACATTTCAGGTTTTAATAACAACTGTGTGTTATCAAATTTCAGCCGCACTTTAATTGTTCGCGTTTTCGTTTCGGCATAGGGGTAAATAAATGCTAAGTGCCCTCTGAAAATGCGCCCAGGAATTCCTGCTAATTGCATTTCAACCAGGTCACCCTGTTTAACCCAAGGCAATTCATTCTCGTAGATATCGGCATACACCCAGACTGTAGATAAATCAGCAATCATATAAATTTCAGTAGCAGGGGTTACATACTGACCTTCACGTGCACCAATATTGACCACGATGCCAGATGAGGGGCTATGAATATGCAGGCTTTCATGGATATTATGATCCTGCGTCAGATGATGTAGTTGATGTTCAGGAACATCCAATAATCTTAGCCGTTTACGCGAACTGCTTACCAGTTCTTCTGCACCCCGGCGGATATCTTCAATTGGGCTTTGTTTCAATACATTGAGGCTGTTTAAGGCTAGGATGTATTCTTGCTGGCTGACGACCAGCTGTGGAGAATAAATACTGAGTAGCTCCTTACCTTTCTTTACTTTCTCACCGGTTTTATCCACCTGCATCGTTTCAATCCAGCCTTCTACCTTGGGGTGTAAACGTACGATGCGTTCTTCATCATAGTCCACACGACCGACGGCTCGTACGATATGTGACAAAATGTCCTTTTTTACGATTGCGGTACGTACACCCATATTTTGCTCAGTGACGGGATCAATCCTGACGGTTCCCGGCGGGCTACTGTCAGTATCTGTATCATCGTCAGCGTAAACTGGTACATAATCCATGTCCATTGAATCTTTTTTGGGAACAAGAGAAGTAATCGATGGGTTCATGGGGCTGCGATAAAATAGCGGTGCCTTAATTTTTGCTGAATGGACAGTTTGTCCGTTATCTGGCTGATGTTGTGTGATGTTTTGTTGTAAGTGGTTAGCGTACCAATAGCCACCACTAACACCTATAACTAACATCAAAACAGCAGTTATTATTAACGACTTATTCATAAATTTCTTCCTGGCCGACAGCAGCCGCTAAATTAGCCAAAGCCTGATTGGCTTCTGCAAAAGCATTCCAGTATTGCAATTCATGATTTAATAAAGCGATCTGACTGCGAACCAGATTCAGAAAGTCAACTTGGCTCACCTGATAGCCAGCCAACATAGAAGCTACCGTTTGCCTTGCTTGAGGAATAATGCCTGTTTTGAACAATATCACTTGTTCTTTGGCACGTTGGAAATCACTGTGATTTTGTGAGATCTGGGCACGTACTTGATTCCAATCATCTTGTAATATATATTTTTGTTGCATCAGTTCACTGTTACGTTGATCCACTGCTTTGGCTTGTTTTCGATCAAGGAAGATCGGGATGCTCATACTCAGATTCAATGTTAAAAGATCTGCTCGATCAATGCCTGTAGGACGGTCACGCCGAAATCCATAAGAGGCTCCTAATTTAAAATCCGGGTAATAGTCTTTTTTGGCCAAATCTACGCGGGCTTGTGCGGCATTGATGGATTCATGTTTCGATGCCAGCAAGGCTCTGGAATGCTCCGCTTGCTGGTACAGTGCAGTTTCTGAAAGAATAGTCGGTAATTTCTCTGCTATCTCTGCAGGTAATTTTACCGGCTGATTGGCGGCTTTATCCAGTAATGCATTTAATTGGGCAACAGAATTACGTCGTGCACCTTCCAGTTTGATCTGTTGATCCAACAAATTGGACAATTCCAGTTGTGCCAGCAAGATATCTTGTTGCAAGCCTTCGCCCACTTCATATTTAGTGCGGGTAATCTGAATAAATTGTTTTAACAGTGTTTGGTTATTTTTCACAATCTGCAAGGCATTATCCAGGTAAAAAACTTGCCACCAAACTTGTTTGACGTTACTGAGCAACCACCATCGGGCTTCTGTTACATTTTTCAGGGCTGCTTCCGCTTCAAAAGTTGCTGCCGTGCTACGTAATGCAAGTTTTCCGGGAAAAGGAATTGCTTGAGAAATACCCGGCCCGATTTGTGTCATGTCTTCTTGTCCGGTATTGAATGTATTTACTGGCAGATTCCCAGCATTGAAACTGATTACAGGATCAGGCAAAGTGCCCACTTGTGATGGAATAGCAGCCATTGCTTCAGCACGTAATCGCATTTGCGCCAGATTTGGATTATTGTGGACCGCCAATTCTGTCGCTGCTTTAAGAGTTAGAACATTTTGTTCTGAACCTGCAATAGCATCGTTTACAAGTAGTAGTGCGCCTAAATAAACGCCAGTAATAAAAATGAATAAAGGTGGCATAAATATCTCGTATTCTTGGTATTAAAAACTTAAAGCGAATGGTATTTCCATCCATGAAAGCCATTGAATGAGTTATATCAATGCATCTAACTAGGGGGTGAACTTACTTGTAGCTAATGGTTTAACCTGCTACAAGTGAAATTTGTCGAGCCCAGCTTAGGTACGTACTTATCAATGCTGTGGATATATTTCAGGTGATGCGTGTGGCGGAGCTTAAGCGAGAGGAGGGCGTTGAAGTTGCTCAGGAATGAAAGAAATAGAATTTGATATAAGTGAAATTGTGTAGGAAGAACTATTGGAGGGAATTGTTGTGGAGTGTGCGGATGTAATGACTGTGCTGCAACTTGCATGACATAGAGTGTTTGTCTCACATTCTTGGTTAGAGGTCATCTTGTTATTTTTCTGTTCCTCATGACCAATAGTATAAAGGTGATCATCAATTACAGTGATAATATCGATATTTTTACTGGCATTTTCTTTATGTGTACACAGCGACACCGCAGCAGCCAATGTTCCTTGCAGCGGTAACCAAAGCATGATTAAAATTAGAAAATATCTACGCACTATTAGCAACCGTTCGTTATAAATTTTATTTATGAACACAAAACATCGTTTCGTTAATTCATACACTGCTGCATTATCCGTGTCAAGTATAATTATGAGTACGAGGTAAAAAATTCCTATAGTAGTGTATTGGATACTTTGACGTTTTCCATGATTTCACTGGCCTTCCATTTATTTTTTCACTATCCCAAGATGGGTGCTAATAAACAAAAGGCTTTAAAGTTTCACGGGATTTAGTATAAAATTTGTTGTTAACGATACCTTAGCGTACATTTTCGTACCGTTGGGCTTCAAATCCCTTTATTGATATTACAACTTGGTACGAAATTTTTATGTATACTCTCGGTTGTATGTTTGACCTGCTTTCAAAACATCTTTTTAGCAGTTTGAAATTTCCGTCTGCTGCGTTTTTCATCTCAGTATTCAGATAGAAATCTAAATCCTCCAACAATTTTCGAGCTTCAGTTGCTTTGCTGTCCATACTGTTTAAATACTCCTACATTTTTTTATGTCTCTCACTTGCAGGTACCTATATTCAGACAGCTTGCCTTGATTAAAGCAAACTGCTTCCTGAAAAAGTTTAATCAGCCCTAAATTCAGACTTCTTAAGTTGAAATTTGAAGGTAACGTTACATTAAAATCTAGCATTTTTACAGACCATCCTATTTGTGGTAGTAGGTACATAGCTGTTATGAGGGGGCACAAGGCATCAATCAGCTTCCAATATATGTACCTCGTCAGCGCAAGTTGGACAGATTAACTTGATTGGCTAAGAGACGGATTTAGTTCATCGTTACTACTAAAGCAGGAGTGATGATGACAACAAAAGATTACCAAAAGCCAAGTGCGGAAAAAGCGGTTCGTGATATACGACGCGCAACACGTCGGAGTTATTCAGCCGAAGAAAAG
>JAJFJG010000159.1 GCA_021774265.1 Nitrosomonas sp.
GATAATTTGAGGAGAGGATCGTTTGGATCAAGTTGTAAAAGTAGATCCGTACCAAATAAATTTGTTTGATGGAAAGAGCTGCTTTGTATGAGCATTTTGTTAACCATTTCGACCAGAAAATAGTGTGTTATTTTACCATTCTCGGTCGAAATGAGAGCTAAAAATACACTCGTTATTTCACAATATCAATGAGCTGGATTGTTATTCAGGATCGACTAATTAGGTTAGAGTTTAGGGCATTCGAGCGCCCTGAAGAAACGGCTGGTACTGCTAGCGTTTAAAAAACCGATGAAACGCAAGACAAATACAAGACAAAAAGGGATAAATCCCTTTTTGTCCAACAAACGGCTTCGGTTAAGGCTCGTTTTGCAATTACAATTTGCTTACAAAGCACCAATAGCAAACGAAACATAAACTAAAGTCAACAACACACCAGCTATAACGGCCATATTGATGCTCATTTTTTTAACTATTCCTGCATCAGTTTCTGTTCCTGCATCAGCTTCTATTGAACTCATCTCTCTATCTCCTCATATCATATGTTGGAGTCGAAATTCTGAACTGATTCAGGATTAGTTTCATTGATATAAATCAACAAAACACTAAATGTTAGTCGTCATAAAACTAGTATTCCTTCAATACGCTAGATTTCAGCCTACATTTCTTATACCTATTAGCTGGTGGAAAATTAGATAAAAGTATAATTTCACCAACACTTCACATCTTCAAAACCCCAAACTCGCAGGAGCCTGGATAGCAGCCCTCTCGCCTTTGAGAAATAACGGAAAATACTGTGAAACCATTTTTATAAATTAAGTTTTTTTCCGAAACACTGGGAACCAATGGCCACATCCAATTTTTGCTTTTATTAAAATCTAGCATTGAACATATTAGCTAACTATTGCCTAAATAATATTTTTTTAGAATACCAACCCATGGCCGTACCCAACCATGCAAAGCAACATTGGAACCGATAAAGCGGTATTGGCACGTGATGCTAGTAGCGCTGTTTTTTTCGCGTTTGCAATGACATCAGCGCTATGTTCTTTACCATCAAGACCCAGAATTTTCTTTTGGTTTGGCCAAATAAGCACCCAAACATTAAATAGCATGATAGTACCTAACCAAGAGCCTAAACCAATCACAGCCATGTTATTTGTTAACATGAATGCGTCCATAACGCCCTGCATGCCACCGCCAAGTTGGGCCAATGCGCCAAGCCCGGTTAACCAGGTTACCGCAGCTGCCATACGAAACCATAATAGAGCCCTTGGTGCGATGTATTTATTAATTGCAGCCGGTTGTGGGCCGTCAGGGTTAGCCAACGCTGCGCCGACACCAGGTACTTGAACGAAATTAAAGTAATAAAGCAAGCCTATCCAACAGACACCCGCTAAAACATGTAACCAAACCGTTAGATTGAGTCCAGGTAGGCCATTTCCTAACCCGAAAGCAACAGCAAATGCAAGAACAAAACCGACGGCAATTGTGCCTTTAACTGATAATAATGGATTCATAGTTATCCCCTGAACGAGTAGTATTTTTGGATGCTGCTAAAGATAGGTGATTTGAGCATATAACACAACAAAAAATTGTGTGTTTAGAATACAAGCCCCAATGCTAAAGAGAGAATTTTGAGGACGCTCACCACACTCTTTTATACCACAAGCAAGTTGTTAAAATCATTTGCGTGTAAACCACCATAATATGAGTGACAGCACAGCAGATATCAACAAACCCGTCATGAGTGGAAAATAAAAACTAAAATTCTCACGTTCAATCATAATATCGCCCGGTAAGCGGCCAAACGGCAATTTGGATAATAAAGGCCATGCTACGCCTATCAGGAGTAAAATAATTCCCAGTGTAATGAGGAGTTGTTGCATAACGCTTTGATGGATTATCAGTTGATAAGAAACAATACTAACAAACACTTTGGCGACACTCAATCAATACCTAAATTATTGATATTCGGTTATGGCAATCCTGGCCGTGGGGATGATGCGTTAGGTCCTATGTTAGTTGAACGCATCGCGGAGTTAAAGCTCGCTCAGATAACTTGTCAACATGATATGCAATTATTGGTGGAGCATGTAACTGATTTCATCGGTTTCGATCATGTGTTTTTTGTCGACGCGGACATGTCGTGTACTGCGCCCTATGAATTCTCGTCAGTGGTCGCCGAAAAAGATGACAGTTATACTAGCCACGCACTAACACCTGCTGCATTGCTGTATGTTTATCAACAAGTTTATGGGCACGAACCACCGCCTACGTTTATTTTGCGTATTCGGGGTTATAATTTTGAGTTGGGTGACCACTTAAGTAACGATGCGGCTGTTAATCTGCAAGCGGCATTCACACAAATTAAAGACAAATATCTCGCTAGTGAAAATTATCCATGGTAATAAATATTACCAAATCTTTCTATTTTTTCTTATACTGCGGCTTTTGCGTTGGCTGCAGCGTTACTTCATTTATGCGGTGTAAGTTTGGCATTATAGATTCAAAAACTAAACCGTATACAATGGATACGTCTACCCTGCTTTGCTATCGCTTTAATGGGTGTTAGCTTCTTGTTAACAAACTAACCATGCACGAAATGTCGTTGGCAGAAAATGTGCTTCAAATCATCGAACAGTCGGCCATTGAACAGAAATTCACTCGTATAAAAACTGTCTGGCTAGAAATTGGTCTACTGTCATGTGTCGAACCAGAAGCACTACGTTTTCATTTTGATGTCGTGACACGTGACAGTATTGCACATCACGCGCAACTGGAGATCATTAGAATCCAAGGTTATGGTTGCTGCAATCACTGCGCGCATGAAATGCCATTGGCTTCAATCTATGACTCATGCCCCAAATGTGATAATTATGATATTCGGATAATTCGCGGTGATGAGATGCGAGTTAAAGAACTTGAAGTTAAATAAAGGATAACGTGATGTGTACAACATGCGGATGTGGAACAGGCCAGCTTTATGTCGACGGAAAAAAGATTCAGCGGGAGGTATCGTCAGACAAACCCATGCATTATCGATCCTACTCTAGCAACGAAACACATCACCCTATGCAAGAACAGAAAACCATCGATTTTGGTGCAAGTATAGCAGGGACACATGCACCGGGAATAAGTCAAGCGCGAATGGTGAAGATTGAACAAGATATATTGTCTAAAAACAATCAATACGCCAATAAAAACCGGGAGTATTTGTCTAAGCATGGGATTTTTGCGCTTAATCTTGTTTCCGGCCCCGGTTCCGGTAAAACAACCCTGCTAGTTAATACCATCAATGCATTACATGATCGACTATCAATCACTGTTATCGAAGGTGATCAACAAACAGATTACGATGCGGCGCGTATTCGTGAAACAGGTGCGACTGCAATACAAATTAACACAGGCAAAGGCTGCCACTTAGATGCCCACATGGTGGGTCGTGCCATACAACAAATAGATTTACAGACAAACAGTCTGTTGATGATTGAAAATGTCGGCAATTTAGTTTGCCCCGCCAATTTTGATCTAGGTGAGGCGCATAAAGTAGTGATTTTGTCGGTGACCGAAGGGGAAGATAAGCCACTCAAATATCCTGACATGTTCCATGCAGCCGATTTAATGCTGCTTAACAAATGTGATTTACTGCCCCACCTAACATTTGACGTAGATCTTGCCATTAAATACGCACTTCAAGTTAACCCCAACTTAACAGTGATTCAGATATCTGCTGCAGACAATACGGGCATGCCTGCATGGCTGGAATGGATTGAAGCAGGTCATATTTTAAAGACTATTAAACCAGCATAAAAACTAACGTGGGTAGTCTTAACGTCACATCAATTACATTACCATTCGCCGGGCCATCAGTGTTGGCTTGTGGTGCTTGGTTAAAAAACACAGTTTGTTTAACGCAGGGGAATCAAGCATATCTTTCACCGCTGATTGGCGATCTCGATAATGCCGACACTAGACATAAGCTGGACGAGACGGTCAAACACATTTGTCAGGCATTGAATATCAAACCTGAAGTTGTCGCACATGATTTGCACCCTGAATTTTACAGCACACAGTTTGCCATTGATTACGCTGATACACACAATATTCCATTGGTTGCAGTGCAACATCACCATGCTCATATTGCTGCCGTTTGTGCGGAACATCACGTTACTGATACGGTACTTGGATTAGCACTGGATGGTGTGGGTTTCGGTGAAGACGGAATGCCATGGGGCGGCGAACTACTACAAGTAGCTGGTGAGAAATTTCGACGACTTGGGCATTTACAGCCACTGGCGATGCCTGGTGGTGATCGTGCGGCACGCGAACCTTGGCGCATGGCGGCTGCAGCATTATTTCAATTGGATCATGGTGATAAAATTACTGAGCGCTTTTCCAATCAGCCCGCTGCACAAACAGTCGCGACGATGTTGCAACAGGATTTAAATTGTCCATCCACATCAAGTATGGGCCGGCTATTTGATGCGGCAGCAGGATTGTTAGGTGTGAATGCGATACAATCTCACGAGGCTCAGGCTGCTATTCAGCTACAACAATTAGCTGAATACCATGGGGCTGTTGGGGCATTGATAGAAGGCTACCAAATCACGCCAGATAATGTGCTGGACTTTTCACCATTATTGGAGGTATTAGTGGACTCTCATCAGAATAACAATGATCCATCCTATGCAGCCGCATTGTTCCATGCCACGCTTGCGGCAGGTTTGACGGAATGGATAGAACGGACTGCTCGACAGTATGACTTGACAAAAGTTGCATTCGGCGGTGGTTGCTTCCATAATGAAATATTGTTGCACTCATTAACAAATAGGCTGATGTCAGTGCCATTTCAGGTACTGTCTGCACAGCAGATGCAGCCGGATGACAGTGTCATTGCATTGGGACAGGCATGGATTGCGATACAAAAAACCATGACGAATTAAAGTTTCAATATAAGTGAGTTTTATGAATAGTTATTTACAACGGTTTTTGCTAGAAGACCTCGACATCCGTGGCGCGATTGTCCGAATTGATTCCGTATGGCAAAAAATGTTAGCAGGACGAAACTACCCTTCACCTGTTGTTCAAATACTAGGCGAAATAACGGCAACAACATTATTGCTTGGTAGCAATCTAAAACAGCCGGGACGTTTGACCGTCCAGTTGAGTGGCGACGGCCCCATTTCAATGCTAGTAATTGATTGTAATGAAAGCTTACACATTCGTGGTATGGCTAAATGTATACCGGTTGTTGAACAAAAATCATTGCCCGAACTACTCGGCAATGGTCAACTAGTATTATCACTAGATATGGACGCAATGCGTGAAGCGTATCAAAGTATTATGCCACTAGAAGGCAACAGTGTTACCGAAATCTTTGAGCATTATCTTAAGCAATCAGAACAACTTAATTCACGGCTTTTTCTTGCCGCTTCAGCCGAGGCTGCCGTTGGAGTTTTTCTACAGAAGCTACCGACAGCAGACCAGCGTGACATAGATGGCTGGTCACGTATCGAGACACTCGCTGCCACAGTCAATGACCATGAATTATTAACTTTACAGTCAGAAACCCTACTCATGCGTCTTTTTAACGAAGAAACCGTGCGTATTTTTGAACCTCAACCCATTAATTACGGCTGTCATGAGGACAGAGAAAAGATCCACGACATGTTGCGTTCACTGGGTCGCGAGGAAGTGGACAGTATCTTGCAAGAATTTGGTGAGGTCGTCATCAACGATGACATTTGTAACCAGGAATACCGTTTTGACGCATTGGCTGTCGATGCCATCTTTAGCAAAATCAGCCCAACGATTCATTAATTCTGAGCAGCAAATATGGATGAC
>JAJFJG010000160.1 GCA_021774265.1 Nitrosomonas sp.
TAATCAGCATCCAATATTTTCCATTTTTTGAGTATATTATTTTAAAACATAAATTATTATATCTTTAATAACATTAAGATATAGGAATGTGCTGGAAAATATTGACGCTGACACTTGGTAAATTCTGCATGCTGATTAACAATTCCTGAAGACGCTATGAAAATATTCAAAGAACTTTCAGATGAATATGAATTCAATCGACAAGATGCAATACGTAAAGCAGAAGAAATTGAAGGCAATACATATTATGACCACAAAAACCCAGATGAACCACCAGTAAGATTTGACAGCCCTAATTGTGATAACCCAACCCTTGTTATCAATGAAGACTCTAAAACAGGATATCTCTGCACATTCTGTGAAAATGAAGAAAGCGATGAACTACCGGCCATTTGCGCTAATTGCGGCGACCATACCATCATTGGCGAACTTGGTTTCTGGGTAAACGAAGATGGACTAAAAGATGGACGTTGCTATATTTGTTCAGGTAGATACCAACTAGAAAAGAATGACTAAATCTTAATGTCGCCTATTTGTATCCAAGAGTTTGATAAAACGTTCGTTTTATTAGACTCTGACATTAACACCGGCTACCGCTTACGACCCTGAGGAGCCACTCAATCAATGTTTCCGAATGGCAACATACCTACGGAAAGTTGACAATCGACTCCGTTGGGTCAACTCGATCTATCGACCCATAATTGACATTATTAATCCCTTCACTTTTTTTGCCTCTTGATATACGGAGAAGTGATTAAATTAATCTGAATTCGGCTAGCAACGGCGTGTGGTCGGACAAGCTGCGCCATGGTTGACCATACAAAAGGCTGCAATCGACAACATCGAGACCGCGAAAATAAATACGATCCATCGATAACACTGGCAACCAGGCAGGGAAGGTGCGCGCATAAGCACCGTAGGTGTTTTTAAAAACCTCCTTTACACCCAAGTCGCTATGCAAGTAGTATTCTGCACGACCACGCCAGTCATTAAAGTCACCGGCGATAATCAGTGGCTCATCATATGGAACATGGGAAATGATGCGTTTAACCAGCGTTGAAAGCTGGCGCTCTCTTTCGCGCCCGAACAGACCCAGGTGAACACAAATAATATGAATTTTCTGCGCAATATCGGGGATCTGTATCGTGCCATGTAGAAGGCTACGGCTGGCTGACTGCATCGTGGAGACGTTAATATTTTCCCACTCAACAAAAGGGTATTTACTTAAGATGGCGTTACCGTGATGACCGGATTTATAAATGGCGTTTTTTCCATAAGCATGATGATGCCAGACCTGGTCTGCAAGAAATTCAAATTGTCGGTTATTAGGCCAATCATCAAAGCGATTATTGGATATGCTACGTTCACCATATACTTCCTGCAGAAAAACAACGTCGGCATCAATACGACGCAATAAGTCTTTTATCTCATGCAGGATAAAACGAAGATTTCCCATGCTGAATCCTTTGTGAATATTGTAAGTCAGAACTTTTATTGACGTACCAGACATGGGGTTCCTGAATTTTTACTTCATCTACTACTTGCAGTAAGATATAGACTGCATGTAAGTTAATTTATGGACCGTATAGTGACACCTGAGCTGTTGCAACTACTGTTATTAATTATAATCGCAAATGGTGCGCCAATCTTGATTCGGTTGCTGTTAAATGATGACTTTAACCTTGCTGTTGATTTCGGCAAAAAACTGCCAGACAATAAATCAATATTGGGTCCATCAAAAACATGGCGGGGAATCTTTGCAGCATTTGTTGCCACATCAGCTGCTGCATGGCTATTAGGTTATTCTCCGCAGATAGGTTTCCTGGTTGCTTTATATGCGGTTCTTGGTGATCTGCTATCCAGTTTTATTAAGCGTCGGTTGATGGTGGCACCAAGCGGTATGGCGCCTTTGCTTGATCAGGTGCCAGAATCTTTTCTTCCGGCATTCATGATGATGCACACATTTAATCTTGAAATTTCTTCCGTGATACTCCTCGTTTTGATCTTTATCATTGTAGAACTGACAATTTCTCAAGTACTCTATCGCTGGGGTATGCGTAAAAGGCCCTATTAATTGTTTTAAGGTTACCATCCATGCGTAACGCTAAAGATCAAATAGTCAATTTTCCTAATTTAGTTAGCCTTATCCGAATATTGATGGCGCCGGTGCTGTTTTACTTTGCATTTACTCAGCAGCCATACTGGTTTATTGGCGTATTAATATTTGCAGTGTTTACCGACGTGCTTGATGGTTTTTTGGCTAGAACGCTGAACCAGATAACCAAGATGGGTTCGCATCTCGATAGCTGGGGTGATTTCGTAATCTATTCAACGATGGCGATTTGTGCCTGGATATTATGGCCGAACATCATGCTACGAGAGTTGCTTTATTTTATTATCATTGCGCTCAGTTTTATACTGCCAGCTCTAATAGGTTTCATCAAGTTTCATGCATTCACCAGCTACCATACATGGAGCGTAAAACTGGCTGTGGCTATAACCGTTGTAAGTTATATTTTACTTTTTACCGGTCTACTCGACTGGCCCTTTAGAATAGCCGCCTTATTCTGCCTGTATGCGGCCATTGAGGAAATTGCTATTACACTGTTAATTCTTCGTGAACATATTGATGTCAGGACAGTATGGCAAGCATTAAAATACAACAGGGAGAACAAGTGATAAGGTTATAAAAAAGGCGGCGGAGTGTTGAGAATTAACCCACGCTGAGTGACGGCTCATGGTTCAGGCTAATGGAGCAACTCGCCTCGTATTGCCAAATGACAACATACCTACGGAAAGCGGACAGTCGGTTCCTTGCAGAACATTGAGAAAGAAATACATGCTGGAAAATCTTGATACTTTTACCTAGCAAAATTTAGATGCTGATTGACACCCTTGTCACAGAATCAGTTGGTCGCGAGTTCGATCCTCGCATGACCTACCAAGAAAATTAAGCACTTAGAACGTCGGCTAGGTACTTTTTCTTTTCCGATCTTGATGTTGAAATGTTGCCGATGGGCGGTGTTTTGGTCACGATTCCTTCCCCTGCCGCATTCACGCAGATAGTTCGTTCACCGTACCTTTGATGTTGGCGCCTCGGCTTCCTGGCATATGCTGAACCAAACTTGTTTCACCAGAGACAAATCGATTCATGTGTTACAACGGTTCCTTTTTCATCCAAAAATTCTTCGATATCACATTGATTTCAGTTAAATCGGTGATAGGGCCACACTGTGTGCTGAATGATTTCAGATGGAAATCGATGACGCTTGGATAGGGTTGATGAATTATTCATTCTGCTATTATCGCGCAGGCACAGTTAACTTGGCAGTACCGTCCTCTGAACTCTGCTTGTAGGATGGAATATTAAATCTGGTGCCTTCGGTGCCCCCAAGGTTTCAAGCTGGACTAATAAGGTAAATCAGCAGGATGGTTATAAAAGCAATAATCAGTGTTCTCAGCCCTGACCATAGCCAAAAACGCCCGCTGATGCGGCCGATGTATACACCAAGAAGAAAAATAATCAGAAACGCAAGTAAGGTGGCTGTTTCCAGCGGTTGCGGAATAAGCTGTGGATACCAGTGTCCCAGTGCCAAGGGAGAAATAATGATCAGAGCAACCAGAAATGGCGCTGAGCCGTTAATGAAAGCAATCAGAAATGGCATCAAACGTGCAGCCTTTCCATGTGACGATTCGCCAAGGTCAACTATCATGGCATTCTCCAGCCGTTCCAACTCAAGCTTTCGTTCGGCTGTTTCACTAATATAGGCGCTGGTCAGACCGCTCATGCCAAGCGCAATGGCAGCACCCAGACAGACACTAATAGCCACAGGCAATGCTACCTGACCACCGACATAAAAACCCGTCAGCAAGCCTAGCATAGTCAGCGCCCCATCAAAGCCATTTACTACAAAATAGCGGCGTGCAATGTGCTGAGAACGCGAAATGCGAATGAGTGATAAAAACTGATCGGCGATACTCATTAATTAATGATAATCAATCAGGCAGTGCTATCACTGCCGATAACTTCCACCTCATCGATACTATGCACGGACCCTCCCATGGCACTAATGACTTCGGAGACAGTGTCAAATTGAATGTCATCCCCGTCGATGGTTAAAATTACAGATTCTGTCTGCTCATCCACTTCTACGACAGAGAATTTGATATAACAATCAGGAGATTTTTCCGCTAGTGTTCGGGCAAATTCTAGCCCGTTTGGCTGATGAGGTTTAAGCACATCAAGAATCAGGCGTTTCACTTTTACCATGGCAGCATTATTAAGTTGGTTACTGTAATTTGCAGTGTATACCTGCCATGAAGATAAAAACAGGGCTCCATGCCGTGATTAGTAATTAGCCTAGAGGGTTGTTGGACTAAAGTGATCGTAACGAGCAAAGTAGGAAAGCGAGTGCAGGAGGGCAGATTGCCCGTATTTTGAAGCGCATGGTCATTCTATGCAACGAAAAGCACCATATCGCATTGTCAAAATATACCGGCAAAATTGTTTAGACTTTGTTAGTAACGTTTATATTGAACCTGCTAACACCGAACGTCAGAAGCGGAGCATTCGGAGCTGTCTTGCAATATAAAAAGGGGAAACATTGCCCCAAAAGAAGCATGCTTTAATTTAACAGGACTTACATTGAGTTCCGGCAAGAAATATAAGCGAGTAAACAACAATCAAATCAGGATGCTTATTGTGATCATGACATCAATCATTTCCACTGGTTTGAGTAGTCAGTAAATTGGTGACAAACAGACAGAATGAGTAACTTGACGTCAGCTATAATTACTTATAGAGACCCGGCGTTTTCACCTCCATCGTGATGATGATTAATGATCAGCCACCGACCAAGGGTGCTTTCGATCATTCTCTTCAGCTTTTTAGCAGCACCCGTGGCGGCCAGCTCCGCATCCTCTGCCTGGTGAGTAACCGTAATGGGTTGGCGGCCTTCAAGGCGCGCCTACATGAGACAACGTTTATCACTAATGCCACTCTTGTCACTATTCTCATCGCTGATATGTACTTCAACTCGGGTGACATGCTCACTGAACCGTTTTAGCACATGCTCGTGCACGTCTTTCACCTGATCAGAAAATGCCTCACGTCCTGCTACATTTTTGTCGGTATTAATTTGGATTTGCATGATTCTCTTCGTAACTGGGATCAATATTTTAGAGTCGCTCAGGCAGTCGAGCACGCAATTCTTCCGGTCGTAGTGAGGTGTAATCCTTGTCAATCTCCAGGCTCACCAGCGCACTAAGGGGTGCATCGAAATTCGAGCGCAACTGGCCAAGAAAAGCGGGAGCCGCAACCAGCACGATACGCTCGAATGCACTGCTCATCCGGCCTTTCTCGAGATGAGCAACGATCAGTTTAGCAAAGCGGAGTTGATCTTGCTCTTTTGGTCCAATCTCGACTTCCATCGCATGACGTCCCTCACCATGGCTGTCAAAGCTGCGCCCAGGGCGGTCGCTGACAAGAGCCATCTCTTTCACACGTGCATCGGGGTTGTCAAAGGTATCAAGCTCGATCAAAGGCGCCGTCGTTGAATCGGCAGCAAAGAGCTTAGCGTTGCCACTATTCGCAGCGATAATCCAGATTTTGGTCATAATGTTTCTCCATAATAAATCACATCGAGCTAGTGGGTATTGCCAAGTTAACTCTCATAGAGTACCCAACGCTGTGATTGTTAGCTTTATGCTAACTTAACCTTCTCCAATACGTAAAGGTTCCTTGTCTTAGATCCCGACAATGGTTATCGAGCACCAGATGGCGGCCAAGATTAAATAAAATCGCTGAACTATTCATTCCGCCATTGTCACTCAGAAGCAGTTAATTTGGCAGTACCTAGTCATTCCCCGCAGACTACGTCTTGTCTTAGATCATCCGGCAATTCTGAACCCATCAATACGAATTAGACGAAGTACCAGCCTGTGATCTACAAGACAGCAATGTAAATCATGCATCTTTTTTATCCGCCTGTCTTTCAAGAATTTTCTGCAGAGGAGAAATAATTTCCATTGGCAGAGGAAATACAATGGTCGAACTCTTATCACCTGCAATCTCCGTAAGGGTTTGCAAATACCGCAACTGTAAGGCCTGTGGTTGTTGGGCTAACACTTGTGCTGCTTCCAATAAGTGTTGTGATGCTTGCAGCTCACCTTCGGCATGAATAATTTTCGCACGCCGTTCACGTTCAGCTTCTGCTTGCTTGGCAATGGCTCTAATCATTGATTCATCCAGGTCAACATGCTTTATTTCAACATTGGCCACCTTGATACCCCAGGCATCTGTTTGTTCATCAAGAATTTTTTGAATGTCACTGTTAAGCTTATCGCGACTGGCCAGCATTTCGTCCAATTCGTGCTGACCAAGCACTGAACGCAAAGTAGTTTGCGCTAATTGGCTGGTTGCGACATCGTAATTCTCAACTTGAATAATGGCCCGTTCAGGATCAATTACGCGAAAATAAAGTACCGCATTGACTTTTACAGAAACATTATCGCGTGAAATAACATCCTGACTTGGCACGTCCATAACAATGGTACGCAAATCAACCCGTACCATGGTTTGGATCACAGGGATGATGATAATGAGCCCCGGTCCTTTAACTTTCCAGAAGCGCCCTAATTGAAACACCACACCACGCTCGTACTCACGCAGTACTCTGAATGCACTTGCAAGAAAGAGAATCGTGATGCTTATAATAAAAAAAACAATCGTCATTGTACTCATCTCAATGCTCCTTTGTATGATTTGCAATGCTTGGATAGGGCTCGACCATCAGAACCAGGCCATTCATTGCAATGACACGCACCTTCTGCTTACGTTTTAACGGCGTACTGGCTTGCGCTTCCCATCTTTCACCATGAACTCTTACCCAGCCCTCTTTTTCAAAATCATCAATTACTTCACCAACACTATGTATAAGTTGTTCCACGCCACTGACCACAGGGCGTTGCCGGGCTTTTATGGCCATGCCCAACACCACCATAAAGAATGCCGCTGATAATAATGCAAATGTTGCAATTAGCGGAATAGAAACACCATAACCCGGAACACCGGTATCCAGCAACATGACAGACCCGATAACAAAGGCAATGACACCACCGATGCCAAGCGCTCCGAAACTCGGCACAAACACCTCTCCCAACATAAAAGCAATACCCAAAAGTATCAGCGCAAGCCCTGCATAGTTGATCGGCAACACTTGAAATGCAAATAATGCCAGTAACAAACACACTGCACCGACAACACCTGGAAATACCATGCCTGGATTTGAAAGCTCGAAAATCAAAGCATAAATACCCAGCAACATCAGAATATAAGCCACATTGGGGTCGGTAATAATTGCCAGTAAACGTGTGCGCCAGTCCGGTTCATAATGCTGGATCGAAATCTGTTGCGTGGACAATGTTCTCTCATTCCCCAACACATTAACTGTCAATCCATCAAGCTTAGACAGCAAGTCTGGAATACTGATTGCGATCAGATCAATCACGCCCTTTTCCAATGCCTCTTCCGCTGTCAGGCTGGCAGCTTCACGCACAGCCTTTTCCGCCCATTCGGCATTGCGTTCACGCATTTGCGCAAGTCCGCGAATGTAGGCCACCGCATCATTGATGATCTTGCTCGACATGTTGTCTTGCGCGGCTTCCTCTGAATCCTTATCACCATTGCGGAATTTATCTAACGCGTCGCCTTCCGAGAAGCCGGTGATTTGTATGGGTGTTGCAGCACCCAAATTGGTTGCAGGGGCCATTGCGGCAACATGACTGGCATAAAGAATATAAGTCCCGGCACTAGCGGCGCGTGCACCGCTTGGTGACACAAAACTAACCACGGGAACAGGTGAGGCAATAATATCGCGGATAATCTCGCGCATGGAAGCATCCAGGCCACCCGGCGTATCCATCTGAATGATAATAAGTTGAGCGTTTTGTTCGACAGCTTTGTGAAAGCCACGCTGCAAATAATCATGGTTGGCAGGGCCGATAGCGCCGTCAATATTCAACCACAAGGCATGGCTGCTGCCTTGACTTTGCGCAAATAATACAGGTAACCACAAAAAGACAGCCAATAGAATAATGCTGCATTGAAGTGCCCGACAACGTGTTTGTCTGCAAATCAACAATGCTAGGATTATTTTTCTTCTGGCCATAATGTATGTACGTCATCCAGATTTAAGTTCAGCTACTGCAATGAAATAATAGAACTGGCTGAGCAATTTTGTTGCACTGGCAGAATAAAGCCGTCTAGTGACAGAAGTCGATATATCTGCTTATTTTAAAATTTGTATTTTTACAGTTAATGCGACAGAGTCTCTTTAAGTTCGCGTTAATTAATGAAATGCCAATTAATTCATGAAAAATAAGGCTATGTCGTAGTTAATTGTTGAATTTTACAATTTTCTGATTAAAAGTGAATTTTTGACCACCAAAAAATAGCATAACTTAATGATTAATAAGATATCAATTAATTGCGACATATCCAAAAATAATATATGAAATCATATGCATAAACAATAAGTAATTTCTTTAAAAGGCGATGTAGTGAGTGCGGGACTGTATAAATTTAGGGGAAAGCCGATTTTAGTTCTGTCGCATTAAGCGAAATCAACGATACATTTGTTTAGACTGTTGATATCAAAAAATGGTGAGGCTATAGCTGGCATCAAAATGAATGCGGTTTCCTATTGAAGTGATTCTGATCTAGATTCGCCGATAGTCGATTCGTTGGGTTTGACACCTCCCAAAAATCCGGGTCTGGAACTGGGCTAAAATTTGGAGGTCAAAAATTCGCTGAAAACCTTGCCGGCGGCTGATTTATGCAAAATCCTATGGAGATTTAGAGCCGTTTGTTTAATTGCACCCTATAAACTATTGCTTAATCCATCTATCAAACGGGACGTCTAACAGCTCCCCTAATGTCAAATGATGTCATTTCTAAAATAAATATTTCGCTGTCCAGTTTGCCCTGCCTTATCCGACGAATGACCGCTTTCAAGGTTAACCAGCCGTTCACTGGAAACTGGTGACCGGCTGTTGTTGGCCCAGACTAATGGAATGGTCGCCCCTAACTTAAACGGCCTTTATGTGCCAAAGTGGCGAATGAGAGTTCCCACAAATAGGAAAGAGGCGACCAATATGAAGATTACAACCGTTGGCATTGATTTAGCAAAAAACGTTTTTCAAGTACACGGCGTCAATGAACATAGTAAGAAAGTGTTCAATAGGCAAATTCGCCGTAACCAAATGATAGCTTTCTTCACCCAATTAGCTCCTTGTTTGATCGGCATGGAAGCCTGTAGTGGCGCGCATTATTGGGCAAGACGGCTG
>JAJFJG010000017.1 GCA_021774265.1 Nitrosomonas sp.
CCACTGCGGCTCATACTCGTCTTGGTGTTCATGCACCAGCCGGATAGCCCGTCCCCGTACTTCTGGTGAATATCTGATTTGTTTTTTCATAACCCTATCCTCTCAAGTAATAGAGCCTCCTGTAAACCCGGGGTGATTCAGGTCGGCATTAAACAAAGCCTTCAACAGATAAGTCGATTGACCCACCTAAATATAGTTACAAAACGTGATCTTATTACTTTATATAAACCACCCTCCGACCGAGTTTTTCATTCATAACAGATGAGGCTATTGTGAGCGATAAAGCAAGTGGGCCAGACTCGACTGAAATTTATTTTCTTGATTATTCACTTAAGTTTCGAGGCTCGGGGAATTCATAGGACACATTACTTATTTTTTCGACTCCAACAGTCACCGTGGCGGGTTACAATAACCCAAAAGACATTGCGTCGTATAAAAAGATGCCCCACAAGTAATATTAAGGGGAAAGATTCTGAGTGGTAGATTCTGGGAAAGCAATACTTAATTGTTTTAGCATTGCATGAGTTTGCCCTATTTTTCAGTAATTAAAGTATTCTGGCCTCTGAATCTCTTCATAAATAGGCATTATGCATGTCCATAAAAAAGATCAATCACATACCAACACCTCTTTATTATTTATCTCAAACCGTACTGGAAGGTTTGCAGCTCACATACCAGGAAGTGATTGATAGTATTGAACACCTGATTCACGGTCGTAGCCAATCACAAGTATGGAATGCGCCCAAAGCAGTCATTACACCACCGGATGGCCGATATATGATGGCGACTTTGGCTGCTGCGAATGACCCACCATTTCTTGCAGTAAAAACCCTGTTACTTAACCCGGAAAACCCTAAACGTGGACTCAGAAGTATTAATTCGTTGATCACGTTGTTAAATAGTGATACTGGTTTGCCGTTGGCAATTCTAGATGGCAATTGGGTCACTGCTACTCGTACCGCCGGGCTGAGTGCCGTCGCAGCTAAACGTCTAGCTAAGCCAGACGCCTCCATTGTGGCTTTTATAGGTTGTGGCGTACAAGCACATAGCCACTTGGCTGCATTTATTGAATTATTTCCATTGAAGGAAATAAGAGTGTTTGGCCGAAGCACAATTAATCGAGATAAATTCTGTCATTATGTGGAGGCAATGGGTTTATCAGCCATTGCCAGCGAAACAGCGCGGGATGCAGTAAATAATGCTGACTTGGTTGTTACTTCCGTAACCCTTTCACCCCAACTTAAACCTTTTTTGGATGCCCATTGGTTAAAACCCGGTACATTTGTCACCATGACAGACCTGGCTGCACCGTGGTTCGCTGAAAGCCTATCAATATTTGATCAAATAGTCGTTGATGATTTGGAACAAGAATCTAGCATGCCAAAACCATTGGTTGATCCCACATTGGTTTTAGGCGACCTAACAGGTCTCGTGAATGGCGATATTAAAGGCAGACGCACCGATAATGAGCGAACCGCTTTCGTATTTCGAGGACTGGCCTTGGGTGATCTTGCAGTCGCAGGGCTAGCTTATCAACACGCGATTAAGAATGCACATGGCGTACTTATTGAGGCTTAAAGTTGGGTATTCTCCAATTAAGTTAGGTAATTCACCAAATTTTGCTAATCCTCTATCAGGGACTTTGTACTGATACCATAATGCCTAGTAAAGGAAGATCAGCCACCCAGCCGTTCAAATGAGTGCGCGTAATCAATCTCAAACTCATTATCTTGAATGATTTTGCAACTGACTTTCATCATTCTTTTAAGGTTTTAATACCCTAGGGACATCAGCTTGATGAATGTGAAGTAAGCTAAAAGAAACCCAGACCAGACCCGCCAAAATTGCTAGCTAGCAGACTAATATCTCTCATATCCCTTTGGAAAACCCTCGATGCTGCAACTCTTTTTTGAACCATTGCAACAATTTCTGTCGTAATTTCTATTCCCGTCACATCAAAAATTAACAAGCATAGTCATAGACAAGACATGGTTCATCTGATCGGGTCGAGGGCTTTGTGGACGGTTAATATATTGGTTTAAATAGCCCATCTCAACGGCGGTTTTTTTGTTCAAGCGATAACCAATCCCTGCAAATGCCCAGTTTTGATTAAAACCGCTTCTGATTCCCGCATCCATTGAATTCAAATCAACAAAAATCTCATTCCATACGACAAAACTGACTTTTGGTGAAACAAAAGTCATGGGGGTTGATAATTTAAACAATTGTCGATAACGATACGCGACATCGGAACTACCGGGGATATCGAAGAAACGTTGTTCAAAGCGAATGCGACTGATGACTGTACCAAATGAATTGTTGTTTCTCAGTGACAATTGCTGCCAGACCCTGTGGTCATTAAAGGGGTGATTAAGCGCAAGTGGGCGACTGGTTGGAACCCAATCATAACCCAACCAAACAGTGATTTTCTCATTGAACGCATAGCCGATACCCGGTCTTATCAAGGCCTGGGTAAAGCGAGTGGAGTTATCGCCAAAACGGCCTTGAGCAAAAAGCTTATACATAAGGTGTGGATTGATACTAGCCAAATCACCAATCATCTCAATACCTGTCCAAGTATTGAAGTCTTCAACTCTGTCCCCAGCCGAGACCGGAATCGTAAAGATTAAACCGAGCACTATTAATGCAATAAGTGTACTTGGTGTTTTACACATATTATTTAGCAGACACGAATGTTTCATCATTCATTTGGTCCAAAATTATTCGGTGATTCCTATAGCGGCCAATACGTTTCCGTTTGAAATTATCCGCCAAACTGACCTATTACCGCGTTATTCTAAAAAATTGAGCGATAGACCTTCGTGCCTGAACGCGAACATCATTATAAACCTGCCACGCAACAACCATATCCCGAAACGCCACTCCGACTGCACCGTAAACCGTAATTTTCAACGCATCACTCCGTCTTTGGCCGATTACCAACCGACACTCCACCAAGCCTAGTGCTAATTGCCGAAGCCGACAACCCAACCTAACAATTGCGCTTTACGACAGCACCAAATCACGGTCGTCACAAAGGAATGCAAGCTATTCAATCACAATCCAGTTACCAGCTCCGCATCGTCGGGGCCATCAAGCCGTGCAAAAAAATAACGTCAAAGTATCATGCTTCGTTCGAAATAATGGCAAAATGTGTTGCGCATTCGCGTAACGAAAGAACAAATTATTTACTCATATCAAACCACCCAACCATGACACACAACACATAAAATTTTCTATTTGAACACAAGTAATCATTAACGATTATCAAATGAAGAAGACTAATTACAGAGGCTACAGATTCATGATTCTCATGTAGACGAATACCCAACTATAGCCAGATAACCTATAGTCCATTATTTAAGAAATTATCGTCCGTTAAATCACTCTATACTAAGAACAACCTTAGATAACCTCCCATAAAAAAAGTACATTTTGTTCCTCGATTGAATTCAATGCGGTAAACTGAGTGACCGACCTATTCTCAATAATCACTAAGGAAACAGAGTATGAGAAGCTTATTCTATGTCGTTATTTTTAGTGTCTTTGTACTAACTGGATGTGCTAGCCCCTCGCCTGATAATGATGGGGGAAGTGACTCATTTGCTCAGTGTAGTGATGTCGCGGACCGAAATCATCTGAATGTTTTATCCATCAATCTTCTATTCTCCGAAACTAAAACACGTAATCAGCGTTTAGACGCCATTGCCGAGTTTGCAAAAGCGAACGCCGTCGATGTTATCCTCCTCCAAGAAGTGGTTGGAGGCATTTTGGTCAAAACGGCCAATAGCGCACTTGATCTACAAGGCAAGCTGCGTAGTCAAGGAGGTGAATACGATTTACACACCGCATTTGAAGTAGGGTTGCCAGGGATAATAGCATTGGCCAATGCCGTGTTGAGCCGTTGCGATATTGATTTCAAAATGGTCAAAAAACTGCCGAAGACTGCCGAGTTAGAACTTGAAGGACACATCATTAAACTACCAAGAAATGTTATGATGACACGACTAGACATTCCTGAGTTTGGCAAACTAAATGTCTACAACACTCATCTCTGTGCCAAATGTAGCGCTGATGAAATGAACGCTCAGCTGGGAGTATTGCTTACTTTCGTAGACGATGTAGAAAATTTCTTT
>JAJFJG010000161.1 GCA_021774265.1 Nitrosomonas sp.
CTCTAGTCATATAATACATAAGGAGAAGGATTATGAGTAAGAACAAAGTCCAATTCCAGAAAGGTATGAGTTCGCCAGATTTCATAGCCGTCTATGGAGATGAACAGCAATGTCGATAAGCTGTTTTTCGAGCACGCTGGCCCAATGGTTTTCTGTGCCCTGAATGCGGTTATGCCAGATATTGTGAAATTAAAAGTCGTAATTGCTTTCAATGTAATCGCTGTCACCATCCAATCTCACTTTTATCAGGGATATTTATAACTTCAAACCCCATTAATTGGTTTAACAAGTTACGTTTAACTTATTAAACCAATTATGGCTGAATCAGGCCGCCTCGCTTTGCAGTTAACGGGACAATAGTGAAATTGTATGGATGCTTTCGGCTTATTGCTCGCAGTTAGAGTGATCTTCATGCTCGTTTGGTCTGGCATTGGGTATATCGAGCGGGATTGCTATGCTTACCTCGACCATGTGATTTTGGCGATCGTCGATCAATGGAATTACTTTGTCGGAGCGTTCGATACCATCCATTGTGATATGCATTTTATCCTTGTGTATGGCACCGTCCATGCTTGTTTGTGAAACAGTGATATGGTAAACGGTTTCCCGATATCGGTAATGCAGCTTGAATGATTGCCAAGTAGCAGGCAAGCAAGGCACGAAATGCAGCTTATCTACATTCAGTCTAAGTCCGAGCAGGGATTCTAAAATCAGCTGGTACATCCAGCCGGCGGAACCCGTGTACCAGCTCCATCCTCCGCGACCTGTATGTGGCGATACTGCATACACATCGGCAGCGACAACATATGGTTCGATTTTGTAGGTCATTATACTTTCTGCTGTTCTACCATGATTCACCGGGTTGATCAAAGTCATTAATTCCCAGGCGCGCTGGCTATCGCCTAAAACTGCGAATGCCATAGCGGTCCAAATGGCGGCATGAGTGTATTGTCCGCCGTTTTCGCGTACGCCGGGAACGTAACCTTTGATGTAGCCGGGATCTAGATCCGACATATCGAATGGTGGGTCCAAGAGTTGGATCAGTGCATGATCACGTCGAACCAGGCGCGAATATACAGCATCCATACTCAAGCGCGAACGTTCAGTATCGCTCGCACCTGAGAGTACAGACCAGCTTTGGGAGATCGAGTCGATCTGGCATTCAGTGTTAGTTATCGATCCTAGTGCGGTACCATCGTCGAAATAAGCTCGACGGTACCATGCTCCATCCCAAGCATTTTGTTCAATATTCTGGCGCAACTGCTCGGCTTCGCTGTGACATTGTTCGGAAAATGGCGTATCCCCATATTGCAGTGCCAGTTTTGCGAATTGTGTCAGCACATCATACAGGAAGAATCCGAGCCAGACGCTTTCACCTTTACCGTGCAAACCTACCAGATTCATGCCGTCGTTCCAGTCGCCAGAACCGATCAGTGGCAAACCATTTTCGCCAAACTTTAGGCCGTATTGGATTGCACGCACGCAGTGCTGGTACAAACTGGCCGATTCGGCGGATTGTCCTGGCAAATCATAATAAGACTCGTCCCCGGAGTTAACTGGACGGCCATCGAGGAAGCTAATGGATTCATCCAGTACGCCGGTATCGCCCGTACAATGCACGTAACGGCACACCGCAAACGGCAACCACAGGTAGTCGTCAGAACACTTGGTACGTACCCCGCGGTTCGACGGCGGATGCCACCAGTGCTGTACATCTCCTTCTACAAATTGATGCGCCGCGCACAGAAGCAATTGCTCACGTACACGCTGTGGCTCGGCATGAATCAGCGCCATTACGTCCTGTAACTGGTCACGGAAGCCGAAGGCGCCACCTGATTGATAATACCCACTGCGTGCCCATAGACGACAGGCAAGCGTCTGATAGATGAGCCAACCATTTACCAGCACGTTGAGAGCTGGATCTGGGGTTTCCGCTTGGACTGCGCCGAGGGTATGGTTCCAGTGCTGCCACACCTCTTCTAGCGCAGCGTGCGCAGTAGCCGATCCTCGAAAACGGCGAACCAGATTGTGCACATTCTCGGAACCAGGTCTTCCAGCTTGGCCTAAGCGAAAGACAATCTCGCGTTCTTGCCCATCGGCCAAATCAAAGTTAACCTGGATTGCGGCGCAAGGGTCGAGTGCTGCTCCTGTCTTGCCGGAAAGTCGTGTCCGCGCCATTGCTGCCGGGTTTTTGAGTGAACCGTTACGTCCGATAAACTCAGCGCGATCGCAACTGATTGAACGGTTGGTTTCATCCACATCAAAAAAAGCAATCCGATCGGAAAATTCAGTGTTGTAAGGATTGCGCGCGAATAGCGCGCCGCTGCTGGGATCTACTTCAGTCGTCACATACATGATCGACTTCGGCCGCAAATCACCCAGTACCCACTCTACGTAGCCGGTCGCGGAGAGTTTTCGTGGTTGGCCTGATGCATTACGTACTTTCAATACTGAGAATTTAACCGCCGCATCCATGGCCACGTACACCCACAGCTCCGAGACAATACCATCCTCAGTATGTTCGAATACGCTGTAGCCGAATCCATGTCGACTGACGTACGCATTAGCGCCACGGCAAGGCAGTGGTGCTGGTGACCAGAAATATCCGCTTTCTTCGTCACGTAAATAGAAAGCTTCACCGCTCGTATCGGACACTGGATCGTTGTACCAGGGTGTGAGACGGAATTCGTGTGCGTTTTCACTCCAGGTATAAGCTTGGCCGCTCTCTGAAATAACTGTACCAAAATACGGATTTGCAAGCACATTCACCCACGGCGCAGGAGTCACTTGCAAGTCTGTGGTAGTAATGACGTACTCGTGCCCATCCGGAGTAAAACCACCCAACCCATTGTGTAAAATGAGATCACTCCGCAGTAATACACTATCTCCCGGAGGATCTACTCGGTGGGTTCGGCTTGGATGGAGTCGTGGCATCCGTTTATCTTTAATATTACGGCGGTTAATCTGCTCTGACAGCGTACCGCGATCGTCAACTATTATGACGCGCGCAACCGATCGAAATAGAATACGATCTTCATTTGACATCTGTTCTGCGTGTCGCACGAAGATCCCGCCCGGTCTATCAATAACATGAGCTTCGATACCTGCCGCAATTAAACCGATAATTTGGTCTTGGAATAATTGTCGGTAGCCAGTATGGTCTTCGTTCCATATTACCAGGTCCACCGTCAGTCCTTTTAAGCGCCAGTATGCGTGAGCTTGAACCAATTGCCGAACTAATTCGATATTGACTGCGTCGGTAATCTGCAACAGTACGATGGGTAAATCACCAGATATGGCGTAGCTCCATAACTCGGATTGTCCATGCCGATTCGACTTTAGAGTGCCGGCATCGGCGCGTAGAGAGCTATTAGCATAAATAACAGAATTGGCCAGGCGGCCGTAGAGTTGTGCATCGGATTCACTGACATTAATCTGCCGCAATACAATCTGGGCGTGTGTTGAGGCAATATCAAAAACACGGTCTGCAAACCGTCTATCCTGATACTTTTTGATTAGACTTAATGCGACATCGCGATTATCTCCCATACCACTTACTAAATCTATAGTAATCGTTTTGTCCGGATCAAGCTTAAATGTATGGCGAATGGCGGCAATCGGATCCAACACCGAGCCCTGGCTGCCGGAAAGTGCTCCCGAGGGGCCGCTTCCAAGTACTTGTGGGTTGGCGGTAGTGCGACCGCGACCGATGAATTGCATTCGATCCGTATCATAAGAAATGGCATCAATGTCCATTTCATATGCCGCCATCATATGAAACATCCAAGGTGTTTTGTCGCCAGCTGAGCGTGGGCGGCGTGTGCAGAGTATCGCATTGTGTTGTTTGTCTATTTCGGTCTGTACAAACAGATTGCTGAAAGCTGGGTGCATCATGTCCGCGGCGGGTACGGCAAGCACCACTTCGGCATAACTTGTTACTGTGATGGTGCGGCGGGTGTGGGCTCGGTTAGTGATGCGCACGCGGCGCAGCTCAATATCATCTTCCGGCGACACTACAATTTCAGTATAGGTTTCGATGTTTCCATCGCCAATAGAATCGCGACGACGAAATTCTGCACGTCCTTCAGAGAAAATAACTTCGTAATGCTGTGGCTGTTTCAATGTCGGCTGATATGCGGACGACCAGATTTCCCCACTATCTTCGTCATGTAGGTAACAGAACGATCCCCAGTTATCACAAGTCGTGTCTTCGCGCCAGCGCGTAACGGCAATATCTTTCCAGCGGCTATAACCACCGCCTGAGTTAGTAACCATTACATGATAGCGTCCATTAGATAGCAATTGTACTTCTGGTATCGGAGTGTTGGCTTTGTTGAATATGCGAATTGGCGCATCTACAACAGGAGAAGTCAATCGAATATCAGATAATTGGGTCGTGCGTGGAAAAAATGTTGTTGCTCTGGGAATCCGTTCTTGCAGCAGCAGCAGGGTGGCCTGAAAGAGCGGTTCCGACTCGAAGCGCTTTTGCATTGGGCGGTCTAGCAGCAGATAAGCCAGTGAGAGCAGGCTCATTCCTTGGTGATGTACCATATAAGATCGTACAATTGTGCTTGTACTCCCGCGTCGTTGGCGCGACGGAGTGTAGTCAATGGCTTCATAAAAGCCGAACTTACCTTCCAGTCCTTTTGCGGAGAGTTGCTGCAGATTCAGGCACGCTGCCTCGGGCGCCACCATTAGCGCCAGTACCGTGGCATAGGGCGCAATAACCAGGTCATCGGCAAGCCCTCGTTTAAGTCCCAGGCTGGGCACACCAAATGCCCTGTACTGATAGTTTAGATGGACGTCGACCAGATTGTAGCCGGATTCCGACATACCCCACGGAACTCCGCGCTGCTTACCGTACTCGATTTGTCGTGCCACCGCTGCTTTGTAGGTTTGATCAAGTAACGTGTTATCAAAGGTCGGCATCACCAGGAGAGGCATTAAGTACTCAAACATTGAGCCGCTCCATGATAATAAAGCAGAATCGCCGCCAGTGGTCGTAAGGAGTCGCCCTAAGGCAAACCAGCTTTTCTGTGGTAATTGTCCTTGTGCAATCGCGACGAAGTTAATCAATCTAGCTTCCGAAGCCAGTAAATCGTAATAACTCGTATCACGCCGCAGCTCATCTACGTTGTAACCAATTGCCAACAGATGCGATGATTTATCATATAGAAAGTCATATGCCATGCAAGCCAGCTCATTTGATCGCATGGCCAGTTGTTCGACGATTGCAATTCGTTCTGTGGCACGGCAGTTGGCCTGTGTCATGCAACGCTGGAATTCATGCAGCCACTCGCGCTGTGCCGTCGTCACCGGGCTGGCTAACCACTTTTCAATTTTCGGCAACCATTTACCCTTGATGCTTGTCAATTCCCGCAGCGTCGGGATTTCGGAAATGTTGAACTTATCGTCAAGTCCGTCAGGTGCAGCTGGCAGCGCTAGCCACGGGTTAAGAAACATTAAATCATCTTGGACAATGCGGATTTGGCGGACGAGTGCATGTGCCCACCAACTTGCGTCATTTTCGTGAATTGTTTCAGAAACGACCGCACTGGCGTGATCCAGATTCGCATGATGAGTGGAGTCATCATCTGCTTTCAGATAAACTCCGGTTTCTGCGTGCCGTTTTTCTTCAGCCATCACTTGCTGCACACTACCTGCTTGAGCCAACTCCTCTGAAACGGCATCAAGGCTATCGGCAATTTCTTTCGCACATTTCACCCATTGATCGAGTAATTGCCATGTTAGTATGAGCGTAGCGGGCTGTGAACTGCATGCAAACTCGATATCTGCCTGCAATTGAGTGAGTGATTTTGATGGGGTTTCCTTCATTGCATCCACTAGAGTTAACAGCGTAACGTGGAGTCCATGAAGCCAACGAGCGCTCATGATTTTATCATCAGCAAGTGCGAGCAGTCCTGGTCGTAAGGTAAGCAGATGGCCTGCGAGGTTCCCGCTGTCCACTGTCGAAATGTAAGCTGGATGCAAAGGTTCCAGAGATTGCGTATCGTACCAGTTGTATAAGTGACCGCGATGTTTCGCCAGCATTTGCATGGTGCCGAGGGTAAGTCCTGTACGTTCGATGAGTTGTCCCGCTGGAATGTAACCGAAATCATACGCGGACAAGTTTGCCAGCAGCGCCATCCCCATATTAGTCGGTGAGGTACGATGCGCAACGGCCGCTCCGCGATATTCCTGGTAGTTATCCGGAGGCAGCCAATGATCTTCCGGACCAACAAAGGTTTCAAAGAACGCCCATGTTTTACGCGAAAGTTTTTGTAGGAAGATGATTTGTTCAGTTGTTAAACGTGTTTCACGGTACGTAAGTGGTTGGCCTATCCACCAGACAATCGCAGGAGAACCCAGCCACAACAGCAGGATACCTCCTCCTACTACGAGTACAGAAGGGTTAAACAAAAAGAGAAAGAGCATTGTGGCAATGGCAATCAGCGGGGCGATCCACATTACACGCAATACAGCGGCAAAATCCGTTCGACTGCAAAGTGTCACTTCACTCGATGGATTCCATTCGAGTAACCGTTTGTGGGTAAATAACATGCGCCACGCCGTGCGTACGATTGCATCCATATTAAACCAGGCTTCATAGGGCAGGCATGCCAAGGTAAGGATTGCTTGCATAAAACGTTGGGTGGCTGTGTTGAGTTCTGTGGAAAGATGCTGGTGGAGCTGCACTTCGCGTGACTTGTGAAAGAATTCCACAATAGAGACGAACAAGGGCGGAGCCATGATGATGCTAAGTACCACCAGAGTCCACAACCAGGGTACCGCAAGCGCGATCCAGCCTAGAAGCAGCAGCAGCGTCAATGCCGTCGGCACAAGACTACGCCGCAAGTTATCGAGTAGTTTCCATTTCGACAGCAATGATAGCGGGTTCTTCTGCCTGTGTTTGCCTGGCCTGGAAATACATGGCAGCAGCCATCCCAGCAGTTGCCAATCACCACGTACCCAGCGATGACGGCGACTCACGTCCACGCTGTAGTACGCCGGGTATTTTTCGTATACATGAACATCGCTCAACAATCCGGCGCGTGCATAACACCCTTCCAGCAAGTCGTGGCTAAGTATCCGGTTTTCTGGAAAACGCTCATTTAATGCTTGTTCGAAGATATCCACATCGTAAATGCCCTTGCCGATGAATGATCCTTCGCCAAATACATCCTGGTAGACATCGGAGATAGCGCCGGTATAGGGGTCGATACCGGTTTCCCCTCCATGCAAACGCGCATAGCGCGAGTAGTTAGCACTTTCCGGGCTCACGCTGACACGCGGCTGAAGGATGCCATAGCCCTCGCATACACGCTGTTTCTCTTCATCGTAGCGCGCACGATTTAGCGGGTGTGCAATGGCGCCCACAAGTTGCCGTGCGACGTCACGCGGCATTTGTGTATCTGTATCCAAGGTAATAACGTACTTCACGTTTGCAAGGCAAGTAATATCACCAACGATTCGTGAGAAACGTTCCTTGGCAATACTGAATTTCTCATCGCGCAACAATGCATTCAAGTCTGCAAGTTTGCCGCGTTTACGTTCGTAGCCCATCCAAATAGAATCATGCGGGTTCCAGCGACGCGGACGATGAAAAAGGAAGAAAGTGTTCTTTCTCGCAGCATCATATTTTTCATTCAGTGCTTCGATTTGTGTTTGTGCCAGTTGCAACAACAACTCATCATCGGCGAGTGTTTCTTCATGCGCATCACCAAAATCAGTTAACAGGGCGAAATATAGATTGCTATCCTGATTCGCCAGAAAACGCACTTCCATTGCCTCAACCAGATCATCGACACTTCGTGGGTTAGTGAGCATCGACGGCACGACGACAAGCGTCCGGGATTGATCCGGGATGCCGGCGGAGAAATCCATACGCGGCAACGGATGTGGATGCACAAATAAGGTAGCCAACCAATTCACTAAAGTAATGGACAATTGGCTGGTGGATATTAATGCGAGTATGCCGGTCAGGATCAGCAGCGCTCCTGATATATACTGAGGCTGGCTTTGCGTGATCATTATCAAGCCGGCGGTGAACACCAGCGTTAGCAATAAAATTAGCCCAAGATACACTCCCAGCGAGTGCTGAGAACCTATTTTCATGAGTACTTCAGAAGCAGAAAGATGCACTTGCGATTTTGTTTTTAGTTCGTGCAAGCCCTTGTCTATCAAGTAAAAACCGACATGCGCCGCTCGTTCATTGCCATCTGGATTCGCTGTAAGAGCATTTTGCGCAAGCTGGATCGCATATCGAGCTATTTCAATTTCAGTGAAAGAACTTTGCTTCGCGATTTTTTCTATCACATGACGATATCGGTCACGGCTAGAAAAATTCATTTTTCCGTAGGTACCGTCTGGGTCTTCACGCAATGTTTGCTCGACGATGCTCATGGCTTCGACGAACTCACGCCAGTCCATCCCTCCAAGAAAGCGCAGGCTACCAATACTGTTACTAACGGAAACCTGGTCGGCGGCCTGAAGTTGATTACCCGACTGGACTAACTGTTCGATAGTTAGTCCAGACTCGGCAAGTGTTTGTTCAATCCATGTCAATGGTAGCGCTAAGGCGAGACCATGTCCTTGTAATTGGCGCGTAAATTCAGATACGAACGCTGCCGACATTGGTGGTTGTGAGCGCGCCATGTCCGCGATCGTTAGCACTAGGCTTTTAGGATCCTTCTCCTCGACCAATGCCATCTTCTTCGCCCACGCACTAGCCAGGTCACAGTCAATTCTATCTGAAGTGATCCGAATGGAAATGCGTCGTAGATTTTCAATCAACGCTAGTCGCAGCATGATTGGAATAGCCCATAATTCGCCGAGTTTGAGTGTGCTGACTGTCTGATAGGCCGAGATAAACCGGCCAAGGCTTTTCGAGTCCACACTTCCATCACCATGTGAAATGGTCTCCAATGCAATATCGTACACACGCGGCAACCCAGCCGAAGAGCCGTTCAACAGGCGTGGTAATTCTCGGCTATATTCCGTAGGCATGTGACGCCGGGCAGTGCGAATCTGTTCTTCGACTAGATAGAAATTATCGAGCAACCATTCACTGGCTGGCGTAATCCTCTGATTAGCTTTTACCGCCACTGCGAGTCGTTTGCAGACATCGGTTAGAACTATTTCATTCGCCTCTAACCTTACCATAAGGTGATCCTGCAAGTGTTTCTGCGTCAATTTGTGCATAGTTGCGAGACGTTTGCCATGCTGTTCCATCTGACTGGCACTAAATATTTCCGAACGCAATGGTGGCTCATTGAAGGCGTGCTTTAGGGGGTTATCGGTGCTGAGGTTCACCCTCAATCGGCACAAATATTGGAAGTAACGATTGTCTTTAATCTGCATTTGGTAATGTATTCCTTCTTGAATAGTTTGGATAGGAATTTCAATGCTAAGTTCAGTGATCTCCGGTAAATCCGGTGGCTAAACTTAAAGGGTGATAACGGACAACGCTGCTTGGACAATCCGGAAGATTTAGTTCGGCTGGAAATCGCCACTTTAATTGGCGCGGGATTATCGTGTTTTTCCTTTTTTTGTTGGTAGCGAAGATATACCTGATGTTGATCGATTCATTCAATCGCTGGAAGTAATCGTGGATGTCAAAAAACCCGATATAAACCAAATAGAAGAAGGAAACCACGATTATTGCCATTATCAAGAAACTTGAGGGAAAACATCACTCAAACAACCCATAACGACGCTATTATTCATCAAGGCACAGATGAAATAAATACGGGAGGAAAAATAGGTAATAACAGCCCAACAATTCATGCCATGGATGGGAGCGTAATGATCAACCACATATCTCAAACGCCGAAAGAAAATATGGTTACCCGGTGCACAAATGGGGTTTTTGTTCCTAAGCTACCTATGAGTTACAAGAGCCTATGTAAGTAAACGTCAAAGAATCGCAAGAATGGTGCTACGAATTAGCCATGGCAAGACTTACTTGAGTGAGAATACCACTTTGTCGTTATGTACTTTATCCTCGCACGACATTTTTTAGGGCCTACTGAATAATTGAATTTGGCTGATTTGTCAGTATGCCCTGCAGTCGTAATAGTAGTTTTAACTTGAACTGACAATCGACATTATACGTGTCAAGTGATCAGTCGTCGGTAGCGGCGTAGGCGCCGGAGTGAGAAAAGGTTGCTTGGATCAGTTGATCGATCCGCATGAATGCTTCCATTAAATAAAAAGTCCGGCATAAAATCGTCGTACTTTTTATCAAATCAAGCGCCGATCAAGGAGCCTGGATGTTGGATGCCTGCTTGCCCTTTTGACCCTGCGTCACGTCGAAGGAAACCTTTTGGCCCTCTTTTAGTGTTTTAAATCCGTTCATATTGATTGCAGAAAAATGCGCGAACAAATCATCGCTTCCATCATCGGGTGTAACAAACCCAAAACCTTTTGCATCATTAAACCATTTAACTATACCTGTTGCCATGTGATTATTTCCTTTTTAATAAAAAACGTGAAAAACTACCTGAATCGAAGATTGCACATGGAATACTAATACTGCAAAAACTTTGAATCAAATACCTGTAACCTTTCTACTCTGATTGTGCTGAGAGTCAAGCGAATTCGAAAATAAGGTGTGCATGACGAAAAACTAATTTCCGCTAAAAATCAGTCACGTTGCTAGTCTTGCAATCAGTGTCTGACAGGAAAGCATAATTTGAGTGTGAGACACACGAATAAATAAGAGCTTGAGAAATTTCATCGAAATGAAGACTTAGGTTATCTGGGTAGAATTGCTTATTTATTAGGTAAAACAGAAGAAAACTGGCTGAACTCAGCAAATCTTCGTTGCCACTTAACCTCATAGAAAGGCCAATACAATAAACTTTGCATACCAAAAATATTGGATAATCCGAAACGATTTGAGGGATAGCTCCAATATTGCATAAGAGGAAGTGGCAACTCCCTGGTAATCTTTTAGAATTCAATTACCTAAGCTGCATAAAAGAAAGGAATTGCTAATGACAAAGTGTACCCAAGAATCATTTGATATTCCAGATGTAAAAGGGGACTTTGAAGAACTCACAAATAAGCTTCATGTTGGATTGAATCACAGTAGCTATTTTCCTGAGTTTGTCACCATTACTGAAGACAAGATCAGTGATGTTGAGATTGGTTGTACGCTAAAATCACCTCAAGGCAGCATTGTCGCCGTTGACAGAGGTTACAATGACTATGCTTGTATAATCGGTTGACCGAAAACAAGACATTTTTTGTTACACGCCTGAAGAGTAATACCAAACTCAAGGTTGTCAGTCGCAAACCAGTTTTAAAGAACAAAGAATTGAGCAGCGAACAAGTCATCAAATTTACTAGCTTGAAGTCAGCAAAAGAATGTCCCATTCAGCTGGCATGCATTAAGTTTCAGCCAAAAATGAAGAAAAGCATGCAACAAATCTTGCGTCTATTGCAGCTGAATTTGTTTGAAAAACGTGACCTCATGGCTTTATTGCGAGGGGTTCCATTCATCGATAAAAATGCCAATAACTATCAGATGAGCTTTGTGTGAAAGTTAACGGGACAGTAAGTGATGCATTTTATATAGTACATTGCTAACGCAAGGGTTTATGATTAATTACATTTCTTCTCCATCCGATATACGGGTAGAGTGTGGTTAATACTAATTAATTTACATTCTCTGAGGTTTTCACCATGCATGTTAGTAATCAACAGATTGTCACCAAGGCAATTTTTCCAGTTGCTGGTTTAGGTACACGTTTTTTACCAGCTACCAAGGCAACGCCAAAAGAAATGCTGGTAGTCGTCGACAAACCACTTATTCAATATGCAGTTGAAGAAGCTTATGCTGCGGGTATACGAGAAATGATTTTTGTGACAGGCCGCAATAAACGGGCGATAGAAGATCATTTTGACACAGCATATGAGCTGGAAGCTGAACTGGCTGCCGATGGCAAAAATGATCTAATCGCGATTGTAAACGCTATTAAGCCTGATGATATGGAATGTGTATACGTCCGTCAATCAAGGGCACTAGGCCTTGGTCATGCCATATTGTGTGCTGAACGTCTGGTTCGCGGCGAGCCTTTCGCAGTGTTGTTAGCTGACGATTTGATGGTAGGCGATCCACCCATCATGCAGCAAATGGTTGACCTTTTCACTCAACATCATTGCAGCATCCTCGCGGTGCAGGAAGTGCCGCAGGAACAGACAAAACGTTACGGTATCGTTCAGGGAGATGTGCTGATACCAGATCTTATCAATATTACCGATTTGATTGAGAAGCCTAATCCGAGTATCGCGCCGAGTAACCTAGCAATCGCTGGACGCTACATTTTGACCACGGCAGTATTTGGTTACATTCGCGCACAACCCCGTGGGGTAGGGGGAGAAGTTCAGCTCACTGATGGCATCGCAGCCATGCTTTACTCCGAACAAGTGTTGGCCTATCGCTACCACGGCAAACGATATGACTGCGGCAGCAGGCTAGGTTTACTCCAGGCCAATATTGACGTTGCAGCTGTTCATCCAGAGCTCGGCAGCGAGTTCTCTGCTTGGCTGAAAGAACGGCATAATGTTTAGTGCACCATTAACTAGAGAATATGACGCTATGCTAATTAGAGCGACACTTTAATTTTTAGGGATACTGTTTATGATATTCATTGCGTCGCTAAACAGTTAAAGTGTATTTTTCTGGACAGTTCTTTTACCGACTTTAAATCATATCACTGTTGTCTCGTTAACTTCAAAGCGAGGCGGCCTCATTTAGCCATAATTAGTATAAAAGTTTACACGTAATTTATTGAACTAAATAAGGGAATCAGGCCATGGCACATTGTAATACGATATTTTTACAAATCCTAAAACTTATTTCGAGACATGAATCGTAAAGGTCAGTTGATGATGAGGAGCAGAAAAGATGTCTTTTGCTGAACAATTTTACGCGTTAGTAAGATAATCGCGTCAAAACCAACCATAAGCTTGATAATATCAACCAGAACAACGCTAATTAGAAAGCTGTCAGGTTACGCCAAAAACCATCCTATTGTAGGTACTCACCGAATACAATCGAATGATCAAAGCTTGAGGAGTTACGTGCAGCGCGCCCTCAACCGAGGAGAGCCCTATCATCAGCTCAGACGCGCTGTCGCATCAGTGGCCACAGGTTAAGAGGGAGGCACCTCTGGCTATGAAGTCGGTCTTTGGAATGAGTGCGCCCGATTGCTGACAAATTATAATCGATCTGGATTAGATCATGCGCATCATCACGGAAAATGAATGAAGTCCCCAGGTTGACACCCTCTACAGTCCTTGTATCAGAAGGGCTGCAGACGATTATGTCTTTTTTAGGTGGGAAATCCGTTGATACCACATAATTATGGTTGAGTATACATCCTCAATACGTAAATTAAGATTAATCTCAAGCATGATTCGAGTGAGTAGTTGATTTCGTTTGACCTGCTGTTGAAGATAAGCTGAGACTTTTTGAAATGACTTACTCAGTTGAGCGATTTCATCATTGCCAGATGGAGTATCTCCGCCAAAATCGCCGCATGTCATTGTTCAGTAATTTTTGGTAGATAGTTATTCTGTTGCCATTATGGACATATAACGAAATTACTAGTAACTATATAATTTAACACTGAGAAACTCCTATTCTCAAATAATAATCAACGGTTTTATTATATCAACGACATAATTCCATGTAATTAAATTATCTTATTCGATAAAAAGGTGGCCGATTACCAGTTTTGTATGGATAAAATGCTAAAATCCTATTATTTGCGTATGTCCGAGAGATGCGAGGTAGTGTCATAAATGATTGGTGTTTTAGTAATTACTCACGAAGATTTGGGGGGAAGTTTGGTTCGGTGTGCGACTCATATTCTTGGGGCTAAACAACCGCAGCTAATGTATATAAATGTTTCAATACAGGATGAACCTGAATTAGTTGTTAATAAAGCTAGAGAATTAATTAACAAACTCAATAGTGGTGATGGGGTATTGGTTTTGAGTGATATTTATGGGGCTACACCCAGTAATATTGCTTGCAAATTAATTATTCAAGGTAAAGTTGCTTGTATATCTGGCGTCAATCTACCCATGTTATTGAAATTACTTACTTATCGTATGGAACCTTTGCCCATTGTGATCGAGAAAACGTTAAGTGGTGGTAAAGATGGAATAGTGCATATTCAAATAGAATCTAGTGCCCCTTTAATTTGATATTTTAGGATACAGCGTTACAAGATGTTTCGTCACAAGGCACAGTACTTAGACTATTGTTGACTCTTTGGAAATGCTGAAACGCGTTAGCGACGCATCTTTTGAATACCTTATGGTTTAACTTTTCAGCGTCACTGGCGACATTAAGGTTTCTTGACAAGGAAATATAGCTACTGTCTGTAGAATTTGCCTTTTTCGTAACACTGAAGAGCCAACTGTATCCTAAAATACCAAGTTGAAGGAGTACCAGTAATGCAACATAAAGAAGTTGAAATAATCAATAAACTCGGATTACACGCACGTGCATCAGCCAAATTTACAAAATTAGCCAGTCAATTTCAATGCGAAGTATGGTTAACAAATAAAGATCGAAGGATTAATGCGAAGAGCATTATGGGGGTAATGACATTAGCTGCGAGCAAAGGATCGATCATTGAAATTGAGACAATAGGTGAAGATGAGGTTAAAGCGATGATCGCCTTGGTCGCATTAGTTGCTGATTATTTTGAGGAGAGTGAATGAGTTTTATTTTGCATGGTGTAGGTGTATCGGGAGGCATTGCTATTGGACATGCACACCTTGCTGTGCCTGCTGCATTGGAAGTGGCGCACTATTTAATCCCGAAGAAGCAGATAAATAATGAAATTAAACGGTTAGAGAATGCTTTTGATGTTGTTCGTCGAGAACTAGAAACATTACAAGCTAATGTCACTAGTGGCCCGGCGTTTGCTGAATTTAGCGCCTTCTTAGACCTGCATCATATGATTCTAGATGACCCCATGTTGTTGGATGCGGCCAGTAACTGTATTACCAAAACGCACTGCAATGCAGAGTGGGCAATTACTTTGCAGATGAATGAGTTATTGTCTCAATTTGAAGTAATTGATGATGCATATCTTCGTGAACGTAAAGCCGATGTAACCCAGGTAGTTGATCGTGTGCTTAAGGCATTATTGGGCCATCCGGGTCATGTTTCGCCGCCAACTAAACAATCAGGTAACAGTATTTTAGTTGCTCACGATTTAAGTCCAGCGGATATTATGCAATACAAGCAACACCAGTTTGTTGCTTTTCTCACTGATTTAGGCAGCTTAACATCACACACCGCAATTGTTGCACGTAGTCTGAACATTCCTTCCATTGTGGCACTGCATCATGCCCGTAAGATAATACTTAATAATGATTGTTTAATTGTTGATGGCAGTCAAAATATAGTGGTTGTTAATCCCCACAAGCATGTTTTAGCAGAATATCGTTTAAGACAAAGTCAATTAGAATTAGAAAAACGCAAATTAAAACGAATTAAAACGGTTGCTACGACAACATTGGATGGCACACCAGTAGAGTTGTTTGCAAACATAGAGCTGCCCGAAGACATAGAGCAAGTAAAAGAAAGTGGCGCGACGGGTATTGGCTTATTTCGCAGCGAGTTTCTCTTTTTAAATCGAGATAACCTCCCTGATGAAGACGAGCAATTTGAAGCTTATCGTGATGTTGCTGTCAAAATGCGAGGCTTGCCTGTAACAATCAGAACGTTTGACCTGGGTGCGGACAAGCAGCTTAAAAACGCCAAACGTGTAGAAGCAAATCCCGCGTTGGGGTTACGAGCAATTCGTTTATGTCTGGTTGAACCGCAGTTATTTCATACACAATTACGCGCTATTTTACGGGCGTCACATTTTGGTCAAGTGCGTATATTGATTCCTATGCTTTCGAGTGCCTCTGAGATTAACCAGACATTGCATCTGATTGAAAATGCAAAACAAAGCTTGCGCGATGAGAAAGTTGCGTTCAATGAACAGGTGCCTGTTGGTGGCATGATAGAAATTCCGGCAGCAGCATTGTGTCTTGATATCTTTATGCGCAAATTGGATTTTCTATCAATTGGTACTAATGATTTAATACAGTATACTTTGGCGATAGACCGTGTTGATGATGCAGTAGCTCATCTTTATGACCCCTTGCATCCTGCTGTATTGTGGCTCGTGTCCCGTGTTATCCATACAGCTAATCGTGCCAAAATACCGGTTGCGCTTTGTGGTGAGATGGCAGGAGATATCCAATTTACTCGCTTATTATTAGGATTGGGTTTACAACAGTTTTCTATGTACCCAGCACAATTATTGACTGTAAAAAGTCAAATATTAAAAAGCCATCTGCCTGACATTACACCTATAGCAAACCGAATATTAAAAACTGAGCATCCTGAGAAAATTTATGCATTATTAGCAAAACTAAATCACTAATGTGCTGTGTCGTATAAATAAGCGATATAATCATCCGCAAAATAATGCTTAACTAGCCCAGTTTTTTTAAGCAATATGGATTATCAATATAATTATAAATTTTTAATATTCAATTAATGCAAGCTTCAAATTCAGTTGGAGTTATTACTCCTCAGTATGTGCATATCGATAAACCATTGCACTTAAAAAGTGGCACGGTTTTGAATAGCTATAATTTAGTGTACGAGACCTATGGCAAACTGAATCCTGAGCGATCTAACGCCGTTTTAATTTGTCATGCACTTTCTGGTAGTCACCATGTGGCTGGAATTTATGCGGACCAGCCAAAAAATGTTGGTTGGTGGGACAACATGATTGGCCCCGGGAAACCAATTGATACCAACCGTTTTTTTGTTATTGGAGTGAACAATCTAGGTGGTTGCCATGGTTCAACTGGCCCTGCCAGTATTGATGCGAGAACCAGTAAGCCTTATGGTGCTGATTTCCCTGTTGTAACGGTAGAAGACTGGGTAGAAACACAAGCTTTGTTAGCTGATCATCTAGGCATTGAACAGTTTGCTGCAATTGGTGGTGGCAGTCTTGGTGGTATGCAAGCATTACGCTGGTCATTGGATCACCCCGAACGAGTAAGGCATGCTTTAGTTATTGCCGCTGCTTCAAATTTAACCGCTCAGAATATTGCATTTAATGATGTTGCACGTCAGGCTATCATCACTGATCCGGACTTTTGTGGTGGCGATTATTATTCACATAATACCTTGCCACGGCGAGGCTTAAGACTTGCCCGCATGTTAGGCCATATTACGTATTTGTCAGATGACTCCATGGCAGCTAAGTTTGGTCGAGAGTTGCGTGAAGGGAAACTATCCTTTGGGTTTGATGTTGAATTTGAGATTGAATCTTATCTGCGCTATCAGGGTGATAAATTTGCCGATCAATTCGATGCAAATAGTTATTTACTGATGACCAAGGCCTTAGATTATTTTGATCCGGCAGGTGCTTATGATGGAAATTTAAGCGAGGCATTTCGTGTCATTAAGGCAAATTTCTTAGTACTATCATTTACTTCAGATTGGCGATTTTCTCCTGAACGCTCACATGATGTGGTTAAAGCATTATTGGACAACAACGTGAATGTTAACTACGCTGAAATTACATCGAGCAATGGTCATGATTCTTTCCTAATGGTGAATGACTATTATCATCAGCTGGTGCATGCCTATATGGATAATATTGATCTCTAGATATGACTAACATGATTAACCCCGCAACCATATCTAGACCTGATTTTGCTGCCATTGCCGCGTGGATTCGCCCTGGTGCTAAAGTACTTGACCTTGGCTGTGGCGATGGCTCATTGTTGCACTACTTACAGGAAAGGCGTGATATTTTTGGCTATGGCGTTGAAATTGATGATGACAATGTACTTGGTTGTTTTAAAAATGGCATTAATATTATCCAGAATGACCTTGAGTCGGGCTTGTCTAGCTTTGAATCGGCTTCATTTGACTACGTGATTTTGTCACAAACCCTACAAGCAATGCGGCATACCGAAATTATTATTAAAGAGATGTTGCGGGTAGGCAGAGAAGTTATCGTTTCATTTCCCAACTTTGGTTATTGGAAAAACCGTATTCAAGTAGTTTCTGGCCATATGCCAGTTTCTGAGACCTTGCCCTACCACTGGTTTAATACTCCAAACATTCATCTTTGTACCTTGGGTGATTTTGAAGCACTATGCGATCAACAAAACGCGCATATACTTGAGCGTATTGTCATGAACGGAGATCGACAAGTTAAGATACTACCCAATTTGATGGGTGTCTTGGCTTTTTATCGGTTTGAGCGTCGAGGTTAAGACTTAACGGGTTGGGAAGGTTCTATTCTCGAATGTTAAAAAAGTATGATGTAGTGAGATGAAGCACTATATTTTATCGCGTGTCTTTTCCCTCAAACTTCGCTTTTCCCGCAAGGCATACTAACACTAAAACCGGAAGTCCTAATAAAGCTGTGACGATGAAGAAGTTCTCGTAACCATATGCATCGACAAATTGCCCACTAAATCCGGCTACAAATTTTGGAAGTAAAAGCATAACTGAGCTAAACAACGCATATTGTGTCGCGGAATAGGCGGAGTTTGTCAGACCGGACAGATAGGCGATAAAGGCGCATGAGGCAATACCAGCGGATAGGTTGTCAGCTGATATTGTAAAAATTAAGCCGCTGACATCATGCCCACGTCCTGCTAACCAAACGAATAACAAATTAGTTGCAGCAGATAATACAGCTCCGAGGAACAATGTGCGCATAATGCCAATCTTTAGGATTAACACGCCACCCAAACCCGCGCCCACGATAGTCATGAGAACACCATAAACCTTGGATACTGTTGCGACCTCATTCTTGGTATAGCCCATATCTACATAAAAAGGGTTGCTCATGACACCCATCACCACATCTGAAATACGATAAATAGCGATCAATCCTAAAATCAACAATGCTTGCTTTCCATGGCGGACAATGAAGTCACGGAAAGGCGCAATAATTGCGCCGTATAACCATGCCAATATTTGGATGAGTTTATCGTTGAGCTGCCAATGGGCGATGGCTTGTCGCGCTAACGTTTCATTTTCTGAAATGACCTTATTGAAAGGGACGTCAGGCTCGCGAATAATTAGTGTGGTGGTTATACCAATGGCCATAAATCCAGCCATGATTAGATAAGCAAAGCGCCAGGGTGCATGATCATAAATTGCTTCCGAAGAATCAACTGCCGCGGCTATCCAAAGTACACCAGCTGAAGCGAGAATCATTGCTAATCGATAACCGGCTTGGTATGTCGCCGCCATTGCACCTTGTAGTTCTAACGAAACCGCTTCAATACGATAAGCATCTAGCGCTATATCTTGTGTTGCGGAAGCAAAAGCCACAGCCAATGCAAAAAATACGGTAGAGGTTATATTAACTGCGGGGTCTGAATTAGCAATGCCGACTAAAGCCATGGCGATGACAATTTGGGATAGTAGCAACCACGCACGTCGTCGACCCAATAAACGCGTAAGTATTGGTAGTGGCATACGGTCAACCAAGGGTGACCAGAGCCATTTAAAGCCATAAGCTAAACCGATCCAACTTAAATGACCAATGGTTGTGCGGTCGACATCTGCCTCACGTAACCAAAATGACAATGTGCCCATTATTAATAATAAAGGTAGGCCAGCTGAAAATCCAAGTGACAACATACCTAGCACCCGTGGGTGGGTGTAAATGCTAAATGCAGATAACCAACTCGATAGGGTGCTAGAAGTGTTCATAATTTATAATCGTATTCAATAATAAGCGGTGAATGGTCTGAGAAACGTTCTTCTTTGTAAATTGATGTTGTTGATGCTTTATCCGCGATACTCGGTGTCGCAATCTGATAATCAATACGCCAACCCACATTGTTGGCCCAAGCTTGTCCACGGTTGGACCACCAAGTATATTGATCTGGTTCTGGATTCAAATGTCGAAATACATCAACAAAACCTATTTTGTCAAAAACATTTGTTAACCAAGCACGTTCCTCAGGTAAAAAACCTGAATTCTTGCGGTTTGCACGCCAGTTTTTCAAATCAATTTCATTATGTGCGATATTCCAATCACCACATATTAAATACTCTCGGTTACTGGCCGCCATTTTTTCCAAGAGGGGATAAAATTTCTCCATAAATAAAACCTTGGATTCTTGGCGATGATCACCGCTAGAACCGGATGGTAAATACAAGGAGATGACACTGAGGTTTCCATAATCAGCACGAATGTATCGACCTTCAAGGTCAATCTCGTTGATACCTAAACCTTCGATGATACGGTCAGGCTTCTGTCGACTATAAATACCCACGCCGCTATAACCTTTTTTCTCTGCGCAGTGAAAGAAACCATGAAATCCGTTGGGCGCACGTATTTCATCGGAAAGGTCGAGGATTTGCGCTTTTAATTCTTGAACGCAGACAATGTCGGCTCGTTGCGTTGATAACCATTCAAATACACCTTTTCGGTTGGCAGCGCGTACGCCATTTAGGTTAAGCGTTATAATTTGCATATCTTTTTTTAGGTTTTTATGATTATGACTAATTTTCGGCAAGCATTTATTGAATTCGCCATCAGTCGCGATGTTTTGTGTTTTAACGAGTTCAAAACCAAAGCTGGGCGCATGTCACCTTATTTTTTTAACGCAGGGTTATTTAGTGACGGTGATTCATTGCGTCAGCTCGGGCAATTTTACGCGAAAGCGATTCTCGCTGCTGAGCTTCCTTTTGACATGTTATTTGGACCCGCATATAAGGGCATTCCATTGGTCAGCACTATCGCCATTGCATTAGCCGAAACAGGTCACAACTATCCATATTGTTACAACCGTAAAGAAGTGAAAGATCATGGGGAAGGTGGATGCGTTGTGGGAGCACCTCTCGCAGGCCGTATATTAATTGCGGATGATGTGATATCTGCAGGAACATCTGTGCGGGAATCTGTTGATCTTATTCAAGCTGCGAGTGCATCGCCATGCGGCGTAATCATTGCACTTGACCGAATGGAGCAGGGCACTGGTCAACTCTCAGCCGTACAAGAGGTAAAGAATATGTATCAAATGCCGGTAATTAGTATTATTAATCTTGATGATATTATTCATTATCTCCAAGGTAAAAATAACATGGCACACAATTTAAGCGCGGTTGAAGCCTACCGTGATAAATATGGTGTTACCTGATTTGTCTGTATTTTAGTGTAAAGGAGTAATTTATGCGCTATTTAATTCTTACCCTAGCTCTATTTGTTTTCGTTCAACCGATTTCAGCTGCACTCAAACGATGTGTTGACGATGCTGGAAAATCACATTACTACAATAATATTCTACCGCCGGAATGCGAAGATAAGGCAACGATTAAAATGAACAAGCAAGGTGTTGTTATGAGTCGAGTTGAGGCGAAACGAACTGAGCAGCCTAAAGAGGATAATACCGCTCAAATTGCTGCAGCACAAAAAATTGAGGAAATAAAGCGTCTTGACACTGTATTACTTAATACTTACACCAGTGAAGAAGAAATTGAATTAGCACGTGAACGTAATGTACATCCAGTCAAATTAACCATAGTTGGTGTCGAAAAGCGGCTTGAAATAGCAAAAACCCGATTAAAGGATTTATTAAATCAAGCGAATCAAGCGGCACAAACTGAGAGCCCCACGCTTGTGGGGATAAAAAAAGAAATTATGCCTGTACGAAGAGAAGCACAAAATTTACAGAATGAATTAAAAGAAAATCAGTTACGTATTGAGCGCATTAAATCCCAATTTGATTTAGATAAAAAACGCTTTATAGAACTAATGAGTAAAAATAAACAGTGAATATAAACACTTAGTGTGCCGCAATAGAATCGGCACGGGTTGTTGCTGATTTGCAAATGTTGGGTATTATTAGACCAGAGTCAACAATGACATCGTAAACACCGACGTTTTTTTATACCATCAATGTCTTCAAGTATTTTCACAAAAAATATCAATGAATTAAAATTCACTTGACGTTAATTGATATTATCTTATTAATTCAGTAGAATAACGCCCTTTACACAACCCTTGCCTCACCATGTCTATGATATTGGGAGGTCTTATCTATAAGGTATCTATGCGACATTACGAAATAGTTTTTATTGTTCATCCTGATCAAAGCGAGCAAGTGCCCGCTATGATAGAGCGTTATCGTAGTATTGTTACTACAAAAAGCGGCGTGGTACATCGTCAAGAAGATTGGGGACGCCGTCAGTTGGCCTATCTTATCCAGAAAGTCCATAAAGCGCATTACGTTCTGATGAATATTGAATGCGATCAAGAAACATTAGATGAACTTGTGCATGCTTTCAAGTTTAGCGATGCAATTTTAAGACATCTGATAATTAAACTAGATGAAGCCGTTACAGAGTCATCACCAATGATGCAGCAACAGGAAGAACGTGTAGCACCTGCGCCAACAACACCCAGCACTGCAAGTGCGCCGACTCCAGAGCCTACTGAAAAAGCTAAACAAGAAACCGAGACGCCAGCTGAAGCAAAGTCAGAGTAAGAATTGGATTGCAACCAAGCCATTATTTCTGGAGAAATCATTAAGCTTGCTGAATTAAGGTTTACACCAGCAGGCGTGGCCATCGTAGAATTTAGTATTCGCCACCAGTCTAATCAATGTATTATTGCAGGTATATCACGCCAAGTAAAATGCGACATTCCTGCCATAGCATTTGAACAAATAGCTATGATGATTATTAAGCTTGAGATTGGATGTAGGGTGAAATTAACCGGATTCATCGCGAAAAAGAGCCAGTTGAGTCAACAACTGATTTTGCATGTAAATAATGCGGTTCAACTATTATCAGAAAATAAAGGAAAATAAAGATTATGTCGCGTTTTAATTCAAAGAGAAAAGATAGTAAAGACAAAGAAAGAGAAAGAAAAGCTAATCGCCCATTATTTAAGCGTAAGAAATTTTGTCGTTTTACAGCTGAAGGTATCAAGACAATAGATTATAAGAATATTGAGCTGTTAAAGGACTTTATCAACGAGAATGGCAAAATTATTCCAGCTCGAATTACTGGCACAAAAGCATCCTATCAACGTCAGTTAGGTGGTGCAGTTGAACGTGCACGTTTTCTTGCAATGTTGCCTTATACAG
>JAJFJG010000162.1 GCA_021774265.1 Nitrosomonas sp.
CCACATTTAGTGCCGCTTCAACGACAACTTTGGTCAGCCTCTGACTGAAGTCATTAAGGTCTTCTTCTGTCTTCAGGCCTTTACCCGCTTTACGTGCAAATAATTCTAATTCTTCTTGCTTCATAATCTGCCTATCCTTACACATAATGAGTGTGAATGGTGGCAGTTACACAGATTTAATTACAGTCTCAATTGCGCAATTAAATCCTGATTGATTTCCAATAATTGGCTCTCCAATAGGTGTTATCTAATTTTGATATGGTCACACCTCGACTTTGGGAGGCATGTAAAAATTTATTTTCTTCTAGATAAATACCCACATGTCTGGAAGTAGAACTCGTCCTAAAAAACACCAGATCACCAGCTTGTAATTCACTTTTTTTAATTTCGTTGCCCAACCTTGATTGCAGGCTTGTTGTTCTAGGTAAATTCACACCTAGCTTAGTCTTAAAGGTCACTTGTACAAATGCAGAGCAATCAATTCCACGCTTACTGGACCCTCCCACCCGATAACGTACTCCTCGCCATTTATCATACTGGGTATATAGCCTACCTTTGATATTATCTGAAAATGTACCAGCCGCCTTATCATAAGCAGATTTTGACGTGAAAAAATCTACATCTTTTTCTTGCAAAGATCCACAGCCACTTAGCAAAATGACGGCGAAATAACAAGCAGAATGTATAATTTTTCTTTTTGTCAGCATTGTATTATTGTGATTAGCAACGATCTGAATCAATAATAATTAGCAACCATGTGAAATAACTCCACAGGCTAAAAGCCGGTAGTTTCAAGTTACGGCTTAGAGCCAAATTAATCGGCCATTCGGCCCATTGTTTTGCTACACCACATCAAAATCATCATCCGGCGGTGGCTTTTAATTCTTAATGCATTCCTTCCAAACCTCATCCGTAACTTGCCACTACCCAATATCCTCTTGCCCAAAAATGCTGACCTCAATATCGTTTACGCAAACAATCATACTATACTCTGACAACAACTTGTGCGAACACCTCCCTTTCAAGTATTGCACAGCTCTAGATGCAGAAAAGCACGGAGGTATTCCTATCAGCATATAAACATGGTCTCTATTAACTAATCCAGCATAGATATCAACATCTCTTTGCTGCGAACTATCCCTCGCAGCAATTCTCTACATCGTATACCGACATCTCCAACCAATACTTCGTACGGTATTTGGTCGTCCATACCAAATGTTATTTGCAGTCCCATACAGTATGGCTTCCATGTCTGTAATCTTGCATACGTGAGGAATAACTTCGCCTAAAGGCTAGAGATTTACTGATCCCCTATCGGGAACTTAAACTCTATTACCTTGCATACCAAAGCCTGATAGTTTCAACAAAACTCTCTGCGCCATATCTTTTAACGGCACTATTTCATCCACACCACCTGCAGCAATTGCTTCTTTAGGCATACCAAAGACAACACAACTGGCTTCATCCTGGGCTAAATTATAGGCGCCAGAGTTATGCATTTCAAGCATTCCTGCTGCACCATCCTTACCCATACCCGTCAAAATCACTCCAATCGCATTTTTACCTGCGTAATTAGCGGCAGAGCGGAACAAAACATCCACAGACGGACGATGACGACTAACCAAATCACCCTGGTTTAATTCAGTTATATAATTTGCACCACTTCGCTTGAGTAACAAATGTGAATGCCCTGGTGCCAGAAATGCATGACCAGGCAATACACGTTCACCACCCTGAGCTTCAACAACTGATATCCTACAAAGCCTATTTAAGCGATCTGCAAATGATTTGGTAAATGCTTCTGGCATATGCTGCGTGATAAGCATACCTGGAGAATCAGGCGGCAAATTAATCAGAAAGTCCTTAATAGCTTCAGTTCCACCTGTTGAGGCCCCGACGATAATTAATTTTTCAGTCGAAGCGACCCGATTAGATAAGGATGGCAAAATCGCATCTGCGGTTGAACTTTTAGTTATAGGTAATGAAACCTGCTTTTTGATTCTTGCAGAATTTGCAATACGAATTTTATCTGCTATTTCATTCCCATACTCTTGTAAGCCAGTAGCAATATCAATTTTAGGCTTTGCGACAAAATCAATTGCACCTAACTCAAGAGCTTTAAATGTAATATCAGAGCCTTTTTCTGTCAATGTTGAAACCATTACAACTGGCATAGGACGTAATCGCATTAATTTTTCTAGAAAATCAAGTCCATCCATTCTTGGCATTTCCACATCAAGTGTCAGCACATCAGGATTAAGTTCACGAATCATTTCACGCGCTATCAATGGGTCAGCTGCCGCACCTATTATTTCCATATCACCTTGACTGCTAACTATTTCAGTCAATAATTTTCTAATTAATGCGGAATCATCAATAATCAGAACTTTAATTTTTTTCATCATTTTATTTAAAGTAAAATTTTACAATGATTTGTCTCAAGAAAATAATTCTATTTCACCACCAGTATCTGACTTACATAAACGTGAACTGTAGTCTTTCTCACGCCGTGAAATCGTATCATTATGAGTATTTTTTAATTTTTTAACAATGACCTTGCTATCTTTAGGAAAAAAATAAACCTTCCTAGGGTAGATATCTACTAAATCTTGTGCGATCACTCTTATTTTCTCAGTCGCCAGAAACTTCAAAACAAAATCAGCGTTTCTTTGGCCAACATTTGCAATAGTCAAACCATCCAGCACATTCCCGCCACCAAACACTTTAGCCTCTAAGTTTGCCCGTCTTGCTCCTAGTTTCAACAACTGGTTAATCAGAATTTCCATAGCAAAAGTACCATAACGCGCAGACGAACTCATGGGACTACCTTGATCTCCTCCACCATCAGGTAGCATAAAGTGATTCATCCCACCAATCCCACTATTATTATCTCGGATACAAGCTGCCACACAAGAGCCAAGCACAGTTACCAACAGCATCTCTTGATTGGTAACAAAATATTCCCCTGGTAACAATTTAACCGCTTTTGCATTAAAATTATTGTCAAAATAGAAATTTGATGCAACTTGGTCTTGACCATCGGCAACTTCAAACATTATTCACCTGTATTTTTAACGAGTTCATATACTGTTTTCTCACGTAACGTGAATAAATCAGCCGCATGATGAAAGCTTTCTGAGTGTCCTGCAAATAACAGCCCATCATTAGCCAACAAGGGCGCAAACTTCTTTAAGATCTGATATTGTGTTGGTTTATCAAAATAGATCATAACATTACGACAGAAAATCACATCAAAGGGGCCGCGTATAGGCCAACCATCGTTTAGTAAATTAAGCTGACGGAAAGTAATCATATTTCGTAATTCTGGGCGTACTCTAGCAAAACCTATATTTACTCCACTACCTTTCAGAAAGAAGTTTTTTAGCTTTTCATTTGGCAACTTCTCTAACCGTTCCATGCCATAGATACCTTGTTGCGCTGTTTCCAACACATTAGTATCAATATCGGTTGCTAAAATTTGAACTGGCGGCGTAAATGATTTAAAAGCATTAACCACGGCCATTGCAATTGAGTAAGGTTCTTCACCTGTTGAAGCGGCAGAACACCAGATTTGAATCTTTGATTTATTTTTACGTTGATCAACATGCCTTTCTAAGATTGGAAAATGATGTTCTTCACGAAAAAATGCTGTTAGGTTCGTTGTCAACGCGTTAGTGAACTCCTCCCATTCTTCTCTGCCACCTTTATTTAAGAAGCCCAAATACTCTCGAAAACTATTTAACCCATTAGCTCGTAATCGACGAGAAAGCCGACTATAAACCATATTTTTTTTGCTTGAAGATAGTGAAATACCCGCACGATCATAAATAAGTTTTTTTACGCTTTCAAAGTCTTGTTGCGTAAAATCATATTCGCGTGTTGGTTTTTCAGAATCGTGCTCAGTTGCCGCAACCATATAACCAACCTATTGGAATGTAATAATAAAAATGCTGTTGATTAATTAACATTAACGGCAATATATGACCTAAACTTAACGCAACATACTCTAACTTTATCCCACATTTTTTTGTTTTGCATTGAGTAGAGCGGCAACGCAGGGAGTGCGTTTAACAATGCGACGCAATTTTTTTATCGTAAGGGATTGATCTGATCAATAACTGAATATGTTCTTCTGAAGCAAACGACATTTCATCCCTAATACCTATTACCTTCTTAACTTAGTTTCAACTAAACACGACCAGCCTTCATCAGTAGTTATATAGGTGCTCACCTACTCACGCTTTGTCAGATGCTTTAACAGCTCATCTCACGCACTCATTCTAAGGGCTAATTGGGCTCCCGTAATTGGGTGTCAATATGGATGGCCACAAAGAATTATTGGGTCTATGGCTGTCAGAAAATGAAGGTGGCAAATTTTGGCTTAATGTACTCACGGAACTTCAAAACCGTAGCGTAAAAGATATTCTGATTGCTTGTGTCGATGGTCTCAAGGGCTTTCCTGATGCTATCAGCACCACCTTCCCGAATACGCAAATTCAACTGTGCATTGTTCACATGATTCGTAACTCAGTGAAATTTGTGCCATGGAAAGACTATAAACCCTGTAACAGCCGATTTAAAACAAATCTACCAGCTGTCACAGAAGAAGAAGCCTTGCTGGCATTGGATCAGTTTTATGAGCGTTGGAATGGAAAATACCCTCAGATCTCCCGCTCCTGGCATGCTCACTGGAACAACCTCA
>JAJFJG010000163.1 GCA_021774265.1 Nitrosomonas sp.
GCATGGATTGTGAAGGAACTAGGTGTCGATGTGCCTATACATTTCAGCGCTTTCCACCCTGATTACAAAATGAATGATATTCCGGGCACCCCAGCTGAAACGCTTAGCCAAGCCCGAAAGTTAGCACTGGATGCAGGGCTACAATATGCCTATACCGGGAATGTGCATAATCAGGAAGACGATACAACTTACTGCCCATCATGCAATAATAAGCTGATAGTACGTGACTGGTATCAGATTAAACAATACCGGCTAACTCAAGATGGTCGCTGTGCAGATTGCAACACCCCGATTGCCGGTTGTTTTGAAACGTTTACCGGGCAATTTGGCAGAAAACGTATCCCCATTACGATTGGATCAACAGTTTGAGCCTGAGACCTGGTGAAGTATTATAAAACACCTTGATATTAAGGCTCATCGGGATCTGTATCTTCTTTTATTTCAGGTTTTATTTTAGTTTGGGAAGATGCTATTTCAGAATCATTAATAGTACGAGAAATAATCGGCGTATCGCACACGACATCCATATTTTGTGCACGGTGACGCAAGGCATGATCCATTAAAACAATGGCCAACATTGACTCGACAATTGGCGTAGCACGAATACCAACACAGGGGTCATGCCGTCCATGTGTTTCCACAACGACAGGCTTGCCTTGCTTATCTATTGAACGCCGCCCTAAACGTATGCTTGAAGTTGGTTTAATCGCCACATTCACCGTGATGTCTTGACCTGTAGAGATACCGCCAAGAATACCACCGGCATTGTTACTCAGAAAACCATCAGGAGTCATTTCATCCGAATGTTCTGTCCCTTTCTGGCTCACACTCTCAAACCCAGCGCCTATTTCCACACCTTTCACCGCATTGATATTCATCATAGCATAGGCTATTTCAGCATCTAAGCGATCATAAACCGGTTCACCCCAACCAACGGGAACACCCATCGCCACAACACTAATCTTGGCGCCCACTGAATCACCTGATTTACGCAGTTTATCCATGAATGTTTCAAGTTGCGATACATAGCTTGCATCCGCAGCAAAGAATGGATTTTGGCACACATCACTCCACTGCTTAAAAGGAATCTCAACCGGACCCAACTGTGACATATACCCTCGGATTTCTATACCGTGTTGCTTCTGTAACCATTTCTTGGCAATTGCCCCTGCTGCAACACGCACTGCAGTTTCTCGTGCTGAGGCACGTCCACCACCACGGTAATCACGAATACCATATTTTTGCCAATAAACATAATCTGCATGTCCTGGACGGAAAGTGTCCATAATTTTACTGTAATCTTTGCTACGCTGATCTTCGTTGCGGATGAGTAAGGCGATTGGGGTGCCCGTAGTCTTACCTTCAAACACACCTGACAAGATTTCAACCGTGTCTGATTCGCGCCGCTGGGTAACATGGCGTGAAGTTCCAGGCTTACGTTTATCTAGTTCTTGTTGAATTTCTTCGACGGTTATTTTCAATCCCGGTGGGCAGCCATCAACGACACAACCAATCGCAGGACCGTGAGATTCACCAAAGGAAGAAACACAGAAAAGCTTACCAAGTGTATTACCAGACATTACATTTTCTCATTGTTACAATCCATAAATTTTAACATATGAGCAGTTAACTTTCTGGTCATGACAATGAATTGAGGCAAATCAATAATGAAATTCTTTTATCGTTCTATACCTACAGGTAAAATAACGAGCATTTTGTCTACGCAACAAATTTACTGGGAGTTTGAATGAACACAACGCAGGTTAAAGAGTACCTTCTTGGTTTACAGGAAAGCATCGCCAAAGAATTAGAAGAAGTCGACGGAAACGCGTTTAAGAAAGATCAATGGGATCGTCCAGAAGGCGGCGGCGGCATGAGTCGTGTTATCGAGGAAGGAAACGTTTTTGAACGTGGAGGCGTCAATTTTTCCCATGTACATGGTGATGGTCTGCCTGCTTCTGCAACGGCGGCTCGTCCTGAGCTGGCTGGACGTTCATTTGAAGCTATGGGTGTCTCACTGGTTTTACATCCACGCAACCCTTATGCGCCAACTGTTCACATGAACGTACGATACTTTGAAGCGACTAAACCAAGCGCTGATCCTGTTTGGTGGTTTGGCGGCGGAATGGATTTAACGCCTTATTATGGTTATGCAGAAGATGCCATCCATTTCCATCAGACATGTAAAGATGCTTTGCAACCTTATGGTGGTAATTTTTACCCTGATTTTAAGAAATGGTGTGACAAATATTTTTATTTAAAGCACCGACAAGAGCCACGCGGTATTGGCGGAATTTTCTTTGACGACTTAAACCGACCTGATTTTGACACCTGCTTTAACCTAACTAAGAGTGTCGGTGATAGTTTCCTAACAGCCTACCGACCTTTAGTCGAGTGTCGTATTGACACACCTTACACCGACAATGAACGTGATTTTCAGGCTTATCGTCGTGGTCGTTATGTCGAATTTAATTTGGTATGGGATAGAGGCACGTTGTTTGGCTTACAGTCGGGTGGACGTACCGAATCCATCCTGATGTCACTGCCACCGATTGTAAAGTGGCGCTATGATTGGAAACCAGAAGCAGGCAGTGCCGAAGAAAAACTTTATACTGAATTTTTGATTGGAAAAGATTGGATTTAGTCGATTTGTCATTTAAACGCTGGATTCAGTGTTTATGGTCTATCCACAGGAAATGGTCGCACCATCAAAGTCTGTCCAATTCCAACAAAAGCTGAAACCCAATTAAACAACACTTGGTTCTCAACTTTTTAAGTATAACAACTTGTTTAGTTAGCAAAGAAAGGGAAACGAATACTAACTGGCATCCCATGGATTAACCGTGTTTTAACCGCGCCAATTAATTCAATTTGAGCAAGAATGGCTGAGTGTGGTGCTTCTAAAGGCCCCAGATCCTCTGTTGATGATTTTTGTGTAACACCAGGAACCGAAACAATCCGAGCTTTAGCCGTTTCCCCACTTGGAAATTTCACCTTAACCATTTGATTAACAACTGCAAATTTCTGGTGTTTTGGCGGAATAAATGCACTAATATACGTATTTTCGTTAAACATGATGTCTAACAGTGGCTGACCTCGACCCAAATACTCGCCGGTTTGAGCAAACAGCTCGGTAATTAATCCTTTTTCGGGTGCTAAAAGTGTTAATTCTTGCTTTTGATCCTGAGTTTTACCAAGCTCTAAAGTAAGTTGGTTTATCCGGTTCGCAACCTGCCGTATTTCTGGCGATGTATATTGTGTATTTTCAATCGAAGTTAATTTTTCAAGTGCGCTAAGGTATTGACTACGGGCTGTTGCAATTTCAGCCTGTGTCGCGGCTTTCTGTTCAAACAATAATTCATATTGACGTAGCCTATTTAGGTAAAAACTCTTTTGCTCACGTGCAATATTTATCAATTGCATTGAATCTGATGCAGTTATACCCGATTGACGCAGTAAATCATCTCTTTCCTTATCTAAAAAATTAAGTTCATTTCGCACCCGATTATAATTGTTTTCAAGTGTATTATTAGTCAACAAAGCCAGTTTTGACCCTTTTGTCACCGTTTGCAAGGGTTCAACAAATACTTGTTGAATATATCCTTCGCTAGAAGATCGTACTGTAATAATCGGCACTTTAATCCGCCCGTGAGCTTCAATAACGATAATTTCACGTGCAATCACACCTAGCAAGTAAAGTAGCGGCAAGCTAACTATGATTACAATCAGATACCAGCGCCAAGGTCTGCCAGGGCGTTTAGCTTGGCCATAATTAATGCTTATACCTCGGTCATCACTAGGATTTCTTTTTTCAGGCTGATTAAATCGAATCTTCATCATAATAAGTTTCCCAGTCTTGCCAAGATTGAATAATAATCCCCCTAAAGTTTGGGGCTTGAAGTTGATTCTGAAGTTGCGTCATTGCATTATCAAAAAACTGTCGAGGCTTATGCACATAACTATTCTCCGGTCCCAGTTTACGCTCCAAACTCTGCGCAAGACTAAAGACCAAACTAGGGTAATTATTCATTGCAGGTTTAAGCGCTGCAACAATATTCTGTCTATTCAGTGAATAATACATAACCGCAATTTCAGTAACCCCTATCTGTTGAAGTTGACAAATTACACACATACCGGAAGATGATTCTTGCACCAGATAACGAGGATGGATACTGACACCTACCGGCCAAGGAGAAACTATTTTTGCTAAATGAATGGTTTCGACAAATTCCTCCAATCGTTCTTTATCTTCCAACCTAACTTCAAGTTGGTCTGGTTCAATGTCAAGATGAAGACCTGAAAAATTAACGCTTCTCAGCTGCTTTATAATTTCAAGCAACTTCTTGCGTTCATCTGGCAGAATCCAGTTAGGGTCACCTAATAGCAACTCAGTTTTTATTCCCCGCTGGTTCGCATTGCTAATAAAGTTATTTAGAAACTCAGGACTAGAAGCAACTGATGTAATCTCCGATTTATTTAGAGAAAGTAATATGCGATTTATTTGCAATTTTTGGATTCGTTCCCAAACATCTGGATGAGACATCAGTTTGTCATAGTTCCAAATATAAACTGCAAAACCATCAGAAACCGTCATGGTTTGTCCCTGAACAGGTTTATCACGAAGTGTTTTTGATAAAATACCTAGAGTTGGTTCAGTAGGAGAAGACTTTCCAAAAAACTGTCCTGCTTGTTGCAATGGTTTGAGCAATACATCAAAATTTGTTTCTACATGCGCAATTGTTTCATTATAATTTAACACAGAAACAAACTGGCGCAGACGAATATGTAATTTCCACTCTTCGGTTTCTGCTTCCAGGTATTCAACAGCTGTACGGTAATAAAGATTGATTGCCTGAATATACTGCTCAATAACATCACCATCTAACACTTGTAATCGCAAATATTGTTCACGTACAAATTCACGCGCAGCATTAAGGCGAGTACGTTGAAACTTTATTTGTTGCGAAATTTGTTCGTAACGATTTAAGGTGGAACGAAATTCAAGATTAAGCTCTTGCGCACGGCTGATATACGCTGTTTGATGACTAATTAGTTGACTATTGATTCGAGATTTCTCATTTTTACGGAAACTCATAATCTCAAGTGGCATTCTGAAATTAAATCCAACTGCACCACCATAACCAAATTGCGCTGATTCAGGAGACGGATGCGGAATAGCAGGCCCACCAAATACTGCCGCAGAAATATCTGAGTCAATTCCTCGCCAGTTCTCAGTTTCTCTAATTCCTTGTAGATTATCAATCTGTGCCTGCAAAATCTCCAAGTCTGGTTGATTGATGTCGGAGGCAAAATCACTTGTAATTTGAACCAGCGACGGCTTGATTGCTTCAAAAGGTGAAATGACGGTATTCGTTAAGTAAGTTAATCGTGTTAACGCCTGCTCTTTATTGCTATCAAATTCCAAGCGCGCACGTTCTGCCTGTTCAAAAGCAGATTGAAATTCAAAATAATCAGACGCAAGTAACATGCCGGCTTCATATCTTTGGTGCAATATAATTTCACTTTTACGACGCTGGCTAGCATAAGCACCATTGAGAGCGAGCATTTTTTGCGCACTCCAATAGGCAGCATAATTTTCTTCTAAAAACAATACAGCAAGTCGTTGGCTCCAACCATAACGAATATCTTCAACCCTTACTTGCGTAGTCGCATCACCAATTGCACGCTGTTGCTTTTCCGCGCTACCCAACAAAGGATAACGTACACCAAGACGCGCAGCTGGATCAAAAAAACGACCAAATGGTTCTCTAGCAAATGGGCTTTTCTGATAACCTGCAGAAATACTACCAAATAGTTCAAAACCTTTTTGTGCTTCTTTCGCAAGCAAATCAGAGCTTTGGGCCTCTAAATCAGCTTTTGCCTTAAGTACAGACGCAGCCTGCCCAACGTGTGAATAAAAACTATCCAACGTTCTTACCTCAGCAGCAACATTTGTCATCGACACCAATAAGAAGACCAACAAAACAAATATGACTATTCTCACTGCTTGCCCTTTTTAAGCACCCACCATGGCGCCATCGCCGAATCCAAATGCCCCCTATTAAGTATTTGATTTAATAACGCGACAGCGCTCCAAACACGCACAAAAAAATGAAATAACGGAAAAACTGGCAACACAAACAGAGCATTAAGATCCTCCCATTTTCTATCTGAAATAAAAACAAGATATAAAACGAACTGAATCAACGTCAAACTCAAATAAAAAAAGTAAATTAATGACATGCTCGCCAGAAACAAAACTAAAGGACTTATTATTGACATAAAAATCATGTAGAACACAATAACGAAAGGCATGACCATCTGAAACAACACACCATACCAAAGTAAAAAAATTAAGTTTCTCCAACCTAACAGAGATGAAGAAAACCCCTTGCTATGCTTATTTGCGTAGATATACCACAGATCGCCATCCCATCTTAGTCGCTGCTTGAAAAAGTCAACAAAACTCTCTGGGACATCGGTATGTGATACGGCTTTCGGTTCAAAATCCATACTAAGTTCAGGGTGTCGATTTTGATATTGCTTAATACGTAAGGTGAGATCAAGATCTTCAGCAGTGCCCGTATTCCACCCGCCAATTTTACGAAGAAACCCTGTCCGAAAAATTCCAAACGCACCCGGCACATTATTAATCACATTAAATTTTGCCAAGCCATATTTACCTACTTGCATGGTTAACATATATTCTAAATTTTGTAGTCGAGTAGCTAGAGATTCTTTAGCATTTCGCACACGCATCGGCCCCGTAACTGCGACAGTGTTTGCGTCACCAAAGTGAAGTGATGCTCGATATGCCATTTGATTATCGAATGAGGTATCACCATCAAAAGCACATACAATTTCACCGCTCGCACGACTTAATCCAGCATTCAACGAAGAGACACGTCCGCCTCGTTGAACCTTAGGAATAATGATCAATGAACGTTTAGCATGAGAAGAAAATAAAGGGAGCAATACCTTCAGGGCATCATGCGTTACTTGATTCTTTTTCACACCATCAACTAACGCAATAATTTCAATGTGTCCAGGATATGTTTGTTCCAACAATGAAATAACGGTGTTCTGAACAGCTTTTCCCTCTGAATAACAAATAATAAGACAAGTAATGCTGGGAAAATGGGGAGGTATAAATGGTGCTTCGTGGCTTTCTTTGACTAAATGGCGAAAAACACCTAGCCAACTAATCAAATAAAGTGGCAACTCCAGAAACACTACAAATGGAATGAACATTAAAACGTACGAGATTAAACCATCGCCCCGAAAGAGAGTAATCAGAATAACCTGCCACATTTCTATCAGTAATTGCATCGTTACAGATTCATAACAATTCACCACGAAAGCGTGCGAGCAATAGCTCAGCATCTTCTCGACTAGGCACTTGTGAGGAGGCAATGCCCATGAAACGCGCCTCTAATTTATACTCGCTCCCTTCCTGTATTGACTCTAAATTTGCTTCTATACGTACTTGAAAGCCACGCAAACCCTCTTCATCAGCATTCGGCAGTAGCAACCATAATAAGTTTTCAGAAGAACGCGTCGAAAGATCCGGTGTGCGCAACATATTTCTCAATCGTTGCTCGAAGGACTCAAGCATTTGTAACAACCTGGAATGCCCCATTGTTTCAACCAGCTCAGGCAAGTTTGCAAAATAAATACCGAATAAACTAAAGGTGATACTTGGATAACGCCGAGCTGAAGTCAGCAACCAATCGAGATTGTGCACAAATAAATCTATTGAAATGAAATCTAACTGATCAAAACTTGAAAGCATATCCACTTCAGTACCACGAACAGCAACCGTTCGACCTTTATCGCTTAATTGCCAGCTATAAATTTTATTAGACACGAGATCATTGGGCTTCATTTCCTTTTCACACATTGCACAGCGCACCAGTATTTCAGCCTCATCGAATGTTTGATGGCAGGCTTGGCAACCGTAATTCTCGATTGGGCGATCATAATCACTACCAATGTGGCGCAGTTGAGTGCTGCATTTAGGGCAAATTAGGATCCCATCATGAAGAAACTTCTCTTGAATATCGACGCACCCACATGTAAAGCAATGTAATGATGGTTGTATTTCAATATCAATTGCTCGACAATTTGGACAAACATCAACAAAACTCAAATGAGAAGAACGACAAAAGGCACATTCTCTTTGTCGGTCAATCAGAACCAAAGGCTCCAATATCTTTGTATTAGCCAGGGTAAGCAACCATTCGTAGGAGTCTGTTGCATCGTAACTCAACTTATCAAGCAACGGGTATTGATAGAAACGCTGGCATTGCCATTCATGATACGGCCGAAGTATAAATTTAGGTCGCAACCAAAGATATTTGATTAAGCGTCCCGTTTTCGAAATATCGTTATCAACTTGTTTATAGGATTCTCTTAGATCTGCAACTTGATTAATCTCTTCTTGAAGATCAAGCGGTGGCAGTAACTGCCCATCCACCAAATGACTGTCGAATGAATTAATAGATCCCATTACAAAACATAATGTATCAAAAACTTCTTGATCTTTACGTATGGCATCTACCGTTGAAGTTATGTAATTCTCATCGCCTTCTTCAATCACAAATGCGCCAGGAACTATTTTCTTTACAGCCCAATCGGTATAGCTATTAAAATGATCGATGCCAAAAAGATCATGATAACGTGCCGATAAATATGGCGTATTCTGAGACTGAGAAAAAACAACAAGATTTCTTACAGACATAAAATTGAACCTATTATTTCTTTAAAATATACAAATTACTACAGCCCGTTTTCATTCCCAAACTATTATTTTAATTTAAAGGGTTTTATCATCAAATTAACATAAATACTGCACAAGGCTTTGAATATCATCCTTAAACAGAAATTAACTATAACTAAGTTTTTTACATAAATGAAGGACAAGCAGCTAAAACCACCACATATAAAAACTTGCGTTTTTAAAATGACATTTCAAAAAATACTGTCAATTTAAAGAAAATTATTTTAGGAAACATTGCAAATGTCATAAATCATGAACGTCATCATGTCATATTTCACAGCAACTTATTTCCCCTTGAAATATCAAAGATATCGCGGAATTAAATAAAACAAATAAGACACAACTACGACCGTAATAGAGCAAATTAAAACAACCCGACCATAACGATGAAATTTGTTTGCATCCGGGTCATAAACCGTTTTCAAAGCAGTGATATAGAGCATAATACAAAGCAGTGAAAAACTCGCATAGTCAAAAACATCTTCCATCTTATTTCCTCCTGATTTCAAACTTTTAAGGAGGCAGTCATTCGTTTATAAACCAGCTAAGTATTATCCCGTGACGCCCCAATTTACCGGTCAGAAAGTATATCATTGACAAGCTAAAATTACTGACATAGGCTATAATTTAGCGGTTTAAGTTTAGCGGTTCATAACTTTGGCCTTCACACCGGGAGCTATTTCATCCTGCTCAGAACAGTTAAATTCACTCTAAATTAATCCAACACTCCAAACTCATGTTAAAACAATTAACTAAACAATAAAAAGAATATAAATGGATCACGACTTAACATTAATCACAACAATCGCCGCTGGTTTTGGTCTTGCTTTAATCTTTGGCTTTATTGCCGAAAAACTAAAAATCCCCGCGCTTGTTGGTTATTTATTAGCCGGGATCATCATTGGTCCAGAGACACCGGGTTTCACTGCTGATGTAGAAATTGCTGCTGAACTAGCAGAAATCGGTGTCATGCTGCTGATGTTTGGAGTTGGGTTACATTTCTCACTTAACGATCTGTTAGCCGTTAAGCGCATCGCCGTCCCCGGCGCAATCGTTCAAATGACCGTTGCAACAATACTAGGCATGACATTAGCCTCGTCGTGGGGCTGGTCCTTTGGTGCCGGCCTCGTATTGGGCTTATCGTTGTCTTGTGCCAGCACGGTCGTTTTGCTCAAAGCGTTGGAATCACATGGTTTCCTGGAAACCATGAATGGTCGCATTGCCGTCGGCTGGTTAATCGTCGAAGATCTTGTCACTGTATTAATTTTAGTGCTTTTACCTACATTCGCCGTTATTTTAGGTGGATCAAATGGCGCCGAACATGACACAGTTCCATTGTGGTACACCATCGGGCTAACCCTATTCTTAGTTTTTGCTTTTATCGCACTAATGTTAGTCATTGGTCGCCGCGTTTTACCCTGGCTATTATGGCAAATTACGAGTACTGGCTCACGTGAATTATTTACACTGGCTGTCGTTGCATTTGCCATCTGTATTGCTTATGGCGCTGCGGCAATATTTAGTGTGTCTTTTGCATTGGGCGCTTTTTTTGCCGGCATGGTCATGCGAGAGTCCAAATTTAGTCATCGCGCTGCTCAAGAGTCTTTACCTTTTCGCGACGCCTTTGCAGTGCTGTTCTTTGTATCTGTCGGTATGCTGTTCGATCCCATGATATTAGTCGATGAACCTATGCACGTATTAGCTGTGGTAGCCATCATTACAGTTGGAAAATCCATTGCTGCCATGGCATTAGCGCTTATTCTGCGTTACCCTCTCAACACCGCACTTACCGTTGCGGCCAGTTTAGGTCAGATCGGTGAATTTTCTTTCATTCTCGCAGGGCTGGGTCTATCACTTGGCTTGATGCCCGCTGAAGGGGTCAGTTTGGTGCTTGCTGGCGCGATCATCTCCATCGCATTTAATCCTGTCGCTTTTGCTGCAATTTCCCCTGTAAGTAACTGGGTACTACGGCATTCTGCATTAGCACGTCGCTTCGAGCGCCGCGATGATCCTTATGCCGAGCTGCCTATGAGTACCGCACGTAAGTTTCTTAAAGGCCAAGTTGTACTAATTGGCTACGGGCATGTAGGTAAACGCATTGCTCATGCGTTAAATGAACAAGACATCCCTTATATCATCGCAGAACAAAACCGTGAGTTAGTTCAAGATCTTCGTAAGTTAAATGTACCCGCCGTGTCTGGTGACGCTACCGAACCATCAGTACTCATTCAAGCGCATATTACCGATGCTGCTATGTTGGTTATTGCGGTTCCCGACCCGCTTAATGTTCGTCAAATGGTAGAAACCGCACGCACCTTGAATCCTAGCATTGAAATTGTATTACGTACCAATAACGAAGACGAAGCAGCATTATTAAATAAAGACAAAATAGGCACTGTATTTTTTGGCAAAGAGGAACTAGCTAAAAGTATGATAAATCATGTTACACAACGCTTTGACGCATAACAAAACACCACTCCAAACGGAGCATGGTAGAATCCGCAGCAATCTACCCCACTTTTTTGCAGCAATCTAAGGGATAAAATCAATGACTGATCAACTTTATGTCGGCGTCCATCAGGATAATAATAACGGACTAACACACCTTGGCCGCATGGTGCGCGACGCATGGGTACTTGGTATTTTGGCGGAGTCTGAAACATGCGCTGGATGGAGTGGCGAGCAAATGCAAAATTTGTATGAAAAAGTCTATGCTGCGTGGGAACCCTATGCTCATTTACCCAGCCGCTTACCCGAAGATTTGCAACAACGCCATACACGTATTTATGATGAAGCCATCGCAGCAGCTAAGAAACAAGGTTGGAGCGCAGAATTAGAAGATGACGACTAAATACTTCACACATACTTACCGCCTGCTTCCACAGGAGACAAACTATAATCACTTTTAATTTTTATAAGGCGCATTTAAAGTACCCTTAACATCACCTTCTTTAGAAAAAATTAAAATCACATTATGGTAACGGGCGTTAAGCGGCATATAAACAAAATCATCTTTCTCTCTTCCAGTCCCTGCCAAAAAAGTATCTAGCTCAACCTTCATCATGTCATTATGCGAAATAATTTCATCAATATTTAATTGATACATAAACACAACATCTCGACTTTCTTTGAATGAACGATAGAGGTGTAACTGCTCGATTGGTGCCAAACTTTCTTCAGTTGACAGCCTTAATATCTCATGCAACAACTCAGGATCTGCAGGACGATAAGCATGAATCAGCGGCGGCTTTTGATCACTAAACTGCTTTAGCTCATTTAAAGAAATACCTTGTTCCTTAAAACTCTTTGATGGCATGGTATAAAACTCGCCGTCCCAGTGAATAACTGCAGCAGGTCGCTCGTCATGCACCGTATAAATTCCCCAAGCTAAAACACACACTTGAACAAGTGCAATGGCACCCAAATCAAAACGGATTTCACGGCGAGATTTATAATGATTAAAAATAATTAAAGTCAGTAAAGGTCCCAAAACCAAATCAATCAAGGCGACGATGCGAATACCTTGCCAACCACCATCGGCTGTAAAATATGGAAATGGATACCACTGAAAAATGATGAAGTAGGACAGGATCAAAAAGATAACGCTGCTGATACCTAAATGAATCCCTGCGGCCTTGAATTTAGATTTGATTAAAGAAGGTTTTTTTGTCATCACTATTGTTGCTTCCATCATTACCTCTAAGCTTATTAATGAATAACTTAGGAATATCAGTGTTCTCTTGAATACAGAAAACTCCATTTATAACGACATGTAAATTTGTCGCTTTAATCCAAAATAACTAGCCTGCATATTTCACCAGTTGGTGGAATATTGAAGCTAAGTAAATTGCCAGTTAATCCATGAATTATTGCGTGATATTAGATTTCTTCACAACACCACAGCTGCGCCGCACCACGCACGCCGGAACTATCACCGTGAATATTCTTCAAAATAGGCGTAATAAATTCATCATTAAATGCATAACGCGCCACTTGGTCACGCCCTTCAGAATAGAGTCTATCCACATTTGAAAGTCCACCGCCCAGCACAATAACATCGGGATCTAGGATATTAACTACCATTGCCATCGCACGCCCAAAACGGTCAAAAAACCGTTGCATGGCCGCTTCTACCAACGGATCGCCTTGTGTTGCCAGCATGACAACATCTCCGGCAACTAGGGCGTCATTCCCGCCATAGCGATGAAAATCAGACGCTAAACCAGGACCAGAAATCAGTGTCTCAACACAACCTTTGCGCCCACAATAACAATCTGGGCCGTCTTGTTCGAGAATATTATGCCCCCACTTACCGCCGATATGTTGAAGCCCTTGATGCAACTGCCCCTGAAACACTACTCCGCCACCCACACCCGTGCCCATGATCACACCAAACGCCACATCACGGCCTTGGCCTGCGCCATCCAACGCTTCACTTAAGGCAAAACAATTGGCATCATTGGCAATACGTAGCGGCCGAGCCAACAACATTTGCAAATCCTCAAGCAATAGCTGCCCATTCATACAGGTCGTATTTGAATTCTTCATCGCACCTGTTACCGTCGAGATAGCACCAGGTGTACCTATCCCGACCGAACATTTCGCACCAATCTCAGCTTCAAGCTGCTTAACCAATTGTTCAATGTCATTCAGAATAGCCCTGTAACCTTCAGACTGTCGCGTTGACACACGCCTTCTCAACCGCTCATTACCTTCATTATCCAGCACGACACCTTCTATTTTTGTCCCACCCAGATCAATACCGACTCGCATATATTGCACTTAAGAAATGTTATTAAAATGATAAGAATCCGATTACATTTGCCTCGACAGAGTAAAAAAACAGCAAAATAGTTCTTTCGGTTCTTGATACAACTTAGGCAACCCCATCGCAGTAGAAGGTGATTTTGTCTCTTAATTGATTCATATTTTCTTGTCGCCCGCTTCATTGCCTGGCGCCATCCCTTTCGCACGTAACTCAGCCAGTGCTTGCTCGGTCTTGGTGAGATAACTGAGTCCCATACCGCGCAGAATATGGTCTGCCTTTGTGTATTGGATGTTGGTATAGGTGGTAATTTCTATTCGGTTTCCCCATGGATCAAGAAAATCCAAAAAGGGGCCATCTAACAATGTAACACCCATCGCTTCAAGTGACCGACGCACCAATTCCTTATCATCAACAGCGATTCCAAAATGTCGTTTTTCATCAGATTTTCTATTGCTGTGCTTCGTAAAATTGATAAATTGGTCACCGAAATAAATAAATACCTCCGAGTCATTCTTATCGTGAATCTCAAAGTCCAAGAATCGACTATAAAATGCCAACGCCTCATCAATATCCCCAACTTCATGCGCAACATGGTTTATCCCAACAGCGCGTGCTTTGAAAGACTCAGTCTTCTTAGTCATAGTAAACTCCCTCAACATGATCATCAATATGGTAACGCATTAATGGGCTCGTAGATACGTGCACAAAACAACCAAATCACCCATTCAGACACCCAGCTTTTCGGCAACATAGAAGTCTGAGCCACTTCACATTAAAAAATAGTTCTTTCGCTCAGGTTTACTCATGATTAAAGTAAATCCAAATTATTCATTTGTTTGTGCGAGTTATTTTTAATAGGTTCGGATGACTCCAATCTATGTAATCATTCGCCAATCCAGAATTAGCGGTGATCAATGTATGAATTTACCGGCGTTTCACTGAGATTCTCTTATATAATTACGTTTTGGCAAACGAAATGCCACCTCATCCTCCGTTGATATCTAAATGAGTCTCCTCAACAAGCCAATGGCTAAGAAGTCAAAGGCCAAACCCTTACCGCCCAAGCTCTCCAGACTTCTGCGCGAATCTAGCTGGTTATTGCTGGTAGGTGCTGCGTTGTATTTACTATTGATCTTTCTTAGTTATGATCGCGCCGACCCTGGCTGGTCACATAGTGGCCATGTTGACACACTACAAAATGCCGGCGGGTATATTGGCGCGTGGTTAGCTGATCTATTACTTTTCCTATTCGGCATTTCGGCATGGTGGTGGATTATGTTCTTTCTTTCTGCGGTTTTCTGGAGTTACCGCAGAATAGACGTTGCCAGCATTTTTGACAAACGATCTCTAGTGCTTTCTGCCGTTGGCTTCGGCACTTTATTGATGGCCAGTAGCGGTTTGGAATCGCTACGACTTTATTCATTAGACGTCACCTTGCCGCGGATGGCTGGTGGACTGCTGGGTGAGACCATTAGTAACGGCCTTTCTCAGGTACTGGGTTTCTCGGGTGCAACCTTAACGCTATTAATATTAATTGCGATTGGCTTTAGTCTATTTACAGGATTATCGTGGGTACGCTTTGTTGAAAAAATTGGCGAACTGATCGAAAATTATTTTTTACTGGCCAGAGATCGCTGGCAAGCTTGGCGAGACAAAAGAAGAGACGCGGCGCTGTCACGAAAATATGAGGCCGTTTATCCTGATGATGTGCCACAAGCACCACAAGCGGAAACGTCATTACATATCGAGCCACCGACAACCAGCATCCAAAAATCATCAGCAGCGCTTAAAGAAAAACAATTGCGTCTATTCTCTGAGCGGCCTGACTTAGCGATACCACCCTTACATCTACTGGATGAACCACAAGCCGATGTCGCGACGATATCCAAGGAAAGCTTGGAATCCACATCACGCCTGATTGAACGCAAGCTCAAGGAATTCGGAGTAGAAGTCAAAATTGTAGCCGCCTACCCCGGCCCGGTCATCACCCGTTATGAAATCTCGCCAGCCGTCGGCGTAAAAGGCAACCAGATTATCAATCTAGCCAAAGATTTGGCGCGTGCATTATCGGTCGCCAGTATCCGCGTGGTTGAAACCATTCCGGGGAAAACCAGCATGGGCTTGGAAATCCCCAACCCAAAACGCCAGATTGTGCGC
>JAJFJG010000164.1 GCA_021774265.1 Nitrosomonas sp.
TCACGAACCGCTTTTTCCGCACTTGGCTTTTGGTAATCTTTTGTTGTCATCATCACTCCTGCTTTAGTAGTAACGATGAACTAAATCCGTCTCTTAGCCAATCAAGTTAATCTGTCCAACTTGCGCTGACGGGGTACAGTAGGTCTAAAGCCATTGTTGCGATTGGTACCAGGCGACGGCATCGCGCGCAGCTTCACGGAGGGGCCGCGGGTGGAGGCCAAGTTCACTCAAACTGGCAGAAGCATCAAAAAACATGTTGCGTTGGGACAGACGCACCCCTGTTATCGTTGCCATCGGTATTTGTCCACTGACATAATCCGCCCACATTTCACTGAACCATGCCACCGTAAAGGCAAGTGAGTAAGTAACTTTCCAACGTGGCAAGGGTTGCCCAGTTTCCGCGCCCAGAATATTCAGCCAATCCGAAAGACATAGGTTCTCTGCACCCAACAAATAGCGTATTCCGATTTTCCCCCTTTCCATTGCTAGGATCATTCCCGTTGCAACATCTCTTGCATCAATCAGATTGAGCTGACAATCAAGATAAGCAGGTAGTTCGCCCCTACAAAAGGCTAAAGACAAACGTGTTGGTGGTGTTTGCAATCGATCTCCAGGTCCCACGGGTAGGGTAGGGCTGACCACAATAATGGGGGCACCTTCTTCTACCATGCGAAAGACTGCTTGTTCTGCTTGAAACTTACTCAAGCAATACGGACCGAGCATATCACTTGCTTTGAGATGAAGTTTTTCGACGGCACCACCATTGAAATTTGGGGAAGATAAAATACTTTCAGTACTTGTGTACAATATCCGTTTAGCGCCATTTGCAAGCGCAGCGTGCATGACATGAATGGTACCAAGACGATTAATGCTATCGAACTCCCGGCGGTCACGACGCCAAAGATTAGGATCGGCGGCGAGGTGATAAACATATTCGCAATCACTCACAGCTTTCCGCACGGCATGCTCATCACGAATGTCAGCGCTGACCAACTCAAGTCGATGTAGTGGCAGATGATCGAGAGAGGTCCCAGGTCGCTCCAGGACACGTACCGGTTGGCCCATATCTAGTAACTGAGTGACCAAATGGGAGCCCAGAAAACCGGCGCCGCCAGTGACCAAAATCAAGGTAGAATTCCATCAGGTAAATTGTCTGCTAAATCCTGCAAATATCGGTATTGCGGTTTTAAGCCTTCTTGTGTAATTTTCTGAATGAGCGCAAATGTTGCTCGATTCAATGAACAAGGGAATCCACCTGCGAGCCGAATAAGGTGGCCGGTGTAAGCCTCAATTTCAGTACGCCCATGGTCGATCAACATATCGGGGGCCATGGAGCAATAAGTGCCGCGTAGCGATGGGCGAAAAAAAATGGACATAAACGCCGGTAAACACGGTGTGCGTAGAATCAAAGAGACTGTTTTGGGATGGAATGGTCCAATTTTGGCAAGGGGAATTTTGGCATATTGGAGAATTGTGTAGTTTTCAAGCAGCAATGCAAAAAATAGCGCCTTAGCCAGTTGACCGGTCAATAATTCACCGTTATCCATACCAGCCATTGCCGCAAGTGGCGAAATGGCGGCATTGTACATCAGTTTGGTCGCTTTGTAAGGCCGGATGTCTGGAACATACTCGACGGTAAATAGACTGGATTTACCCAATGCAGCGGCCAATGACATGATGTCAGCTTGTTCGTCAGCGGAGGTAGATCGGCGTGCGCCGATATGCAAGCTACCCGGTCGTGTGATTTTTGTTATGGGACGATCACGCTGACACTCTGAAACAAAAGAGACGACTCCCTCGCACGCATAGTTGAATCGCTCCAGTTCTGGGTCAAAACCATTTTGAATAGATATTAAGAAAGCGTTGTCAGGCAAACGGGCAAGTACAGCTGAATTATCATAGGTTTTAGTACACAGCAGAATAAATCCTTCATTCGGTGGAGTCCAATCGTCAAATGCCATGATGGGCGCATATAGTGTGCCTAATCCAGCCACCGTGACCCCATTTTTTTTACTTGCTTGTATCTTTCCGGGATGATCGTCGACCATAATCACGGAATAGCCTTCCCGGGCTAAAACACAACCAATGACTGCACCGATACCGCCTATGCCTATAATATGAATCGGTTTGTTGAGTAAATGGTGCATTTGATGAATCCCAAATTGTTTTATCTGCTTAATGAGCGTAATACGAATTAGCGATATATCAATTAAAGGAATTTTGCTAACAACTTAATACGCTTCTTTCAGTAAAAGTTTAGACTTGCTAAGCAGAAATAAAATTTTCCGATTAATTCCCTCATTGTCAGACTGATCGCATTTTTGTAAAAAAACCATAAATGAGATTTCAATCGCTTTTTGTTTTTGAACAATACACGTTGAACGAGATCCAGTATGTTCGTCAACGCACATACGGGTATTGCCAAGTTAACTTTTCGACACAACCGAAATACTTTAATTGCAGGCTTTAAACTACTGTTACCTTTTTCCAAGACGCAAAAGCACCCTGTCTTAAATTCCGATAATCACTGGCAGATACCAGATGACGGCCAAGGATAAATAGATTGCTCACAGCAGTGTGAGCCTCCAAAAATCGCTGAGCTTGCATCATCGATTTGAACCGGCGCATGCCTCGTTCTCGTTCTCGGGTCGGCTGGTGTGAAAGCTCGGCGCGATTGTTCGCATACTGGGAAGTATCGTGTATCGCGTCTGGGACAAGTTTTCGGTGGGCGACGCCGTAACTTCTCAACTTATCTGTCACTATCTTTCTGGGTTCATTTCGACATTTCTTGAGAAGTTGTTTGAAGAAACGCTTAGCAGCTTTACCATCTCTGCGTGCCTGCAGCAAAATATCGACCACTTCACCGTCTTGATCTACCGCCCCCCACAAATACAGTTGCTTGCCTTGAATCTTTACGAATACTTCATCAAGGAAGAATGTGTCGCCGTATCCTTGATGTTGGCATCTCAGCTTCCAGGCATATACCGAACCAAACTTGTTGCACCATAGACGAATCGATTCATGGGTTACTATGATTCCTTTCTCAGCCAACATGTCTTCGATATCACGATGACTTAAGTTAAATCGATGATAAAGCCACACTGTGTATTGAATAATTTCTGGTGGAAATCTGTAGTGCTTGTATAGGATAGCTGAATTTTTCATTCCTCTATTGTCGCTCAGATACAGTTAACTTGGCAGTACCGGATTTAGTTCATCGTTACTACTAAAGCAGGAGTGATGATGACAACAAAAGATTACCAAAAGCCAAGTGCGGAAAAAGCGGTTCGTGATATACGACGCGCAACACGTCGGAGTTATTCAGCCGAAGAAAAGATACGCAT
>JAJFJG010000165.1 GCA_021774265.1 Nitrosomonas sp.
TGGTTAACCAGCCTTTGGCACAAAAAATGTCTTTTTGGGCAAAGGGAATGCCGGTTAATGGGTTGACATTACCCGCAGCAATCATCTCATCGGCGGCTTCGGCCGGCGCAAGACTCATGTCTGCATTGACGGTGATAAAAGCGTTGTAATTTGGATTCTGGGTTTTTATACGCTTGAGAAATTCCCCGGTCAATTCGACACTGGAAATCTTTTTTTCTGCAAGCTGTGTGGAAAGCTGCTTAAGACTGGCGTTAAACATATAGATTAATCAAGTGGTATAAAAAATTGCGTATTATGCTTGCATCAAACTTTAGCTTCATTCGATCACTTTAGGCACGAGATAAAGCCCTTCTTCCACCTGTGGTGCAATCGATTGAAATAATTCGCGTTGATCAGATTCGGTCACGTCATCACTGCGCAATCGCTGGGTAACATCTTGCGCGTGAGACATGGGTTCAACCGCCGAGGTGTCGACAGCTTGCATTTGTTCAATGAGATCAAAAATATCCGTTAACTGAGTTAAAGCCGCGTTGGCTTCATCCTCATTTGTCTCAATATAAGCAAGCTCTGCAACACGCTTTACATCTACAAGAGATAAAGTCATTAGATTCTGGAAACCTTATATTTAAAGAAGTATTAGGGTATCATGACCCGTTTAATCAGCACATTCTTTTTTAACTTCTCCTTTTATCATAAAGAAGCTCGATATTAATAACACTAACGGATTTTGCCACTATGTTTAATTTTTTGAACGGTAATATGTTGGGAAGTTATTTCTCAACAGATATGGCTATCGATTTGGGTACTGCCAACACATTAATTTATGTTCGCAGTCAAGGAATTGTGCTTGATGAGCCATCTGTTGTTGCCATCCGTGACGAAGGTGGTTCCAGTGGCAAAAAAATGATTCAACAAGTTGGGTTAGCCGCCAAGCAAATGTTGGGCCGTACACCCGGCAACATCACCGCGATTCGTCCGATGAAAGATGGTGTTATTGCTGACTTTACTGTCACCGAACAGATGTTAAAGATGTTCATCAGAAAAGTTAATCCACCGCGTTTGTTCTCAGCCAACCCTCGCATTGTTATTTGTGTACCATATGGCTCAACCCAAGTTGAACGCCGTGCAATCCGTGAAGCTGCTTATGGGGCCGGCGCACGTAAAGTCGAATTAATTGAAGAACCTATGGCCGCAGCACTGGGTGCTGAATTACCGGTTGAATCACCAACAGGTTCTATGGTCGTTGATATTGGCGGCGGCACCACTGAAGTAGGTGTCATTTCATTGGGCGGTATTGTTTACTCAAATTCTGTACGTGTAGGTGGCGACAAATTTGATGAGGCAATCATTAACTATATTCGCCGCAACTACGGTATGTTGATTGGTGAAGTGACAGCAGAATTTATTAAAAAGGAAATTGGCTCTGCTTACCCTGGTTCAGAAGTCCGTGAAATTGAAGTAAAGGGACGCAATTTGGCTGAAGGTATACCACGCAGCTTTACCATTTCTAGTAACGAAATTTTAGAAGCATTGGCGGAGCCGTTAAATAGCATTGTCAGTGCAGTTAAATCAGCACTTGAACACACGCCACCCGAATTGGGTTCAGACATTGCTGAAAAAGGTATGGTTATTACTGGCGGTGGCGCATTATTACGTGATGTTGACCGCCTGATTATGGAAGAAACGGGCTTGTCTGTCATCGTTGCAGAAGACCCACTAAGCTGCGTCGTGCGTGGCGCAGGTATTGCGCTTGAAAACATTGATCATTCCATTGGAATTTTTGCATATGATTAGATAACTTAGCAACTTGAAACCAGTTTATACTTACATTTATATAAAAATTAATCTGGATAGATAGAAAGTAATGAGTTCAGCACCGCAGTTTTTTAAACATGGCCCTGGCTCGCTAGCGAGACTATTTTTTTTTGTATTGCTCTCAATACTGTTGATGGTCGAGGATACGCGAATCAATTATTTCCCTGAGATTCGCCAAGTTGGCGCCGTCATTATTTATCCATTACAAATAATTGCACATGTACCAGCTAATACCTATAACTCACTTAAAGAATTTCTTGCGAGTTTCCATTTAATTGAGGAAAATGCCTTTCTAAAACAACGTCATCTTGTCAATCGAAAACAATTACTACAACTTCAGGCATTAGAAGCTGAGAATAGCCACTTACGTCAGCTACTTGATGCAGTACAACGAATTGAAACTAAAGCTATTATCGCGGAGATATTGTATTTTCCACGAGATCCTTTCAATCACAAAGCAACGCTTAACAAGGGCAGTCAACACAACATTCAACCGGGTCAAATTGTTGTTGATGATAAAGGCGTTATTGGACAAATCACTCAGACTTATCTTTGGTCTTCAGAACTCACACTAATTACCGACAATGGCCATGCCGTACCGACACAGACCGTACGCAATGGATTGCGCTCTATTGTCACAGGAACTGGTAAAAATGGCGAATTAGATGTACGTTACCTGTCCATTAACTCGGACATTCAGTTAGATGATTTATTAGTCACTTCTGGGATTGATGGCGTTTACCCGCCGGGCTTGCCCGTTGCAGAAATATCAATGGTTGAACGGAACCCTGCAAATCCATTTGCAAAAATCACTAGCCAGCCCATTGCAGGCGTCGACCAAAACCGGCAAGTTTTGATACTGTCATTCATGCCACCCACACCCGAAACACTGCCAGAATTATCGACAGCAATAACAACAGATAGTCCGTAAAGAAAAAATTATGTCCGTTAACTTCCCTGAACAAGACGCGCTCATACCGGCAACGGGCTGGTTTATTTTTTTTAGCTTGGTTGTTGCACTACTACTAAATCTAATACCACTGCAAGGAATGTTTCTTATATTACGTCCTGATTTCGTCGCATTAACCGTAATTTACTGGAGTATTAATCAGCCTCAACAACTCGGCATAAGTATCGCATTTCTTATGGGACTATTAATTGATGTTAGCAATGCCAGCATCTTAGGTCAGCACGCCTTGGCTTACTGTATCGTTGCTTACATTGCATCTGTACTCCATCGACGCCTACGCATCTTTAACCCATTACAACAAGTACCACAGATTGTTCTGATTCTCATTCTTATGCAAGTAATCATTCTGTTAACGGGTGTGATTGGTGGCGCTGATTTTCCAGGTTGGCATTTTTTCTTAGCCAGTCTAACTGGCATGTTAACTTGGCCTCTTATCTCATTTATATTAGGGATATTACGTAAACCAAAAGACGACCCTAATATCATATGAAGCATCGAGTAGAGCTACGTAACCATCCACTTGACTTATATCACTTCCGTATAAGGCTAGCAATCAGTACGGGTTTTGTATTCTTTTTATTCACTTTATTATTTGCCCGCTCATTCTATTTGCAAGTTTCCAAAGGGGATCACTATCATACATTAGCAGAGGCCAACAGAATTTCTATACAACCGCTAGTGCCTAATCGCGGTCTAATTTATGACCGCAATGGCAAAGTATTAGCACAAAATTTCTCAGCCTATACATTAGAAATCGTACCCAGCCAGGTTTCCGATCTTGACGCCACCTTGAATGAATTAGCCTCGATCGTAGCGATTTCACCCAATGATCGCCAACGTTTCAGCAAATTACTGAAAGAGAGCAAACGCTTTAAAAGTCTGCCAATACGCACTCGTTTGTCAGACAAAGAAGTCGCACGTTTCGCAGCTAATCGTTATCGATTTCCGGGCGTTGAAATTAATGCCGGCTTGTTACGTGAATATCCCTATGGCGACATTGCCTCCCATGTCATTGGCTACATTAATCGGATCAATGACAAAGACCTAGAACACTTAGAAGAAAACAAAGAGTTAGATAATTATCGAGGCTCCCATCATATTGGGAAAATTGGTATTGAACAAAGTTATGAGAAGCACCTGCATGGTATAACGGGTTTTGAGGAAGTAGAAACCGATGTTGCAGGTCGGTCCGTTCGTGTCATTGCACACACACCCCCAATTCCTGGTAATGACTTAATACTTTCCTTAGATATTAATTTACAAGAAGTCGCCGTCAACGCCTTTGGTGAACGACGCGGTGCATTGGTTGCTATGGATCCAGCAACCGGTGAAATACTTGCGTTTGTGAGCAAACCAGGCTTTGATGCTAACCTTTTCGTTGGCGGCATTGATCATGACAATTGGAATTTATTGAATAACTCTATTGATCGACCACTGAATAACCGCGCATTACGTGGCTTGTATCCACCAGGATCTACGTTCAAACCTTTCATGGCACTTGCGGCACTAGAACTTAATCTGCGCACACCAGAATATACGCTGAGCGATGCCGGCTTCTTTAGTTTACCCGGAAGTAATCGCCGTTTCCGTGACTGGAAAGTTGGTGGTCATGGCATGGTGAATCTTCACAAATCACTGGTTGTTTCATGTGACACCTATTATTATAGCCTAGCTAATGACATGGGAATTAATAACATTCATCGATTTGTTGGTCAATTTGGCCTGGGTAAAAAAACTGGGATTGATATTTATGGTGAAGTCGGCGGACTGCTCCCCTCTCCCGAATGGAAAATAAGGCGTCACAAACAAAAATGGTATACCGGTGACACCATCTCTGTGGGTATCGGTCAAGGATATAATTTATCAACGCCGTTACAACTAGCTTTTGCCACTACCATTATCGCCAATAAAGGTCAAGCATATCGTCCACATTTTGTCAGGCAAATTCAGAACAATGAATTGGGCATTCTTGAGAAAATTGATGTACATCCACTTTATACGTTAGATATAAAACCAGAAAATATGGCCATTGTTCGCGACGCATTGGAAGCCGTCACTCATCCAGGTGGCACAGCAGCACGCGCCGCCGAAGATGCTGAATACACGTTTGCTGGTAAAACAGGTACGTCACAAGTTATCAATATTAAACAAGGTGAACGATACGTTGAAAAAGACGTCCAAGAACGTTATCGCGACCATGCTTTATTTGTTGCTTATGCGCCTGCGGACGAGCCAAAGATTGTTTTATCTATTTTAGTTGAAAATGGCGGGCATGGCGGCGCCGTAGCAGCACCGATAGCACGTCAAGTTATGGATTACTTTCTATTAGGAAAGCCGCTTGAGTCATCAAAAATACCAATTACAGAAAACTTTGTAACAGATGACCATGATCATTCACATGATCACCTTTAATTTTCAATACTCTCCAGCCAAGACAATTTGAGTTTATAAAGGAAATTTGTGTACCAACTCGAGAAATTATGGCACTACCTGACACGCTATATTGATTGGTTCCTTTTCGCAGGCATTATCTTATTAATGCTTGTGGGACTGGTCGTGCTATATAGTGCAACTGGCTCCAATATTTCACGAGTTAGTAATCAAGCCATTAATATGCTTGTGGCACTTGGTGTCATGTGGCTAATAGCCAATATTCCGCTACAACAAATTCTTCGCCTTGCACTCCCAATGTATCTGATTGGAATTAGTTTATTGATCGGTGTCGCGTTATTTGGTGAAATCCATAACGGCGCAAGGCGTTGGCTTGATGTTGGCATCACGCGCATCCAACCTTCTGAGTTAATGAAAATTGCTGTACCACTCATCATGGCTTGGTATTTTGACAAGCATGAAATTACCCTTCGGCTTAGAGATTATGCAGGTGCCGCCATTCTACTACTCATACCAATCTTGTTGATATTGCGTCAACCTGACTTAGGCACTGCACTTTTAATATCCGCCAGTGGTTTTTATGTTATATTCTTGGCCGGATTGTCATGGCGAGTATTAGCCGGATTATTCGTGACTGCAGCTTGCAGCATACCGATCATATGGTCATTCATGCATGGCTATCAGCGCCAGCGTGTCATGACCCTTTTTGACCCGTCACAAGATGCACTTGGTGCGGGTTATCACACCATTCAGTCATCTATTGCAATTGGCTCCGGCGGCTTGGTTGGTAAGGGTTGGCTTAATGGGACACAAACACAACTGGATTTCTTACCTGAACGCAGCACTGATTTTATTTTCGCTGTTTTTTCAGAAGAATTTGGACTCATCGGAAATGTACTGCTACTGACACTATATCTTATCGTCATCGCACGCTGCATGATAATCACTGCGAATGCCTCAACACAATTTACGCGATTAGTCGCCGGTTCGATTACCTTAACCTTCTGCACCTATATTTTTGTTAACATCGGTATGGTCAGTGGTATTCTGCCAGTCGTTGGCGTCCCTTTACCATTAATCAGCTACGGCGGGACATCTATGGTGACAATGCTATTAGGTTTTGGTATGTTAATGAGCATACAAACGCACCCTAAATTGGTAAAAACATGAGCAAAGACACCGCAAACAATCAGGCAATTAATATCATCAACTTAGTGCGAATAGCTACTCTTGTTGTTTTGATTCTACTGGTTGGCTGCAACAGTACTACAAAATATAGCACCTCAGGCAGCGACATTAAGGCAAGCCAAGGTGGTGGTTATTACCTTGACGACGGGCCTGGCAAACATCCGCCAGTTAATTTGGATGCCATACCTGATGCCACACCCAAGATTGAATCCCTGCGTAAAGCCAACATGCGGCCCTATACGGCTCTGGGTAAGTCATATCACCCTATGAAAACTTTGGGTGAATACAAAAAACAAGGGGTAGCTTCATGGTATGGTCGTCGCTACCATGGCAACCAAACCGCGTCGGGTGAAGTCTATGACATGTATGCGATGACAGCCGCACACCCGACACTGCCACTGCCCAGTTATGTTAGAGTCACCAATGTTCAAAATGGCAAAACTGTCGTTGTTCGGGTTAATGATCGCGGACCATTTCTTGCGGACAGAATCATAGACTTATCCTATACAGCAGCACATAAACTAGACATCATCACCAGCGGAAGAAGCATGGTAGAAGTTGAAAGCCTCATCCCTGGAATGCACTCGGACACCACAAAAGTACAGGTTCAGCAAACACCCGTAACTGAACCCATAATACAAACACCGATTGCCACGACGGGTATAGATACAATCTATCTGCAGTTGGGTGCATTTGGCACCGAGAACAATGCCAGCAATTTTCTATCGCATATGCAATCGGAGCTTCCTTGGTTAGGTGGCAATCTTGGCATTGCAGAAGAAAACGGATTATTTAAAATACAAGCAGGACCTTTTTCAGACTTGATACTCGCAAGACAAGCTGCTGATGAAATAACACAAAAACTTGAAATTCACCCAATGGTTCTAATAGACTAGGCTTGAAATATTATTGATACACAGTGATAGCGCTTCAGTTTAATTCGACATCAAACGAATTATTCCGCAGCATTCCACATCATTAATATATTCCCACTAGTATTCCAGACAACCTTAATCAATTTGGTCATTGACTAATTACATGACAATTCAATCAGTTTCAGCTTGGTTTCTTTTTTTACTCCTTCTACCAAGTGTTAGTTGTAGTGCTTCATTTAGAGAGGCGCCTCGCCTACCTGAACCCATGGTGTTCGACTTAGTCTTACCACTAGAAGCCAGCAGAAATGAGTATGAACTTAATTCCTGAGTGCAATACAACTTTGAAGAACATGCCGCCAAAACAAGCCCTGAGTTTGAATATGCCTATGCTGATAGGCATGGTATAGAATTTGAATTTCTAATGACAAACTCAGAATTAGAAGCTTACAAGATAGCATTACAAGGCACATTTAACTTTCTAAATACCGAGCAATTTATTTATGGTTGGCAATATATAGGCGAGTACCACAAACATAGTAAAGCGATTGAAAACAACTTGCTCTATCTATTTGGTTATCAGTTTAACGAATATTGGAGCATGCTTAATATGGCAGGATTTCGCTTTACAGATGCAAAAATACAATTTGGTTTTGGGATGATGAGATCAGACCACGAAAACCTTCCTCATGCTGCAACACGAGTTATTTCTGGCTTCTAATGTTCACAAAATCTACAAAGTGTTTGATTGACCACACTGTTTTTTGGCAAAAAAAAAGCCCTACATAAAAGTAGGGCTAAGGGGCCTCGTCATGAATCCATAAATTACATACCAACTTGCATCAATAAACCACACATTTACTATCAATTCTAAATCTACTAAATGCTTTGCTTCTAGAGTAAACCCCCTAGATTAAGGACAAATATACACCCATATAAATTCCCCATAGCTTAAAATAAAAGGGAAAATAGCGATTATTTCCAGAGACTCATCATACACTTGATCCAAAAATGAAAAATATAGAACAAACTGAACCACTTAAAACCATCGAGATTGATGGTCGCAGTATCACTATTCTCGGTACAGCACATGTTTCAAAAGCCAGCGCTGACAAGGTTCAAGAGCTGATCGCCACAGGGAAGTATGATGCCGTAGCAGTTGAACTCTGCCCCAGCCGCCATAAAGCCATTGTTAATCCTGAGCTTATGGCTCAAATGGATTTATTTCAAGTAATTAAAAGCGGCCAAGCAAGCATGGTTACCGCAAGTTTGGCACTAGGTGCTTTTCAACAACGCATGGCAGAACAAATGGGGATAGAACCTGGTGCTGAAATGCGTGTGGCGATTAAAGATGCCACCGACGCTAAATTACCTGTCTTATTAATAGATAGAGAAATAGGCACAACACTCAAGCGTATTTATCGAAACATTCCCTGGTGGAAGCGGCTCGGCTTATTTGGCGGTTTAATTGGCAGCGTAGTTAGCCAAGAAAAAATTAGTCCGGAAGAAATTGAGCGGCTCAAAGAAGGTGATGTATTGGAAAGTACATTTTCTCAGTTTGCAGAGGATGAAAAAGACTTATTTAGGCCTCTCATTAGTGAACGTGACGAATATATGACCGCACGCTTACGAAAAGAAAGCCAGGAGAATCAATACCAGCATATACTCGCCATCATTGGAGCTGGTCATTTGAATGGTATGGTCGAACAACTGAGCACCAAAACCTCCCATGATCCAAATAAAATCATAGATGAACTTGACGCCATTCCTGAGTCATCCAACTGGTTTAAGTATCTACCCTGGTTTATTGTGGGGCTGATTCTAGTCGGTTTTACGATCGGATTTATGCGTAGCCCGGAGATTGGCACTGCAATGATCATTGACTGGGTGCTCATCAATGGCGGACTTTCTGCATTAGGTGCAGCCATCGCTTTTGCGCACCCATTAACCATCATGACTGCTTTTTTTGCCGCCCCATTAACCTCGTTAAACCCGACCATCGGTGCGGGAATGGTGGTTGCTGCAGCTGAAACTTATATACGCAAACCAAAAGTTGCCGATTTTAACCGTCTCAGAAGTGACTCAACCACATTAAAAGGTTGGTGGAGTAATCAAGTCACACGCATCCTGCTCATATTTATATTGGCGACATTAGGCTCTGCAATTGGGACATATGTTGCTGGTTTTAGAATTTTTGAGCGACTAAGTGGCGGTTAAAAAACTATGTTTGGTTTTTTTGAACGTCGCATAAATCCGTTCCCACCGGAACATCCCACAGAACCGCCCAAGGGCTTATATCAGTTTTGTCGACATTACACCCATGGTATAGAGCCTTACCTGATACTAATGGGCGTATTGACAACTTGCCTGGCGGTTAGCGAAGCCTTACTTTATGGCATTTTAGGGCAGATGGTCGACTGGCTAACAGAAAGAGACCCACAAAATTTTCTACAGGATGAGTGGCAAACCCTGCTGGGTATATCTTTCTTTATTCTAATCTTCATACCGATTATCGTACTACTACATTCAATGGTGATACACCAGACATTGATAGGCAATTTCCCAATGATCATCCGCTGGTTATCGCACCGCTACCTTCTTAATCAAAGTTACGCATTTTTTCAGAATGAATTCAGTGGCCGCATTGCCACTAAAGTGATGCAAACTGCTTTAGCGGTTCGTGAAACCGTAATGAAGCTACTCAACGTCATGCTGTTTGTCACCGTCTACCTCATTACAACCCTAATATTAGTCGCTAATGCTGACCTACGTTTATGTATACCGCTGCTTATTTGGTTATTCGCATATGTCTGCATACTCTATCGCTTTATCCCACGATTAACAAAAGTTTCTGTTCTACAAGCTGACGCGCGTTCAATAACGACCGGCCGCATCGTCGATAGCTACACCAATATCCTCACTCTCAAACTTTTCTCGCATAACCAACGAGAGTCTGCCTATGTGAAAGAGGCTATGAATGAATTTATGGCAACGGTCCATCCACAAATGCGCTTGGTGACAGGACTTAATATCAGTGTCTGGTCGATCAATATGTTGTTGGTATTTTTCACAGGTGCATTAAGCATTTATCTATGGTCAAACGATGCCATCAGTCCCGGTGCTATAGCTATTGTTTTAAGCATTGCCATACGCTTGACCGGCATGTCTCACTGGATCATGTGGGAAGTCAGTAGCTTATTTGAAAATATCGGAACCGTACAAGATGGCATCAATACCCTTTCTAATCCACAAACTGTTGTTGATAAACCGAATGTGAATAACTTAGTCATCACGCAAGGCGTCATCAATTTTAATCACGTCAATTTCTCATACTATAAACAAGATCATGCAAATAGAACTAACATCTTTAAAGATCTTAATTTACAGATAGCTGCAGGCGAGAAAGTCGGCATCGTAGGTCGTTCAGGTGCAGGTAAATCAACATTGGTTAATTTGTTATTACGGTTCTATGATATTCAACATGGCAGTATCAGTATTGATAATCAAGATATCAGCCAGGTTAGTCAAAACAGCTTACGCGCCAACATCGCCATGGTGACTCAAGACACTTCACTACTCCATCGATCCGTACGGGACAATATTTTATTTGGCAAACCTGATGCGACTGAAGAAGAAATGATAGTCGCAGCCAAGCAAGCTCAGGCACATGAGTTCATCCAAAAACTCGAAGATATCAGAGGCCGCAAAGGCTATGATGCCCACGTCGGTGAACGCGGTGTCACGCTATCAGGCGGTCAACGCCAACGTATTGCCATTGCCCGAGTGTTACTTAAGAATGCACCCATCTTGGTACTGGATGAAGCAACAGCCGCATTAGACTCAGAGGTGGAAGACAGCATTCAACAAAGCCTGTATCAACTAATGAAAGGAAAAACAGTCATCGCCATTGCCCACCGTCTATCAACCATTGCTGCGATGGATCGTTTAATCATTTTTGACCAAGGCCGCATTGTTGAACAAGGTAGCCACGCCAAACTAATTACTAACAATCGGCTTTATGCACAACTATGGAGCCATCAGTCCGGTGGGTTCTTGGGTTTATTAGATAATGAGTAAAGCAAAAAAACTAGCTCACAACCATTCTAAATTCGAATAAACTCCCAAAAACCTAACCTCAATATTGCACCAGTATATTAAATTTAGGTCTGTAACCCATCAGTTCGGCAATTAAATTCCAGAAACTAGTGCAATATTGGGCTAGCTTTCTTACTAGAAGAAAAACGCCTCGCTGTCAAAGTAGCGAGGCGTTACAAATACTCTTCAAACATCTCAATCAGATTAAAGTGTTTTTGCATGACCACGACGTCGTGAAACACCAACAAAACTAACTAAACCAAGCCCCATCAGTGCCAACGTGGCTGGCACAGGAACAACACCTGGGTTAGTAATTGAACCTCCAGCTGATCCAATAATAACGGCTGTACCACTATTATCAACTGCAAGAACAGGTATGCTACCCGTGTTATCAAAACGATTATGACGTGGTCCACCTGTCAAATCGGCATTAGTCAACCCAGGAAATGCGGCATTACCCGCTGCCGTTAGGTTAGCGCCAGATCCACCACCACTAACAATAGTTAATGCTGGGAGTAGTGATGTTACCCAACCATAGCCGTTGGACTGGCTGAACAAACCACCACCAGCACCCAAAAAGTTATCAATGACCGCTGCATTAGCTGTAAAAACCGCTCTTTCAGCTGATGATGAACCACCACCAACATTGCCGCCTGAGTCCATCATAATAATACCGGTATTATTAATATTGACGGCGCCATTACCTGCAAAAAAGTCGGCGACGTCCGTAACACCATCAATATTGGTAAAACTCCAACCACCCCCACCAGCCAATGAAGAAAAACCAAAAGCTGAGGCTGCTGCTCGTCCAGCTTCGCCAGTGCTGCTACTTCCTAGATTAACTACATTCAAATGACCATTTGTGAGTGCAGATGATGATGCCAGGTTCTCTAATGCCCGTTGCATGAAAAGCCAACCTGTAAGATTTTCTGTGGCAGTTGCACCACCATGATCATCCGCATCGGTACCAGCTAGAATAAAAGGACCAGCATGAGCCGCACTAACAAACATTACCGACGCAAGTAATGTACTAATTAATGTTTTCTTAAACATAAATGTATCTCCTTAATCAATTATAATTTTATAGCATTGATTTACGCTATATACACTTATAAGCAATATTCATGCCAAAATTGTATATATTTTATTTTTCAATTAGTTATAAATTTTTAATTATTGGTAGATACATCCTATGTTAAACATTTCGTCATGTACTAAAGTACTAAAACTCTATGCAAATGGATCAAACTATTTTGTAATGCACCTACAATTTAGATTAAAGTTAGCAAAAAATAGAGAAATAAAACACGTAAAAATGAACAAACTGATAAAATCGCAACAGACATTTTGCAATCAAGAAGCCATCTTACTTTTTCCTAAGCCTGCTCTCTGATAAACTCTCTGTTTTTATGTGTAATACTTAAACAATTGCTGACTAATTTGACTAGCAATTCCCTACATACTGAGGAGCTTTGAATGTTTGACAAATCCGACCGACTAGCGCTGTATTCCAACATCTTATCAGCCGCTCTTGGAGTTTTTCTTATAATCTTTACCGACTTTTTATTCTCTGGAATAATACTGACAATCAGCGCCTTGGTACTTAACTATACGCTTCGTCACTTCAACAAAACATCGTTTACTATTTCAAACTTAGAAAGAACAATCACTATCCAAGACAATAATGGCAGCAAAGCAGCCGAGACACAAAAACATGCGGTTGTTACTAACCAAACAGGTCTTTCAGAATTTTGGTGTAGAAATATCAACTCTAATGGGTTTGTTAGCTACATCACCATTAATGGCGCACCGCCTGCTGAGCAAGTACAAGAAGACAGCAACACACATGCAGCAATCAAGTTGGATAGCAACTTAAAGTCAGGGCAAGCATTTGATATCGAGTTATCTTTCAACCATAAAGACGCGTTTAAAAACACCCGGTGTACACTTGCACATACGGTAGATAACGAAACCAATTTATTACGTTTAGTGGTTAAACTACCTGAAGGACGCCCAGTTACTTCTGCAAGCGTTTCACGCAAAGTTGACGATGTTGAAACACTACAGCTTCCACCTGTTATTACTGATAACGGAAATATTGTGGCTGAAATTAGAAACCCATTAATCGATGCAACCTATTACTTACAGTGGGATTATCCTAAGCAAAACCTAGCGGATAAGCTCGACCGAATTTTTATCACTAACTAATCATTGATAAAAATTAAAAGTTTCGATCCTTATATTTATTGCTGAATATAAGGATCGTTTATCTTCAGTTCACAAATATGAGCCACTCAAGCCGTTGATATGCCGTTATGACGCAACAAAGCATCAATACTCGGTTCACGGCCACGAAAAGCTATAAATGATTCGAGTGCTGGACGACTACCACCTACGGAAAGAATTTCTTTCCAAAAGCGAGAACCTGTATCGGCATTAACAACATTGCCAGCACCACTTTCTTCAAACATGCTGTACGCATCCGCAGACAGCACTTCAGCCCATTTATAGCTGTAATAACCAGCCGCGTATCCGCCCGCAAAAATATGCGCGAAACTGTTTGCAAAACGATTATATGCAGGCGGAATCACAACTGCGACTTGCTGACGAATTTCATTTAGAAGCTGCAACACCGTTTTATCACCAGCTGAGTCAAAATCGTAATACAAGTGCATATCAAACAATGCAAACTCAATTTGACGCAACATTTGCAAGCCACTCTGGAAGTTTTTAGCGGCCAACATTTTGTCGAATAACACACGAGGAAGCGACTCGCCACTGTCAATGTGCTGTGTCATATCGGTCAACACATCCCACTCCCAGCAGAAATTTTCCATAAACTGACTTGGCAGCTCTACGGCATCCCATTCCACACCATTAATACCCGACACACCTAAATCCTCTATTTGCGTCAACAAATGGTGTAAACCGTGACCGAATTCATGAAATAACACATTGACTTCGTTGTGTGTAAACAAAGCGGGACGGAATTTTCCATCAATACTAACGGGCGCTGAGAAATTACAATTTAGATAAGCTACTGGTGCCTGGATAGCGTTTGCTTCCGATCCAATACGTCGTCGAGTAATGGCACTATCCATCCATGCCCCACCGCGTTTCGTCGAGCGGGCATATAAATCAAGATAAAACTGTCCAATGAGTTTTCCAGTTGAATCGTTGATATCGAACAGTTTAACATCAGGATGCCAATACTGAACTTTGTCCGAGACATCTGCCTGGACAATCTTAATGCGATAAAGGTTTTCTACCAGTTTAAACATTCCCGGCAAGACCTTAGTCTCAGGGAAATACTGCTTCACCTCCTGGTCCGAAAAAGCATAACGCGCTTCCCGCAGCTTCTCGCTGACATATGCTAAGTCCCAGGCTTCCAATGACTCCAAATTTAATTTTTCAGCAGCAAATACCTGCAATTCTTTAAAATCACGTTCTGCATGAGGCCGTGCTTTAGCCGCTAACTCACCCAAAAATGCTAGCACTTGCTTTGGTGTAGAAGCCATTTTTGTTGCGAGTGACACTTCTGCATAGCAACTGAAACCCAGCATATGCGCTTCTTCCTCACACAATTTAAGAATGCTATTAATCAACGGCGCATTATCCCATTCACCTTCATTCATCTGACTGGGGTCTTCGCAATTGAGCTCACTAGCGCGGGTAGTAAAAGCACGATACATTCTCTCGCGCAATACTCGATTATCCGCATACTGAAGAACCGGCAAATAAGACGGCATTTGTAAAGTAAATTTCCACCCGTCATTCAATGTTGCATCATTTTTAGCGGCTTCTTTTGCTACTTGTATTGCATCTATTGGAATACCGGTCAGCTCATTCGCATTTTCAACAACCAATGAAAACTTATTTGTTGAATCCAACAAATTGTCACCAAATTTAGATGAAAGTGCCGATAAGGCTTCTTGAATTTCGAGAAAACGCGCTTTTTTTTCCTCTGGCAATTCCGCACCGCCCAGTCTAAAATCACGCAGCTCATTTTCAACTATTTTCTTCCGCTCTGAGCTTAACTGTTCAAATTCCTGACTATTACGTAGCTGTTTAAATTTTTCAAATAGCTGCTGATTTTGTCCAAGCTCTGCATAGAACTGGGTAATTTTTGGCAAATTAGCGTTATATACTTCACGCAAGTCCGAACTATTCATCACCGCATTTAAGTGCGAAACTTGACCCCAAGCACGAGACAAACGTTCTGTTGTATCTGCCATAGGTTGCACGAAATTTTGCCAAGTTGGTTCTATCGCATCGCTACGGACTTTATCCATAACTGCACGGCTTTCATCAAGCAATTTTTCTACTGCCGGTGTAATGTGTTCGTTTTTAATTTCTTCAAATCGCGGTAATCCAGAAAAATCAAGTAATGGATTTGTCATATCACTCCAAAATAATGTTTCGTTACGGGTTGTTAGGTTATACCGAGATACATTTAATCAATCTTAATTCAGTCTTCATAAACGACATGACCATTTATTACGGTATATTTTACTTTACCAGGTAGCTCCATTCCCAGAAAGGGCGTATTTTTACCCTGACTTTTAATCGCGGCCGTCGCCACGGTCCAATATTCTTCAGGGTCAAAAATACATACGTCAGCAGCAGCTCCGGTTGATAAATGACCTGCATTAATACCCAGTATTTTGGCTGGTTTTACGGTTATTTTTTCCAATGCGGTCACTAATGGCACACGCATTTCCATGCTCCATTTTAATGTCAATGGCAATAATAACTCTACACCCGTTGCACCGACCTCTGACTCTCCAAAAGGCAACAACTTGGCATCTTCATCAACGGGAGAATGATCTGAACATACGGCATCAATCGTGCCATCCTGCAAACAAGACCGTAACGCATCTCGATCACCGGCACTACGAAGCGGTGGCATCATATGACAATTAGAATCAAAGAAATCAATATCCATGTCAGAAAGATGAAGATGATTAATTGAAACATCGCAGGTTACTGGCAAACCTTGCTGTTTAGCCGCTCGCACCATATTAAGCCCTTCAGCACTAGACAATCGACACAAATGGAGATTAACTCCCGTTTCTTTCGTTAATAATAAAATATTGGATAAAGCAATTGTTTCTGCACACACGGGAACTGACGGCAAACCCAGTCGAGTAGTTATTTCACCATCATGCGCTACGCCATCACTGGTTAAACTCGCATCTTGAGGTCGTAGCCATACACTGAAACCAAAAGTAGATGCATATCGCATGGCTTGCATCATTACACGCAGATTTGTCAGCGGCACTTCTGACTGACCGAAAACAACACAACCTGCGTCATTTAATTCAGCCATTTCCGTTAGCCGCTCACCTCTCAGTCCTTGTGTTAGCGCTCCAATGGGATAAACATGCGCCAAATTAAGATTCATTGCACGATACTTGAGCATCTCAACCAGACCAGGTTCATCCAGTGGCGGGTCCGTATCTGGCGGACAAGCAAGGCTGGTGATACCACCAGAAACTGTTGCTTCCATTTCTGACTCTAGTGTCGCCTTATACTCAAGCCCTGGTTCTCTCAGTCGTACTGACAAATCAATCAAACCCGGGCATACAACTAATCCTTGTGCATCAATCACTCGATTAGCCTTAAAATTAGTTGGCGTTTTTCCTATCATATGGATTCTACCCGCGGCAATAAAAATATCTTGCACCGCATCAACCCCATTTTTTGGATCAATTAGGCGTCCATTCTTAATGTGAATTTTCACACCGCTAGCTCCCCGCCAGTATTGTCATAACCGCCATCCGAACAGCCACACCAAATGTCACTTGCGACAAGATGACCGATTGCTGGCCATCAGCCACAGAAGAATCAATCTCAACACCGCGATTCATCGGTCCAGGATGCATAACAATGGCATCAGGGCTAGCTAAAGAGAGCTTCTCCTGGGTAAGGCCGTAATATTTAAAATATTCTTCTGAGCTAGGGAGATTCGCACTCTGCATGCGTTCACTCTGCAAACGCAGCATCATCAACACATCGACATCTTGCAAACCTTTTTCCATGTCGTGATAAACATGCACACCCAATCGCTCAACCATGTTGGGCAACAATGTTTTAGGCGCAATAACCCGTACCTCTGGCACACCCAATGTTGTTAATGCATGAATCTGAGAGCGTGCAACTCTTGAGTGCAAAATGTCGCCAACAATAGCGACACGTAAATTATGAAACTCCTTTTTGTAACGTCGGATAGTAAACATATCCAACAATGCTTGCGTGGGATGCGCATGACTGCCATCACCAGCATTAATGACATGAATTTCTGGATGAACATGACGTGCAATTAGGTGCGCAGCACCGCTTTGTGAATGCCGAACAACAAACATGTCCGCATACATAGCAGAAAGGTTGTTAACTGTGTCCAGCAGAGTCTCGCCTTTGGTTTGCGAGGATGCGACAATATTCAGATTATAAATATCAGCTGATAGTCGTTTTGCGGCGATATCAAATGTTGTGCGTGTCCGTGTGCTGGGTTCAAAAAATAGATTAAACACAGATTTACCACGCAGCAAAGGTATTTTCTTAACATCACGCTCAGTCACGCCAACAAATGATTCCGCGGTATCAAGTATTTTTACTAAGATAGCAGCAGGCAACCCCTCTGTAGTAAGGAGATGTTGTAATTCACCGTTTTTATTTAACTGTGGATTCCTGTTATTCATTTTGAATAATGTTTGTCAAGTAAACTCAGACTTAATTTTCCATCATCCCCCTGCTGCAAACTCACCGATTTGTCAGGCGTCAAATTGAGAGTAGCACCGACATACTGCGCTGCAATCGGAAGTTCTCGCCCGCCACGATCAACTAATATTGCAAGTCGAATACTAGCCGGTCGGCCATAGTCAAACAACTCATTCATTGCAGCACGAATCGTTCGTCCAGTATAGATCACATCATCCACCAAGATAATATGGCTGCCAGTTACTTCAAACGGAATATCAGATGGCTTAACATCTGGATGTAAGCCGATTCTATCAAAATCATCACGATAAAATGAAATATCTAACATACCTAGCGGTAGCGTTAATCCTAAATTATGGTGCAATCGCTCCGCCAACCACATACCACCCGTCCGAACACCAACAAGCGCTACGTTTTCATTTATTTCTAAGCGTAATTTATCTTCTAATTCAGTAAATATTTTTTCTGCGTCAGGTAATATTGGCTGTATTTTGTTCATCGAAATAAGATTGAAGTATTTGTTGTGCAGCCACTTGATCAAGCATCGGTTTCTGCTTTCTACCCTTAACTCCTTGTTCACGCAACATTTCGCTGGCAATAAGGGATGTATAACGCTCATCAACCATCGCCACGTCAATGTTAAAACGTCCTTCTAGACGTCGAGCAAAGCGTTGACTTAATCTGGTTAATTCATGTTCAGTCCCGTCGACATGGGTTGGCAATCCCACGACGAATAAAACCGGCTGCCATGTTTCAATTAACTGTGCGATTGCCAAAAATCGCTGTTCTGTTTTCTCGCCGTTAATAGTTAAATGAGGGTGAGCTAGTCCGATACCACACTCACCTATAGCAACTCCGATACGTTTTATTCCAAAGTCAAAAGCTAGTACTGTGCCCGAAAGCGGACGCTGTTTAGGCTCAGTAACAGGCAACTGGTATCTTGACTTCGCCATACCGTCCTTTTAATAATGAATCAAGCATGACCCACCTCATTAGACAAATTGACCAAATCAACGCCCAATAACTGTAATGCAGCAGGCATCCGTTCTTCAAACGACAAATCAAAGAGTATATTAGAAGATGCAGGTACTGTAAGCCATGAGTTTTGTGCAATTTCTTGTTCGATCTGCCCTGAATCCCATCCGGAATAACCCAGTGCTATAAGCATTTTTCCTGGACCTTCAGAGTTGGCAATGGCACGTAAGATATCAAGCGAAGTTGTCAATTCCACTTCCTCGTTGATCCTTAATGTTGATTGCCATTTACCCATGGGATTATGCAACACAAACCCACAGTCCACCTGTACAGGACCTCCAAACACAATCGACGTATCGTTTGATTGCGCATCAACGCTTGAAATACTCAATTGCTTTAACAAACTCGTTAAAGTTAAATCGGTCGGTCGGTTTATTACCAACCCTAATGCACCCTGCTCGTTATGTTCACAAATATAAGTCACAGTTTTTGAGAACACCGAATCAATCATAGACGGCATTGCAATTAAAAACTGGTGTGTCAAATTAACATTTTGCATGTGTAAACCAATAGCACTCGTTTATTACAAAAATTTACTCGAATAATCAAACCCAATAGGCTGTGCGAGTCATTACTTTTGACCCCATTTTCATCGCTATTTTCACGGGTATTGGTAAATCCACACCTCCCTGTGACATGGCCATAGTCGCATGGCTAGCTTCATCAATTTGCATTTGAGTTACGATGGCTCGACTTTTCACATCCTGATCAGGCAATCGTTTTAAATGCCCACCCAGATGCTCACCCACCTGATGCTCAGTTTCGGCAAGAAAACCTAGATTCCATTTATCACCTAGCATTCCAGCTACAGCCCCAATAGTAAAAGAACCACCATACCACAATGGATTAAGAAAGCTTTTCCGACCATCTAGTTCAGCAATTCGACGCTCCGTCCAAGCCAAATGTTCCGTTTCTTCACGGGCAGCTTGTATCAACACTTCTTGCACTTCTTCATTTTTCGCAGTTAATGCCTGACCTTGATACAACGCCTGCGCGCACACCTCACCCACATGATTAATCCGCATTAACGCTGTTGATTCCTTTTTCTCACTTTCGCTCAAATCGGCTTCAGGCAAATCACTACCAGGTACTGAACGTAATGTTGTAGCAGGTGTTAACAAGGTACGCAATGCACTGTCAAAACCAATAATAAATTTATCAATATTTAGCATTATGACTTCCTATAAAAATTAGTAATTCATTAGTGCCTATTGCTATAAATAACTCGGCGCTTATCTCAGCCATTATTGTATACCCATTTGCCGTGCTAGTAGTGTAACAGGATGTAACACCTCAACATCAGTTGTTTGCAATCCACTGGCAATGTACATCGAGCAACCAATATTTGAAGTGGCAATATAACGAGCTTTACTCAGCTTAACTGCTAATAGTTTATCAGCCCGCAACTTTGATGCCATTTCTGCCTGATCGAGGAAATAGGTTCCCGCTGCACCGCAACATTGGTCATTACCCGCTAGTGGTAAAATTCGTAGACTTGGAATACGCGCTAACAAGGTGTATGGATAGGACTGATCTTGCAAAACATTCCTTAAACTACAAGGGTCGTGTACGGCAACCTGATACGGAAGAGGCTCGATCTTAACGTCATCCCAGCCTTCAGCAGTCACAAGAAATCGGCTGATATCTATTACAGTCGATATGGAATCTCTTCCATCATTATAACCTGAAGCTTTACTTGTTTGACCAACACTAGCTTCTTTCAACTGAACACCACAACCAGACGCCGTGGTAATTATTGTATGTATATTTAAAGCTTCAAACGCTTTCTGATTTTGCAGCGCAAGCGTTGCGCCCATTGCCATATCACCGCTATGTTGATGTATCGCACCGCAACATGTTTGCGCAAATGGAATATGCACTCTATAACCGAGGCGATTCAGTACAAAAATTGTTGAATTAAGCGTCACAGCATCCGCTAACCGTGCCACACAGCCCAGAAACAAACCCACTTCACCGCGCTGTTTACCGATCGCCGGATAAACTTCTTCCCACCCTGTTGCTAAAGTTTTTTGGTCCATAGTTGATGCACAAGGCTTTTTAACAGGCGGCAGCTGTGAGACCAAGCTTTGGACTTTAGTTTTTTTCAGAAAATTCGACTGCAGCAGCCACTGTTGCAAGCCAATTTTCTGAAACAGACGGATAGGTGAGCGTAAACTATCAATACGTCTTGGCTTAGCAATCAATTCCATTTCCAGAAAAACACGTAACTTGTTTTTTTTTGCTAAAGTTTGACTGGTAATCGTATCGGGCGCTGCAATAATCATCGCACGAGCTTCATCAATTAATTGCCCATAAATTACATCATTAGGGCAAACCGATTCACATGCGCGACATGTTAAGCAACGATCCATATGCTGAACAAATTTTTTATTTAATGGAATATGACCACTTGCCACGCCATTCATCATTTGAATACGTCCACGTGGCGAATCAGCTTCTGACATGGTCAAACGATAGGTTGGACAATGCGGCAAACACAAACCACAAGCAACGCAGCGATTGGCCTCAGCTCGAAGAAATTTTGCAGATGCCTCAGATTGATCAACCAAACTCATTTAAATCTCCAAAAAAACAAACTAAACCCCTCAGCAATACATATAATTTATGAGACCTAACTTTAAGCTAGCCGTCTTAACGAAAAAAATGTCAGAAATCATAACAAACCCAAAATCTCAATTCCAGGCCATACTTATAAGTTTAAAAATTAATATTATCGAGAAAGTATGACTTATTTTCACTATTTATTTAAATTTTCCCTTACACTCAACTGGTATCTAAACAGTCAATTAGCAACAAACGTACATAAATGATGCATTTTTTACTTGCCATAGGCATGAAAATTGCCGTAAAATCACGCGCTTCGAGTTTTATACTCCCCTGTAACCACACAAACAAATAGGCAAGCATATGGTCATAATTAGACTGGCACGAGGTGGCGCTAAAAAACGCCCTTTTTTCAACATGGTAGTAGCTGACTCACGTCACAGAAGAGACGGTCGTTTTATTGAGCGCGTTGGTTTTTATAATCCTAGAGCAACGGGTGGCGAAGAAGCATTACGCATAGAATTAGAACGCATCAAATATTGGCAATCTCAGGGTGCTCAACTTACCAGCACAGTTATTCGACTCATGAAACAGTCAGGTGTTGCACAAAAGGAAGTTATAGCAAATAGCTAAAAAAAATCAGCCAATGGCTCAAATGGTCGTTATGGGGCATATTATTGGTGCGTTTGGTATCCTTGGCTGGATAAAAGTGATGCCCTATACTGAACACATTGATAACTTGCTTGATTATTCAGTGTGGTGGCTACGTAGAAATGAAGGCGAATGGCGAGAGGTTGAAATCACAAATGGCCATGCCGCGGGGCATACATTGGCCGTTAAATTGAAAAATTGCACCGACCGTAATGAAGCCATCGAATATAAAGGAATGCAAATTGCCGTTCCACGCGATCATTTCCCAGATTTATTAGAAAGTGGTAAAGAAGGTTATTATTGGTCAGATTTGATTGGCTCAGAAGTTATTAATATACAAGGTGAAAAGCTCGGCAAAGTTACTGGATTATTGGAAACTGGTGCAAATGACATACTTCAAGTTCATAATACCGACAGTCTTAATAAAAAGACAAAGGAAAGACTCATACCTTATATTGAGCCAGTAATTAAGGAAATTGATTTAGCTTCCTCTAGGATAATTGTGGACTGGGGATTAGACTACTAAAATGACGAATAATGTCTTATGAATTTGACGTCATCACACTGTTTCCTGAAATGTTTAGTGCCATTACGCAATATGGCGTTACTGGGAAAGCAAAAAAGAATGAAATTTTTCAATTGCATACTTGGAATCCACGGGATTTTACTAAGAATATTCGCCGGGGAGTAGATGATAGCCCATATGGCGGTGGGCCTGGCATGGTAATGCAGGCGCAACCTCTGGAAGATTCAATTAATTGCGCCAAGGCAAGACAAGCGACACTTAATCTGACAGAAACACCTGTTGTTTATCTATCGCCTCAAGGTAAACAACTTGATCACCAAATGATCATGCAATTAAATAAACAAGCTGGATTAATTTTGCTATGTGGAAGATATGAGGGTATTGACGAAAGATTAATCAGTCGCCAAGTCGATCTTGAAATCTCTATTGGGGACTACGTTCTTTCTGGTGGGGAACTGGCCGCGATGGTACTAATTGACTGCATAGCTAGACAACTACCCGGGACATTAGGTGACCCTGAATCAGCGAGTCAGGACTCGTTTGTGAGTGGCTTATTAGACTGCCCTCACTACACACGACCTGAGAATTATCGGGGAGAAGCAGTACCTGATGTTTTAATGTCGGGTAACCACGCGCAGATAAATAAATGGCGCTTACAGCAAGCATTAGGACGAACATGGTTAAGACGACCTGACCTGTTAGCATTAAAGATTGCTCTTGGCATGTCCAAGGAAGAGGAAAAGTTGCTGGAAGAGTTTAAACAGTCCAGCAATAGAAATAATTAAACTAAGCGGAAATAAGGAACAAAAAATGAACTTGATTGATCAACTAGAAAGTGAAGAAATTAGTCGCCTAAACAAAGAAATACCAGAGTTCTCTCCAGGTGACACTGTTATTGTTAATGTTAATGTTGTTGAGGGTGAACGCAAACGCGTCCAAGCTTACGAAGGCGTGGTCATTGCAAAGCGTAACAGAGGTCTCAATTCAGCATTTATTGTTCGCAAGATTTCAAGTGGCGAAGGTGTTGAGCGTACATTCCAAACATACTCACCGTTAATCGCGAGCATTGAAGTAAAGCGTCGAGGTGATGTTAGACGCGCAAAGCTTTATTATTTAAGGGAGCGCTCTGGTAGATCAGCACGTATCCGCGAAAAGCTGCCTTCTCGTATTGCTGCTAAGAAACAAAGCTAACTAGTTTACTTTCAGCGATCAATCAAAAAAGACGTATACATTAATCGTATACGTCTTTTTCTATCCATTTTGTGAAATCAACTCAACTAAAGCAGCTCATTAACATTCTCAGGTGGCCTGCATAGTCTTGCTTCATCGCCACGAACAACAATAGGTCGCTGAATCAAATCAGGATTATCCACCATAATCTTAATTAATTCATCATCAGATATTGAACCAAGATCACGCGCTAAAGGCTCATCTTTACGTAAAAGATCATGAGGCGTTAAATTTAACTTGCTAACAAGCTCACGTAATTTCTCTTGTGTTAATGGTGTCTCATAATAATTAACTGAATCAAAGTCCACACCACTGTCTTTAAGTATTGCAAGTGTCGCTATACACTTACTACAAGTAGGCTTTTGGAAAATAGTTAATTTTTCACTCATTTTCTAAATACCACATTCTGTTGAAATCGCTTTGTAAGCAGCTGATGAGCCGCTTAAACCAAAAGTATCTGTCGTCCTAGTACCTCTTGAAGAAACACCTTTCATAATAATACTGCTGCCTCGACGAACAGCATCCGCTATTTTAGCATCTGTCGCATCATCGGTTGCCCAAGCGGAATCCTTTTGTGTAAACAGCTTAAAATTCTGGTTACCGATTTTCATGCTAACCTCGCTTCCCGACTCATAGGTATATCCTGAAATGTAACTAAATACATTCTTACTATTTTCCGCAGGGCGGTGTGTAATCAATGCAAAAACATCACCACGCTGCGTATAGTTACCCTCTTCTTTTTTAGGCTGGCTCACCATATAACACACCTTGTTACCACCTTCTGTAAACACATAGGATGTCCAGTCACCATGATCACCAATCTTCGTTGGTTCTGAGGCCTGAGCAAAAGCACTGGCTGTAAAAACAACGCTAAAAACAAGTAGTTTCTTGAAAGTTAGTCTCATCTTTAAAAACCTTGAGAGTTATAAGAAATAAAATTTACTGCTGCTATCTTCTGATGACAACTGACAGACACTTTTAACAACCTTCCATTTTATAAATAAAGTACCCATCTTTATTAATCGCATCAATTACATTATCTGGCGCACTTTGACTATGGCAAAAATTACATTCTCTACTTGTAATAATTGCCTCACTTTCACCAATAGAATCCAACCATTCTTTAGCGTACTCCACCGCTTTCTGATCATCTTTTACGGCGGTAAAAACATCAAAGTGCATCGTATGGCCATCCTTGGCTTTCACGTATGTGTCATAAACATGAATCTGCATATCTATTCAATCCTTTCTAAAACTAATATTAAATAAGTTGAGCGTATAATCACAAGCTACTTATTTTCATTATACTGTTTTTCTTCGTGCCACAATAACACCATCTCGTGTTGGATTAAGAAAAGTATCAAACGCTGGATCATTAAAAATAAGTTGATTGTGCTCCATAATCGCTTCTGTCCATCCTGGCACAACATCGATAAAACTGTTAGTCGCTACGCGACCATGCCATAAGACATTATCCGCAATGTATAGTCCTCCAGGACGAATCCGGTCTTTAGCCATTTGCCATACAGCAGGATAATCTCCCTTATCGACATCATTGTAGCAAATATCAAACATCTCGTTTGTTTGCCTGAAAATATCTTGCGCTATGCCAACATGAAATTCAACGTTACCCCATAAATTTGCAGATAATAAAAATTGCTCAGCTTTATCTCTGTTTAGACAGTCGCCATCAGTACAAACTACACACCCATCCTGCCCAACCGCTCTAGCAAACCAGTAAGCCGAATAACCATAGCCGCTACCAAACTCAAAAACTCGTTTAGCATTAACCATCTTTGCCAGACTTTCAAGAAATATTCCGACTAAGCGCTCAACAATCGGGAAGTTATTTTGTCTGGCCAATGCTTCCATTTCAATTAAAGCTGGATGATCCGTATGGTTTGCTAAGCCACGCATATAATTTTCAATGGAGGGATCGACAGGAACTATAACCGTGGGGTTCATTGTCGATGGGGATTGTATTTTTGCCATCACCATCTCCTAAAAAATAAGAAATCGAACACGCTGTACTCGTACTCACTTAAATTAAAATTGACTAACAGATATACTGTTACTGATAAGAGTCTTTATTTTTTTGGATTTCACGTTGCCAAATAATCGTAATTGCCGTGATTACAAGTAACAAAATTGGAATCCTATTATAAAGCAGAAAGCTATCTGTTAATCCAGCCAGAAATATATAACAAACTAAAGTTGCGCCAAGAATAGGCAATTGATGCACTTTAAATGATTGGTACCAACTCCAGAAGAGGAAAAATAAACCCAGAATTCCAAGCAAGCCAAGATGCATACCCATTTCGATCCAATCATTATGATAATGCGAGGTTCTTTGAAATGAAGGTAACTCTTTATATATGCCATTTTTATACGTTACAACCGTATTATCAAAATAGCTAGCCGGCATACCTGTACCATGTCCAAGCCAGGGTTTCTTAGTAATACCATCAATACCGACATCCCATATAGCTATTCGATAACCCACACTGGAACTATAATTTCCTTGCTGCAACAACTCAAGATCGTGCTTAACTTGAATAATTCGCTCTTGGAAAACCGTGCTATTAAAAGCAAAGATAACTATCACAATCACTAATGACACTAAGGCAGCTACGACTCTTTTAACTTCTATCCGATATAGCAAAAAAAATAAGAATGCTAGTGTGCAAAGTGTGGTTAAAATCAGGCCTCTTGCATTCTGATGAAACTGAACAAAAAATAGCATAAGTGCAAGAATTAAAAATAATGTCTTTAACGTTTTCGCATGGACTGTCAGCGCCAGATAAGACGTCAATATAACGCCGACACCAAGCATAGCTGAGAAATTCAGATAAGACATCCCAAAGATTGAAACACCCTGCTGATTCAGTATAACCCATTGATAAACACCAAATAATATGACACTAAAATAACCAACTAGTAGCCCACCAATTACCCATGGCAATCGCGCTTTGTTTAAAAGTGACAAGAAGGGAATAAACGTCAGGAGAATAAAATATTTTTTCCATTTCATACGTCCGCCATCAGGATAATCACTCCAAAGTAACCCAAGTAATAATGCAGCACATAATACCAGGATCGCCTGTACTAGCGGTTCTTTAATTATTCGCCAGAATCTTTGCAATCCCCCATCAATAATCCAAGCTAACGTAAGGGCTGGAATAGCTATTTGATTCAACCCGTGACGCCATAGCACTAAGCAAAAGAAAACTAGCGCGAACCTGATTAATATTTCGCGCCAGATAAAATTGTTGAGCATAAAACCTTACAGTATTGTTTAATTTCAATTGAGAATATGCCTAATCGTCACCACAGTAAAGTTCAAATAAGGTTTCCATAATCTTGGCTGCTTCCATGCTCTTAAGACTATAAAAAATATACTTTCCCTTACGCTCCGTTTTCACTAACTTTTCTTCACGCAACACCGTTAATTGTTGCGAGAGTGTCGGCTGACGAATTTTCAATAAAGTTTCTAGCTCACCAACGTTCTTCGATCCTTCGCTTAATTGACACAAAATTAACAACCTATCCTCATTCGCCAAGGCTTTCAACATCGTGCATGCTTCATTTGCCGAAGCACGTATCGTTGTAATTTCAGGTAGTTCTGGGCGCGTTTTCATAGTTCCTTTAATAGAGACTCACACTTAACATAATTAAAAATTTTCTTGTATTCTAAGCTAGTTTAATTCTAAATTGGGAATTTCCAACAACCCCATTAACTATTCATATATTATCAATATCATACGTAAATAAATACTTATTTTTCCTCGTAACCTCGGAAACTCATACCTAATAACATTGTTCCAAAAAAACACCCCTCTCAACATGACCTGATTCAGTCAAAACTAATGTTGGGACAGGATAAAGGCCGGCTTACCTCAACCCAACACCTTACAGTAAAAAAGCCCCCGTAACTAAAACTACGAAGGCTCCATGAATACAACTTAGATTATAATAGTAGCATTACACTTTCAATCCCCCATCAACTCTCTTAGGACATAGGGCAAGATTCCACCATGCTTGAAATAATCCACTTCAATCGCTGTATCAATTCTGCATAACAATTTAACTTTCTGGCTAGATCCATCTTGTCGATGGATAACAAGTGTCACATCCTTTTGAGGACGAATATCACCTAACCCTTGAATATCAAATTTCTCTGAGCCTGTAATTCCTAATGACTGCACATTATCATTATTTTTAAATTGCAACGGCAACACACCCATACCGACCAAGTTACTACGGTGTATCCGCTCATAACTTGTAGTGATTACCGCTTTGACACCCAACAACTGCGTTCCCTTAGCAGCCCAATCACGACTTGACCCCGTACCATATTCTTTGCCTCCAAAAACTATTGTAGGTACACTATTTGCAATATACTTCATTGCAGCATCATAAATCGACATTTGTTGATTATCGGACGCATCATTCGCTTGATAATATGTAACCCCACCTTCGGTACCAGGCACCATTAAATTTTTAATACGTACATTAGCAAACGTACCACGCATCATAATTTCATGGTTGCCACGACGAGAACCATAACTATTAAAATCAGCCTTAGGCACATCATTCTCAAGCAAGTAATTTCCAGCAGGAGAAGCTTCTTTGATTGCACCAGCAGGGCTAATGTGATCAGTTGTTACTGAATCACCAAACACACCCAGCACTCGCGCACTCTTGATATCACCCGACCCATTAGACTGCGCAGGCTGCATGGTAAAATTATCGAAAAACGGCGGTTCAGCAATATAAGTCGATTGCGGCCAGTTGTAGACTTGCCCGGTTACAGACGAAATGTTATTCCACAGTGGGTGGTCTTTAGTCAGATCACTATAAAGCCGTTGAAAAACGGCTGCATTGGTCGCATATTTTAATAAGGCGTTAATTTCCTCACTGCTTGGCCAAACATCACGCAGATAAACAGGCTCATTGCTCTTATCAACACCTAACGGTTCTGTTGTCAGGTCTTTCATGACCGTACCGGCAATCGCGTATGCAACTACCAGTGGAGGCGAAGTCAGAAAATTTGCTCGAATATTAGCGTGAATTCTAGCCTCAAAATTACGATTCCCCGACAGTACCGCCGCACAGACTAAGTCATTCTGAACCACAGCTTCTTCAATAGGCTCTGCCAACGGCCCTGTATTACCAATACAAGTGGTGCAACCATAACCTGCCACATTAAATCCAAGCTGCTCAAGATAAGGCAGCAAACCCGTCGCAGTTAAGTATTCTGTAACCACTCGCGACCCAGGTGCCAGTGAAGTCTTTATGTGACGCTGAACTGTCAACCCTTTCTCAACAGCTTTCTTAGCTAACAAACCCGCTGCTATGAGCACGCTTGGATTGGAAGTATTTGTGCAGGAAGTTATCGCTGCAATCAATATATCACCATTGCCCAGATCAATGGCATCACCAGAAGTTGTGGCAGTATCAACCACATCAGGCGTCGGATGATTACTCACCATCTCAGCAACATTTCTATCACTACCGGGCGTTAGCCTAGTGTCGTCTTGATTACTATTTTCGACGTTGATACAAACCTTACCGCCATTACCAGTTGAATAGCGTAAACCTAGATCTTCTGCTTGCTTACCAAAACCATTATCGGAGACGGGCTTACTAAAAAGCGTCGCAAACTGAGACTTCATTTGACTTATTTCTATACGATCCTGCGGTCGTTTTGGACCGGCCAAAGAAGGTGAAACAGTAGTAAGATCAAGCGTCAGCTCTCTGCTGTAATCAATATCACCTTGACGTGGAATACCATACATTTCCTGTGCTTTGAAATAAGACTGGAAAGCAACAATTTCATCTTCACTGCGCCCAGTACCTCTGAAATACTCTATGGTTGTATCATCAACCGGGAAAAAACCCATCGTCGCACCATACTCTGGTGCCATATTGGCTATAGTGGCACGATCAGGTAGTGTGAGTGACGCCGTCCCCTCACCAAAAAATTCCACAAACTTACCAACTACATTTGCGCCACGCAGCATTTCAGTAATGGTTAATACGAGATCAGTCGCTGTAACACCTTCACTCAGCTTACCCGTTAAATTTACGCCAACAACATCAGGCGTAAGAAAATAAACTGGCTGACCCAACATTCCCGCTTCAGCTTCAATGCCACCGACACCCCAACCAACCACACCAATACCGTTAATCATGGTTGTATGAGAATCGGTACCCACTAATGTATCGGGGTAAATCACATTATTTTTTTGATGCACACCACGCGCCAGATATTCAAGATTAACCTGGTGAACGATACCGATCCCCGGAGGAACAACCTTAAACGTATCAAATGCCTGCATTCCCCATTTGATGAACTGATAACGCTCATTATTGCGCGCAAACTCAATTTCCATATTTTGTTTGAGCGCTTCTTTACTGCCGTAATGATCAACTTGAACTGAGTGATCAACAACCAAGTCAACAGGCACAAGCGGTTCAATTAGCTTCGCATCTTTGCCCAGTTTAGTAGCAGCACTTCTCATTGCAGCCAGATCAACTAATAAAGGAACACCGGTAAAGTCTTGTAAAACAATACGTGATACAACAAAAGGGATTTCATTGGTACGTGTGGCATTCGGCTCCCAGCCAGCAAGTTGTTTTATGTGTTCCTCAGTAATTTTTTTATCATCAAAATTGCGTAAAACAGACTCTAAAACAATCCGTATTGAAATTGGCAATCGAGAAATCTTACCAAGACTTGCTTCCTCCAATGCTGGAAGCGAATAGTATTTCGCACTTTTACCCTGAGAAATAGAAAGTTTTTTTAGACTATTGAACAGATTATGTGTCATGGTAGTATTCCTAGAGGAAGACGCAGTTTACTGAAGATAGATAGGTAATAAAATATTTTGAAAATATTTAGATGGGGTGGCTGATGGGGCTCGAACCCACGACAACCGGAATCACAATCCGGGACTCTACCAACTGAGCTACAGCCACCATCAGAAAAGCTTTTATTATTTAATTTGTACCAATTACGTTTTTGTTATAACCACTGTCAAGCAGATCATCAATGGTGTGCCCGACAGGGATCGAACCTGTAACCCCCAGCTTAGAAGGCTGGTGCTCTATCCAATTGAGCTACGGGCACAATCAAGTCGGGCTTATCCTTATCAAAGGATTGTAATTGGTCGGGGTGGAGAGATTCGAACTCCCGACATCCTGGTCCCAAACCAGGCGCGCTACCAGGCTACGCTACACCCCGGAAAAGACGACACTATACCTATCTTGGGTGGAAACGTCAATTTCCATTTAATCAAAATGAATAATAATTTTACCGCATTAATGATATTTTTTATGTTAATTGGATTCATCTTCAATTTTCTCGCCACGCCATTATTTTATTTCCAAGAAGAAACCACCAGAATATTAAATACGATGAATATCAATTGTAAAAAAATAAATTTTATGGTAATAATAGCGGGTTATATTACTTGGGTCGGACGGAAAAAATAAAAATGTCGCTAGAACAACAACATAAGCATATTGCACCTTACGAGCTAAAAAAAGGCGAGGACTACATGAGTCCTAAACAGCTTGAGCACTTCCGGAAAATTTTGGAAGAAATGAAGAACGAACTTGGGCAAGACATAGACCGCGCTGTTCACACAATGCAAGACGATGCAACAGTTTTTGCCGATCCAAATGATCGCGCAAGTCAAGAATCTGATATGACACTGGAGCTTAGGAATCGTGATCGCGAACGTAAGCTTATAAAAAAAATTGATGAGATAATCGCCAAAATAAATAATGAAGAATATGGCTATTGCGAGGGCTGCGGCATCGAGATAGGACTACGTCGCCTTGAAGCGAGACCGACTGCGACACTTTGTATCGATTGTAAAACACTAGACGAAATAAGAGAAAAACAAATGGCCAAGTAAAACTTATCACTGGCATTTGATAAAACAAAAAGGCTCTGTTTAAAACAGAGCCTTTTCTCATTCAGTTACACACTAAGCCTACTATTATGAAATATCGTCGGTATCGGCCTTTGTAATTGCAGCGTCATCAACCCTTTTACTTTCTGCAGCAGCATCTACTTCAACGGCCTTCATACTCAAGCGGAGTCTTCCTTTGTCATCGGCTTCTAGTACCTTAACACGCACTGATTGCCCTTCTTTAAGATGATCACTAACATTATTAACACGTTCATTAGCAATTTGTGAAATATGTAACAAGCCGTCTTTACCAGGAAGAATACTAACTATTGCACCAAAATCTAGCAGCTTAAGCACCGTGCCGTCATATATCCTACCAACTTCAACTTCAGCTGTAATATCCTCAATGCGTTTTTTTGCAAGCTCACCCCCTTCAGCACTGACACAAGCAATCATCACGACACCATCGTCCGTAATATCAATGGTTGTGCCTGTCTCTTCTGTTAATGCCCGTATCACTGCCCCACCCTTACCAATCACGTCGCGTATTTTCTCAGGGTTTATCTTCATTTTAATGATACGCGGCGCATGTTCAGAGATATCCTCGCGCGTTGATGGCATTGCTTCTTTCATAATTCCAAGAATATGCAGTCGCCCTTCCTTAGCTTGCGATAACGCAGCATGCATAATTTCTTTAGTAATCCCCTGGATCTTGATATCCATTTGCAAGGCCGTAATACCTTCTTCTGTACCAGCAACCTTAAAGTCCATATCACCCAAATGATCTTCGTCTCCAAGGATATCTGTCAACACAGCGAAACGATTACCTTCTTTAATTAGCCCCATGGCAATACCAGCGACATGCGCTTTAAGTGGCACACCCGCATCCATCATAGCAAGACAACCGCCACAGACAGATGCCATTGAGCTGGAGCCATTTGATTCCGTAATCTCAGAAACAACTCGTAATGAGTAACCAAACTCTTCAGCCGAAGGCAGCACAGCCATCAACGCACGCTTTGCTAAGCGGCCATGACCAATCTCGCGGCGTTTTGGCGTACCCACACGACCTGTTTCTCCGGTCGCATAAGGCGGCATATTATAATGCAACATAAAACGATCAGAATAATCTCCCTGCAACGAATCGATCCTTTGTTCGTCACGAGCCGTACCCAGTGTTGCAACAACTAGTGCTTGAGTTTCTCCACGCGTAAATAACGAAGAACCATGTGTACGGGGCAATACGCCGTTACGAATAGTAATACCACGCACCGTACGCGTTCCACGCCCATCAATTCGAGGTTCGCCATCAAGCACTTGCTTACGTACTATCTTGGACTCAAGCGCATGAAAAACCTCATTCACTGAACGATCATCTGGCCCATCTTCGGCCCCAACTCCCAACTCATCATTTATACGTCGCCTGATTTCGCTCAGTGCTTCTGATCGCGCCGATTTCTGTTTTATCTGAAATGCTTTGCGCACATCCTCTTCTGCAAACTGCGCAACCCTATCAGCCAACGCAGTGTCTTTTTCAGGCGCCACCCAATCCCAAGCAGTTACGCCAGCCTCATCTGCCAACTCATTGATGGCATTGATTACTACTTGCATTTGCTCATGGCCATAAACAACAGCGCCAAGCATGATATCTTCAGACAATCCCTTCGCTTCAGACTCAACCATCAAAACCGCTTGCTGCGTACCCGCAACAACCAAATTCAATTCAGTTTTATCTAAATCAGATGTGTTTGGATTTAACACATACTCGTTATCAATGTAACCTACACGAACCGCACCAATTGGGCCATCAAATGGAATACCTGACAACACTAATGCAGCTGATGCGCCAATTAAAGCAGCGATATCTGCGTCCACTTCTTCATCTGAAGACATGACGGTAGCAACAACCTGCACTTCATTATAAAAACCTTCAGGAAAAAGCGGGCGAATTGGGCGATCAATGAGTCGGCAAGTCAGTGTTTCCTTTTCTGATGGTCGCCCTTCGCGTTTAAAAAAACTACCTGGAACTCTTCCGGCAGCATAAAATTTTTCTTGATAATCAACCGTCAACGGGAAAAAATCTTGTCCTGGCCTTACATTCTTTGCGCCTACCACAGTAACTAAAACTACTGTATCGTCCATTGTAACCATCACGGCACCATGTGCCTGTCTTGCAATTTCTCCGGTTTCCAACGTGAGTTGATGACGCCCGAAGGCAATACTTTTCTTGATAGGCTTCAATTAACAATCCTTTTTATGAAAT
>JAJFJG010000166.1 GCA_021774265.1 Nitrosomonas sp.
TCTCTCTGTCCACGACTCATGCGGTCAATTGAATTTATCCAAACTTTGAAGTCCATCGTTCTCATGGTGTGTATCCCTCTTTTTATATCCTGATACACATTGGACACACAATTCAACAATTAATGGCGACATAGCCTTTAAGAATATTTATTTAAAATAGAAGGCAAGCAGTTTATTTTTTGCGAGAATAGCCATTATCCGACAGGCACACGAGTTAATACTTTTACGCCAACAATAGGAGCTTTGGGAACACGATACTAAATTAATTACTCCAGCTCACATTGAGCATTATCATTATTGCACCAAACAAATACCCTACGCAATGCCTTCACTTTCTATCACCCTACCAAAATCACATCACGTTTTTTCAAATCAATTAAGATTTCCAAGCCGCGATTAATGACCATTTCAGGATGAGAATGGTTGAGCTCGATAGCAATTTGTTCGAGTAGTTCTCGTCCAGTTTTATTGCCACCATCGGAAATCAGCTGTAACAGACGTGCGGTAACGGGATTGGCTTCGATGAAATTGACTTCATGATTGCGATCACGGTAAACCACTAGGTACGTCAAGTCTTCATCGGCAACTGTGGGCTGAAAATCTGGACTGATTTTGTGGACGGGGAAGTGATAGCTCAGTGGCCAAGCCAACTGTGAAATAGTAGGAACGCATTGCAACATATCATCTTCTGGATCACGGGTCGGCGGGCTAATCTCTTCATCCAAAATTGAAAGCGCCAACTCGACCCATTCATAGTGCGCCAGTTCTAACATAAAAACAGGGTCTTCCGGCTGCGGCGTGCGTTCGTGTTCCAGGTACTTCAGGAACTCCCTGGGCATTTCTGGAAACAACGGTGTGTGCGATAAGTGCTTGGCAAAATAATCACGAATCATATTATGCCAATGGTCATCAGGAATAATTTTTCGTAAAACAGGATAAGTGTTCGCCATGAAATCTTCTACATTGTTGTAGAACAATTCACGGTAGATTTTCATGCGCCGTTCTTCAACATCACCAGGCCGCGGGTTATTTTTCGGGTCACGAATATGGGCGGTGAAAGCGTATTGTTTGCTAATGAAATCCGGGCGATCAGCCGCGTTGTAGGTAGTGGTCATTGCCTTGATTTTTCCACCGCAACTGCGTTGCGTGAATGGTGTCAACTTCGGTCATTAATTCTTTGATAGGCGGAATATTAAAATCACGCTCTAAGAGCGTGGGAATCACGCCAAATTGTTGGTACGCTTTATCAAGTAATGCCCATACCGGATCAATTACATCCGCACCATGGGTATCGACAACAAGGTCTTCTGCTACTTCAAAATGCCCGGCAATATGAATGTAGCTGATCCGTTTAGCCGGCAGTTTCTTGAGAAATTCTTCCGCATTGTAGCGGTGGTTGATGCTGTTCACGTAAATATTATTCACATCTAGCAATAGATCGCAGTCGGCCTCTTCCAATACGGCATTGAGAAACGCAATTTCGTCCATTTCCTTTCCAGGCGCAGCATAATAGGAGACATTCTCCATCGCAATACGTTGCCCAAGAATGTCTTGTACGCGCTTAATTCGGCCTGCGACGTAGTGAACGGCGTCTTCTGTAAAGGGGATTGGCAATAGATCATAGAGGTGCCCATCATCACTACAATAGCTTAAGTGTTCGCTATAGCAACGAATATCATGTGCTTTGATAAAACGTTTAAGACGCTGTAAGAAGGCTTCGTCTAATGGCGAAGGCCCACCAATCGAAAGAGATAACCCGTGACAAACTAGAGGAAACTGTTCTGTGTATTCGCGAAAGACTTTACCGAGCTTACCACCCACCCCCATCCAGTTTTCAGGCGCGGCCTCCCAGAAATTCACTTGCTTGGCAGGGTGGTCTGCAAGCGGACGAATCATCGCCCGCCGCAGACCCAATCCAACACCATGAACTGGGCAATGATTTTGGTTCACGGCCATGTGTTATGTGGATTACTTGTCACCACCACATTTACCTTCGCCACACTTGCCTTCTTTTTCAGATTTCTTCTCGCCACATTTACCTTCCATGTTCTTCTTCATCTCACCTTCTTCGCCACATTTACCTTCACCACATTTACCTTCCTTGCCAGTTTTCTCACCGCATTTACCTTCTTTCCCTGCCTTCTTATCCTCGCCACACTTGCCTTCACCGCATTTACCTTCTTTGCCTGACTTGGCATCGCCATAAGCAAGCTGCATGTAACCACTAGATAAATCATGCATTGCGAATGGGTTAGCGTTGGCGTCAGTTGCAGCAGAAACATTGCTGGCAGCTAAACTGGTTACAAAAGCGGTACCGATTGCAAGAGAGATTGGTTTCATTGATTTTTTAGACATTTGTTTTACTTCCTTCTATAGTGGTTAATAGTTAATTAACATTGATTGTATGAAGTTACACCAAATAAGTTGCATCAAGTGGTGACGAAATATTTTTGCTTTATACTAACAACCAAATCATACAATAAAATAAAGATGATGGAAGCCTATTAAAAACACCTCCGATAAATTCTAGACCTGATAGGCAATGAGCTAACCATTAGATCGCAATTATAAACACAAATTCCCATTGAAATGAACGCCCCCGCCCCAAGGAGAGAGGAATTAAAGAAGACAAAAACTTAACAAATGACAATGCAATTACAGAAAGCAACAATCTAATTTATCGAGTTGAAATCAAAAGAATAAAACTCGAAATTTCGTACGCAACGCAAGACTCAGACCTGCTTTATGCGAGCTTTTATTACATGGCAAGTTATTTCCATAAAGAGAGCACAAACAATTATGCCGTCTTAAGGGGACAATTCTGCCCCCCACGAAACAAGTCTCCTAACAATAACTACAACATAATCAAATATTAAAAATATTAATGGCATTACTGGTATAAATATTATTTGCATTTAAATAATATTTGAAATTACATAACTCTCGAAAAAAATGACGATGAAAATACAACATCTTGCAACCCCAGCGCTCAATCTTTCATAGCACAAAAGCAACACTATGCTTTTTATTTTTGTATTTTTTTCTGACCTATAGGCCACAAACCAATTAAGTAGCAAGGAGAATAGTTTCAAACCATGCTGCAGATAATATATATTCTTGTTGAGTCAATAACGCTCAAACAGCCCACCCCACCGACCGAATAAACAACCCTGTGGCAAGATCACGAGGAATCATAAGTTCTACGCCCATATTAAAGCCAAATGCGTAAACTCATATCGCGCAATGAGATCATCATCTTTCTCTAACCATTATGCTATAGCAATCATGAGAAAATATATTTAAACTCATCATGTGGCATCCATCAACAACTAAAACTCAAGAAGAATAAAATTACAAATAATATTTTATAATTTTAACCACCACAACTATATTTTTAAACAGCGTATACACTGATGACCTTAAATATTGACAAATCAGTAACAAAATTACCCTTCTTTCTTATTGCTTGAGCCATAAACCTTTGAATAAAATCATCCCCTATTTTATTTCTCTAAAACTGTTGAGCAGTATTTGCTTATTACTAATACACTCAATTGCACATGCGTACACAATTGAAGCTAATGTATTACAAAAATGGTTTGCAAGCCCCACTTCACACAGCTTTTCCGCAAACGAAGTTGCAAGCTTAGAGCAATTTTATTCGGCACGAAACTATCAAGCGGTATGGGTAACTGCCAAATCAAAACCTTCTTCGTTTGCAATTGCACTAGCTTTCATTGCGGATGCTGAAACCGATGGATTGGACAGCCGTGACTATCAATTACAACGGTTACAACACCTTCAATCACAACTTGATAACTCAGCCCATTTAGCCGTTGAACTCGAATTACAAACAACCCATGCCTTGTTAACATTAACGCGAGACTTGGCGCGCGGTCGACTACCGGCTGCTGCCGCTGATTCAGATTGGCATATTCCTCAACCAATATTTGATGCTGTGGCTTTCTTACTTAAAGCGATCAATACGAACAACTTACAGCAATCACTCTATGATCTCGCACCTAAAAAACCAAGCTATCAGTTACTCAAACAAGCATTGGCTCGATACCATGAAATAGCCAGCACTCAGGCAGTCTGGACGCAGCTACCAGATGCGCCGCTCATTCGACCGCATGAAACACATCAAATTGTCCCGCTCATTCGCAAACGAATGCTTGAAGCTTATATTGCTGACGGCCTCGACGAGTACAATATTGCTCAACATAGCAGTAAAAAATATGACACGGAATTAGTGGCTGCCATTAAGGTATTTCAGACGCAACATGGATTAAACGCAGATGGCCTGATTGGAAAAAATACACTGCAAGCCTTCAATACACCACTATCCTGGAAAATACGACAACTCCGTATCAACATGGAACGCCTTCGCTGGCTTCCCAGAAACTTAGGTGAACGTTATCTGTTAGTCAATATCGCTGGGTTTAGGCTCACTGCAGTAGAGCATGGGGAACATATTCTTAATATGCGCATTATCGTTGGGCGTGAATATCGTGCAACACCAAGTTTCAATAGCCATATTTCACACATGATTCTTAATCCTTATTGGAATATTCCGCTCAGTATCGCCCGCAAAGATTTA
>JAJFJG010000167.1 GCA_021774265.1 Nitrosomonas sp.
TCGGTATAAACAATGCTATCAGGTTTCACCTGTTGCCTAATAATTGGTATTAATGTGTCTGTTTTAGCATCCGGGATAATCACACTAAATACCTTGCCATTGCGCTTTAATAGACCAAATACAGGGACTTTCCCTGCCGCCTCACGTCCATGCTTTCCTTTACGGCGACCGCCAAAATAACTTTCATCAACTTCCACTTCACCTTCTAATAACTCAAGATGTTCACTATGATCAGATATCAACTGACGCAATCGGTGAAAATAGTAGCTTGTCGTTGTCTTATTGACGCCAACCAAAGACGACGCTGTTCGTGCAGTTGCACCAGCCACAAAGAGTTTCATTAAGCGACTTTGTTTGTACTTACTTAGCCTACTTTTTCTCATGACACCATCCTAGAATATTTTACTTATCTAGGACAGCCCCTGAAGTTATTCTTGGCGTTGATACCCATTTAGATACCCATGTTGGCGTAGTCATTAACCACCAAGGTAAAGTGATAGGTACACTTGCTTTCATACCGACTAATAGAGCATGTTATCTGAAATTGCTAGCATGGGTGCGGTCTCTCGGAAATCTACGGCGTGCTGGTGTTGAAGGAACAGGAACCTATGGCGCCGGTCTGACCCGTCTATTGTGCGAGCAGGGTATTGAGGTATGGGAAATAAATCGACCTGATCGTGCTAAACGCAGACTTCAAGGGAAATCGGATCCGACTGACGCTGAAAGTGCAGCGCGAACCGTTCTTTCTGGTAACGCAACGGCAACTCCAAAATCGCAGTCAGGTGTAGCTGAAGCATTGCGTATGTTATCGGTTGCCAGACGAAGCGCAGTCAAGATAAAGACACAAACAATCAACCAACCAACTCAGGTCGTTATTAGTTAGTGCGCCAGACGATCTGCGCGAACGACTCTGGAAAACTAAACCGGAGGAATGCGTGACAGGCTGCGCACGACTTCTGAAGGCCTAGATTGTGTGAAACTCAAAATTTGTATTTAGTGGCTAATCCTGTAACCATAGTGATGCCTAAAAATGATCTAAACGGATTGGCTGACCGTCATTATTATTATGCGGCGCGAGTTCACTACAGGCATCTTCGGGAAAGACTATCCGCCATCGATTAAATCAAGGAAGCGATCGATTTGCAAACAACCCCCTACGGAACATCGCATGGTACGTATGCGCAGTGAGCCGAGAACCCAAGCCTATGCGGCGCGACGTGCCGCTCAAGGGATTTCAAACAAAGAAATTCAACGCTACCTGAGGCGTTACATTGTTCGTGAGTTGTATCCGCTTATTCACGCAGGTTTGTCAGATGCGGCCACTATTACTTGACATGGGAGCGTCAAGAAATAGGTTCCGTTTTTATTCCTTGATACGGTTTTCTATATCACTTTCACATACAGTAAAGCTTGTCTTAAAGAAACTGTGGCTGATTTTTAATATGGTGATTGATGCAAAAAAATTTCGTGGACGTATTCACTGAAGCGCTGTATCAATATATAAAAAAACATTGCAAATAAAAAGAGCTTGAGGAAAATTAAAATCTAATGGATTATAATTTGCTCTGTAGTTCGCGCGAGCACTTTGTTTGTCATAGCTAGTGTTCTCGTATTTAAGGACTAATCATATGGTTATTGGCTTTAATATTGAGACAGAAAGACATGCTTAAACTTTATGGATACAAAAAATGCGGGACCTGCCGTAAGGCTGAGAAATTTTTTCAGCAAATTAATGTTAAATATACATTTATTGATATTACCGAAAATCCGCCGACACCTGAAGAGCTTGTAGATATTGCAAAACTTGCAAATGCACCTCTGAAGAAACTTTTCAATACAAGCGGTGTGCAATATCGTGAATTAAAAATTAAAGCTCAGTTACCTACGTTATCAGACTTGGAAATTTTGGCGCTTCTAGCAAGCAATGGTCGTTTGATTAAAAGGCCGCTTGTTACTGATGGAAAGAAAGCCGCTGTGGGTTTTAAGGAAGAATCTTTCGTTGAAGTTTGGAGTTAATTAATGCAAGGTTGAATTATATGTGTATACCTAGTGAGGTAATTCAGTGTGTATCGTTTTTACAACAAAGTAAGAATGCCTACGGCTAAACGCTTAATTTTCATGCTATACTCTTTTCCGTTGCGAGGTGCAAGCAGATGTGAGTTGAGTGCTGCTTAATCTATCCTTTGAAATGGTGTCATTTTTATAGGACTAGTTAATGTGAATGAAGAATTGAAGCAAAGATTTAAGAATGCTGAGACTTGGAAGCGCGGCCTCTATATGATCTTTTTTATCATTGTTTATAGTGTTTCAAAATTTATCATCGTGACTGTTATGTTATTTCAGTTTCTTTCTGTTTTGTTGGTTGGGAAAACGAATGAACAAGTACTTAAATTTAGTCAAAATTTGAGTACTTATATTTATCAGATAGCGTTGTATCTTATGTTTTTTAATGAAAATCGGCCATTTCCATTTGGTGATGATTGGCCCAGTGGAGCACCAAAGTCGCCTGAGCAAACCGAGCAAATTTCACAAACAATTTAACTTGCGATTCCCCGCGGTCTTGCCGCGGGGATAGGTGCAGGGCGCGCAGAGCAAATTTAGTCCTTTGTGCTGAGATGATAGAGGTCGTCTCAACACCATACAGCTTAACCATTTCCGATTATATGCCGTAATAACAACGAGTTTTATCGCTGGACTAAAATATCTCATCTAAAAAGCTAGCAATAGACCGATAAGCTCGATTGGCCGCAACTTCTTTATAAACTGTTCCAAAATCTGGGTTATTTGCGGTAGGGTTGGTAAACGAATGCATTGTTCCACCGTAAATATGTACTTGCCAATCAACTTCCGCGTCATTCATTTCCGTTTCAAATGCGAGCACTTGTTGTGGTGGCACCATAGGGTCGTCGTGTCCATGTAAGCAGAGTACCTTAGCTGTAATCTTTTTATTCGCAATGTCACTCGGCGCAAGAATACCATGAATACTGATGATGCCTTGTATATCAGCACCTGAACGAGCCAGTTCTAGTGTACACATTCCACCAAAACAATAACCCATTGCAGCAATTTTTGAAGAATCAACTTGCGGTAATTCGCGTGCCGCTTTTAGTGCCGCATTGATTCTTTGTCTCAATAAGTTCCTATCTGTAGCAAAGGGGTTCATTAATGCGCTGTTTCCCTCAACGTCACCATCGGCACCAAAAACTCCTTTGCCATACATGTCCAGCGCAAAACCGACATAACCCATGTCGGCCACGCGTTCGGCTGCCTTGCAAGAAAACTCACGTCGCCCACTCCAATCATGAGCAATTAAAACAACAGGCTTAGGTGAGGGTGATTCGTTATAGGCAACAAAGCCTTCTAGTGTGGTAATGTCGTCAAAATAATCTATTGTTTCTGTAATCATATTTAGGCTCTTGTTGAATAAATATTTGCAGCTTAAAGTGGTACTCCCGCAAGGGGGTATCGTTAGTTTAGATTGATTATTAATAGAAACGATTCGTCCTATTAGACCAGCATTCCAGTGGGGGAGATCAAGCTTAAAGTTGGGATTGTCAGCTTTTTACTGTTAACCATAATCATGGTTAGCAAATGTACCTGGTGATAAAACTTTATGCAAACGATTAAACCCCCCGGTGACACTTGCTTAATTGCAGCAGTGTGCTGAGGAACGGTGTAAGCTACTTGCAGTACATTAATAAATCAGCCAATATCAATTGATCGTAGACTCCACAGCGACACCATACTTTCCTGTATGAAGATAATGCGCCAATCGTCAGTGATAAATAATTGCTCAAGCGTTTCTCAAATACACGTTTGTCCGTTTCATCTATCATTAAGCCTTAATAATACTGAGTACGAACACATTACGTTGCAAAACCGTATAGGAAAAAAACCACTTTCAACTTGTCAGAACCCATAAATTGAAGGTGAGTATTCCATATCAGGTATGAATATACTGCTATTTTGTAACTCTTCTTCATAATTTTGGGCAATTCTTGCTTAATTTTGTATTAAACAACAGGCTTAACTTGAATAGCAGCCTTGCTCCTAGCACTCTTAGACTGCTTAAGAGATAATATAGCTTAAATTCGGCAGACATTGAAGGAGTGATAAATGCCCTTTGCAGAAATTCTTGCATGCTGTAAATATCGTCGCCGTAATCATGCAAGCGGACGCCATAGCAACATAAATCCGACAATTTTACTGTCGAATTAAAGGGTCTCAACGTATGAATTTACTTAACACTCTGGGATTAACTACTAACGATATCGATCCTGAAGAGGAACGAAGAAAGTTACAGCTCTATATCAATTTAAAGCTGGCTTCTTCAGGACAGCCCACTTGCGCAGGTCAAGGCACCCGTGAATTTCTCGAATCGGCTCGCGACTTGTTAAAGAGTTACAGAGAGAAAAATCGTTTACTGGCAGATTACCTCTGCCCAGTTGATAGTAGAATTCAACTATTTCTGGATAAGTATCTAAGTGACAGTGGTGCTGTTTCCATCCCTAAACTACCCAATATCACCTTTGTGCTGGATCGTCACGGTATTGCTCGGGAACTCTCATTGCCTATGGGGGAAGATGATTTTCATTCAGAGATAGTGTCCAGTTACCGCATAAAACAAGGCGTATTGCATAACCCAGCCAGTGATAGACGAACCACCAGAGGTTCTTTCCATATCGCTGAAGGTGGACTGCCGGTAGCAGGAGACAAAAAAGCCGTACCCAAAAAAGTATTCTCCAATATGCTTAAACACGCTTTAAACCCACCAAATGACCTGCTGAAGTTGCCTTTCTCATCCAAGCAGGATACACCGGCAGAAATGTTTGTGTCGCTGTTACTCAGGCCTATGGTGTGCCCAGAAATACCGGGTATTGATTTCGAAAAATCCATGGAAATTCGTTTTTTTGCTCCAGGTAATCTGGTTAGTAACTTGGATTTTGTTGAAAGTATTTTTGGCAATGGTGGTAATCCCAATCTTGCCGAGTTTGATGCTGCCTTAGATATCTCCCACTGGAGCGGGCATACAGGATGCGTCATTCTCGCTCCCCATCTGGTAACACTAACCAAAAAAGAACTTGGCTTGCCGCATATCGATGAGGCGAATGAAAGGCAAAAACGTGAAGGGATTTGTTGGCAGGAAGATGGTGAACTATATAACGATGGTCAAGCATTCAAAATCACTGCCAGGGATGAGCGAGGCGTAATTGTTACGATTCTTGCAGATAACTACTACGGTTATTGTAAAAAAGAGGTGAAAACCCAGGTTAGTTACGCCACCAACCTCTACGGACTAGCTGAAGAAGAACATGCTGGGGGTGCGCTGGCATTCAGTTGTCGTAATCATGGAGAGGAATACGGTATTGATAGCCGCACTCGCGAACCGGGTTATAGCTTTAGTGAAGTCCGTGAAAAATATGCTGCTGCTATGAATATTCAGTTGGAAGGCTACGCTATAGACAAAAACTTCCCTGACGTGATTTATGTTCCTCAGGATGTGCGCATGGATCTCAATGCCCAGACCATTACCTGGAAACACAATAACAAGCATCAGCAGATTCGCTTACAGCCGGGAAAAATTTACATGCAGCCCAATGGCTACAAAATTGAAATGGGGAAAAATCCTGGTGCTCTAACCTGGCGATTAATTGGTACAGACCCTGTCGGCACATTTTGTCACAAACCTAGCACCGTTTCTGGTGGTGGTAAGTCAGAGATTTCCAAATCCATTAATGATGCCATCATTTATGGCCCGCTGTTCGTTGATGATCTACAACAAGACCTACAGCGCGTACTGGAAATCTGTGAACAAGATTACTCACATCGCTTTAAACCCGGATTTGAAGCAGAGGATAGAGATCCGACACGTAAATTGCTTAGCTCTGAGCGTAGTTTGGGTTCAGTCATTCAAGTATTAACAGTGTCTTCCAGCTATACCGATGAATTTAATGAATGGCTAGTAGCGATACCACCTCGTATATTCTCATTACTTTTTCTGATTAAGCGTTATTATCGTAAAGATTGGGGTAATGACCTGAGTAAACTTTTATCAGTTGATATCGTTGATGGTGCACCAGGCCATGAACTGAAATTAAATAATCGTAAAATGATCGCCTCTTATTTGCGCGTGGGTTTTGATCACGAGAGAAAATGGCGTACGTTCAAGGTAAGACAAGATTTTATAGCTGCTGAGAAAATTCAAATGGAAGACGATATCAGTGTTTCCGTTGTTGTGCCAAACCACTGTCTTGACGAATGCCGCATAGAGCAACATTCAGGACTCAGCGTAAAATTGGTTAAAAACTGCGAGTTCAGACTCTTCCAGAGACCAGATGACGCCATCATCCCAGGTTATGATAAGCAAACAGAACGAGACATGGCAGAAAAGGGTAACTTCATTGTTAACTATGAACCATTAAAGGGAGACAATTTATCTGCAGTTGTGGAGGACGTCATGACCCACTGTAGTTTCACCCCTCCCATGCATAATTTGCTGCAAGAAGCTTACGACAAGGGAGAAGGTTATGTTGTGTCATCTGCCCATTCCCGTTTGGTCGATGGGAAACCATCAAAGAACCCTCGTTATCTACAGACACGCCCTGACCTGATTAATCCGGTGAGAAAATATGTGGCTAGCATGAGTACTAGAATGCACTACAAGCTGCCTATGAAAGCTACGGTTTGTCATCCAGTTGATGCAGTTCTGGCCGGTCGTAGAAATAATCCCCCCGAACCAGGCATAAGACCTCTGGCGGTGTATAACCCTATCCACTATCAAGAGTTACCTGAACTCTTTATGGACTTCATCTGTAGTCTGACAGGCAAATCACCATCAACAACAGGTGTGGGTAGCGAAGGAGCACTTACTAAGGGACCATTCAACGCCTTGAGGCCGACCTCTGATTTGAATAATGCCCTGGTATCGTTCATATTAACGGGCTACGCCGGGTTCTCCAGTTCCGCCGGTTATATTGGCCCAAACATGCTAGTAGAACATGATATTAGTTTGTTGGTTCCAGAAATTTGGGCGCGCATTAAAGTAGAAGAACGTGATCCACAATTCCTCATAGAAAATGGTTATCTGGAACAATTAGAAGACTTCGAATATGAAGGACAAACAGTTCTTGCCAGTCGTTTGGGGTACCGTATCACTGATCGTTTTGTTCACGGCTTCATGGGTAAAGTATTCGATAGTCCACAAGCTGTATTCACTGAGGAATTACTCAAACCGGAAACCCAAGACATGGTGTCCTTCGTTGATGGCATTAACAACATTGTCGAAGCCCAGCAAAAGGTTGCAAAACAATATATAGATGATGGCAGTATAGACGATGCTTGTCCGCCGCTACAAGCTTTGATACATATTATGGCAACTGGAAAATACAACGATAAAACTGTTCATGACGCCAGTATCCGCGAGCTTTTTACCCGGAATTCACTGCTGTCATCTGACTGGTATCGTGAACGACTGGAAATTAAGCAACAGCGGGGAATCGCATTGTGGGAAAAACATATGAAAAACCTCCAGGCTTTCTTACTCCTGCATGGGCATGAGGACGAAGCTGAAAGATTGGATATTAGTGGTCGTTTAGCTGACGCCATTGTAAAACTGGCTTATGTCAACAGCAGAAACTACCTCGATAGCTTAGTAGGAACCATCGGTGCCGATCCATTACGCTCCCACCGCTGTATGAGCAGCGAGCAACAAACGGAAACAAGAAAGTGACATAAGCTTACGGGTTTAGCGTGCTCAGTCGACTCATATCATTGATAACATGGTATGGAAATTTATTAAACCGTTTGATTTACTATAGGCATTAGCATTCTGTACATTGTATTTATCTTTTATGTGGGGAGCCCAGCATTTAAATTCCACCAACTAGTAAAATATGCAGGTTAGCCGAATTCAAAAATTAGCTCAATTAACTGCTTTTCAGTCTTATAATTATCCTTGAACGCTTTTACATTCTAGAAGCGCCATGCTGCGCCCACGTAGATACCACGGGGAATAGTTGTTGGAACCGAAGGAATAAAATCAGATACAATTTCTCTATGATTTTCACTCAGCAGATTCTGTCCAACGAGGAATAATTCAACATTTTTGGTGGGTCTGAACGCTAGTTTGGTATCCATGGTGACGTAACTGGGAATATTATAGAGATCTATGCTGCTCACATAACGCAGCCACAGATTAAGCTGTATTTTTTCTGAAAAATCGTAGTTTGAGCGAAATGAAACTTGATGTTGGGGGCTTACCTTGTCAGCACTACCTGTAATAGCGTCAATTTGTTTAAACACAGAATCGGAATTAATATTCATTTTAAGATAGCTGTAATTGCCCTGCAAACGCCATCTATCGTGGGGTCGCCAATCAGCGGATATTTCAATACCATAAGTATGAGCTGAGGCTTTGTTTGTTATCATTACTGGCAGTAACAAGTGAGGTGAAAGGCCGGACTGAAAAGAGGGTTGCCCAGAAGATAGGTCGCGTAACTGACTGTAATCATTAAAGAAAGAAGTGATGTCAGCCGATGCTCGTGGCGAAAACTGATGACGGTATCCCAATTCATAGGCGATTAATTTTTCAGCATTAAAGTTTGATGACCCGCTCAATTGAGCGAGAATAGGGAATGGAAGTGTAGCGGATGATCCGGGAAGAGCCTTTAATGTTTGTGCATTAATCGTTACTTTATTCTCAGCCCGGGAAGGTGTACGCACAGCACGTGAAACAGATATCCAAACCGAATTTTGTTCATTTGGTGTCCACATTAAACGCGCATTCGGTTGAATTTCCAGACCGGTAAAGTCATTGTGATCAAGCCGCATGCCCAAGGTAAAACGAAGGTGTTCAGGTATCAGAGTAATTTCATCACGAATGAACGCACTTGCAATATGATTCGTTTGTTGGCGTGGACTGACTGAGATTAATTCTGTCTCAAACACTTTATTATAATATAGACGATAATTAGTACCCCAGGTTAAATTATGTCGTTCCAAAAAAGAAAAGCGATGCTGAAAATCAATATCAAAACTTTCTACCCTAAATTGGGCCGCCGTCAATAACCGATAGTCAGCGCGGTCATAATAGGTTTGTAGCGTAACCGCAGAGTTCTCTGAGTATGTCCGATCCCAACGCAGGCGTATATTTCCACCTGCATTATGCCCTCTAGCAGTTTCAGCCAGAATAATTGGCGCACCCAATTGGGTTATGTCGACCCTGTCTCCAATTGAATTGTAAAATAAATCACCCTGTAGTGTTAATTGATCAATCCCGCGGGTATGGTCCAGTCTGAAACCACCTCTGGCATTGTGCCAGGCATCGTTAGCGTTTTCTCCCGAGATTGATGTCATATTTTCTCTGGTGAAACCTTTTGCATAAACACGATAGGGTGTACTGTTATTGATTTTTCCACCGTAGCGCGCACCAAAAAAACCATGCTCAAAACTACCGCCACCCGCTGTAAGAAATAGGCCCTGTGTTTCAGCAGCTTTCTTGGTGATGACATTAATGACGCCGTTGACTGCATTCGCTCCCCACACGGCCGCACTGGGACCGCGTATCACTTCAATACGATCGATATCTTCCATCAGTGTGTCAAGTTGTTCCCACTGCACACCCGAAAAGAGTGGGTTATACACGCTGCGACCATCTATCAGAACCTGCAACTTGTTGGCAGTACGTCCATTGAAACCACGTATACTGACAGCCCATTTGTCAGTACCTATGCGTGCGACTTGCACGCCGGGTGCCATCCTTAATGCTTCTGGAATACTGATTGCGCCAGAGCGGCGAATATCGTCCTGCGTAATAACAAAAACAGCAGAAGCCACTTCAGAGATTTTTTGTGAACGCCTCGACACTGAGGTCACCTCTACATTCATCAATTCTTCAAGGCTCATATCAATCAGTGCGTTTGTGCTAACTTGATTGGCATTACCATAAGTACCAGTTGCGCTGGCAATGCTTGAAATGACTGGGATTACCATTGGTGTAATTATTTTTACAAGTAACAATGTGTTTATATAATTAATTCTCATAAGTATCTACATTCAAAAATTAGCTCAATAAACTGCTTCTCAGTCTTGTAATTACCCTAGAAAGATTTTACATTCTAGAAGCGCCATGCTGCGCCCACATAGATACCACGGGGAATAGTTGTTGGAACCGAAGGAATAAAATCAGATACAATTTCTCTATGATTTTCACTCAGCAGATTCTGCCCAACCAGGAATAATTCAACATTTTTGGTGGGTCTGAACGCTAGTTTGGTATCCATGGTGACGTAACTGGGAATATTGTAGAGATCTACGCTGCTCACATAACGCAGCCACAGATTAAGCTGTATTTTTTCTGAAAAATCATAGTTTGAGCGAAATGAAACTTGATGGTGGGGACTCACCTTGTCAGCACTACCTGTAGTAGCGTCAATTTGTTTAAACGCTGAATCGGAATTAATATTCATTTCAAGATAACTGTAGTTGCCCTGCAAACGCCATCTATTGTGAGGTCGCCAATCAGCGGATATTTCGATACCATAAGTATGAGCTGTAGCTTCGTTTGTTAACATTATTGGCAATAACAAATGCGGTGAAAGTCCTGACTGAAAAGATGGCAGTCCAGGGGACAGGTCACGTAATTGACTATAATCATTATAGAAGGCGGCAATGTCAGCAGATGCCCGTGGCGAAAACTGATGACGAAACCCCAGTTCATAGGCTATCAATTTTTCAGCATTAAAGCTTGATGAGCCCACAGCCTGCACCAGAACTGGAGAGGAAGCTGAGGGTGGAGCGCCAGGAATTGCGCTTAACGTTCGCACATTTACTTGGGAATCATTCTCAGATCTGCCAGGCGTGCGCACAGCACGTGAAACAGACATCCATACCGAATTTTGTCCATTTGGCGTCCATATTAAACGTGCATTGGGTTGAATTTCTAGGCCGGTAAAATCATTATGATCAAGTCGCGTGCCCAGTGTAAATCGGAGATATTCAGGTATCAGAGTAATTTCATCACGCAGATAAATACTTGCAAGATGATTAGTTTGTTGGCGTGGTCTGAATGAAGCTAATTCTGTATCAAATACTTTATTATGATACAAACGATAGTTAGCGCCCCAGATTAGATCATGCCGATCCAGAAAGGAAAAACGATGCTGAAAATCAATATCAAAGCTTTCCGTATTATCGCTAAACCCTGTCAATAACCGCTGATCATTACGGTCATAGTATGTTTGTAACATAATGGCAGATTTCTCAGAGTAAATTCGATCCCAGCGCAGACGTATATTACCCCCTAAAGTATCTCCTCTTGCAACCGAAGCTTGTATAATAGGTGCGCTCAATACTGATTTATCCAGACTGCTGCCATGTGAATTGTAAAAGAGATCACCCTGCAATGTTAATTGATCAATTCCTCGAGTATGCTCCAGTCTGAAGCCACCCCTAGCATTGTGCCAATCATCGTTAGCACTTTCGCCAGAAATTACTGTTGTCATGCTATCTCTGGTGAAACCTTTTACATAAACACGATAAGGTGTGTTGTTATTAATTTTTCCACCGTAACGCGCACCAAAAAAACCATGCTCGAAACTACCACCACCCGCAGTAAGAAATAGACCTTGCGTTTCAGCAGCTTTCTTGGTGATAATATTAATGACACCGTTGACTGCATTCGCGCCCCACACAGCCGCACTGGAGCCACGTATCACTTCAATACGATCGATATCTTCCATGAGCGTGTCTAGTTGTTCCCACTGCACACCAGCCATGAGCGGGTTGTAAACGCTGCGACCATCAACCAGCACTTGTAACTTGTTGGCAAGGCGGCCATTGAAACCACGTATGCTAATAGCCCATTTATCAGTTCCCATGCGTGCGACTTGCACGCCCGGCGCCATCCTTAATGCTTCAGGAATACTGGTTGCACCGGATCGGCGTATATCGTCTTGCGTGATAACAAAAGCAGCCGAGGCTACTTCAGAGATTTTTTGTGAGCGCCTGGATACTGTGGTTACCTCAATATTCATCAGCTCTTCGATGCTCATATCCATCAGTGCATTTGTGCTATCTTGATCAGCATTGCTATAAATATTAGCTGCGCTGGAAATGTTTGCTGTGCATGTACCTAGCATTACTGCAATGAGATTAATTAATAATGATTTGCTTATAGGACGCATTGTCATCAATACATTTTGGTAACGAGTTGCAATAATCTTGCATTAGTATCCAGCCCGACAGTACCACTACTGAGCAAGGAATTTCTTCTCTGGCTATAAGCAATCCCAGCTGAAAGATAATTAATGAGTGTTAAATTTTTCTCCCAAACACTCCGAAGCACATAAGCACCAGTATTATTTCGGCTTATATCTGCATAAATATATAATTCTGGGTAGTGCCGGAACAACCATGGTTCGTTGTTTTGTGTGGCCTGATGACTTGGTAAAATTTCAAGATAAGTTTGTTCAGTCCAGTTGAGCAAAGTTTCGGCATCATCAGCAGTACGACTAATAAATAAATGAGTATTGATGAGTAGAACTACTATGCAAGTATGTAAAATTATTTGCCTATTCTGTTTCACATTAATGTCTTCAGGTTGATTTAACGCATTCATACTCAAGGTTTTTATAGCTCAAATGGCGACGGGGGCATCGTGTAGACTGGTGTCTCTGCACATTTAACTAAGGACGTTAAATCCATGTTTTTGTATCGAAACAATAAAGTAACGTCGCATGCATCAACCATTAGTTCGAAAAAGATTCCTATTGATCTTTTTGCTAGCTCTGTTCAAAAAATGTTATCCAATGGCAAAGTTCATTGGGAATACGTTTATATCCTTTTGTGTTCATCTCGGCCTTCAGAAGTGAAATTTTAAAATTCTTTCCATAGAGCGCTTCCTTAAATAATTTTTATGCCACTATTTCAAATACTTTTTAGTACTAACTATTTTTATGCAGACCATTCATTTAACGTACTAGCTTTTTTCTTCTAAGGTTCTGGCACTCTAAAATCTAGCGCCCAGTATAAATACGTATAAATTGAAACTACATATTCGCATTTTTTTATAGGAACTAATGCTGGATTAAGCTGATTACAAGCGTGTATTTAAAACTATTGAAAAAAACTGGGTACTACCAGACTAAAAATTATGAAGGGTAATCATGGAATGAATAACTCAGTAACTCTTTAATAAACGTTATAGATTTCCATCCAAAACCATTCGACATGCAGCGTAGTCTATTATCGATTTACTAAAAACATCTTTGGGGTCAAAGGTGTTTTATTTTGATAAACAGCGTTGGTTGAGTGTGCCTAAAATATGGGGCTGCTTTAGATAAGTAAAATAATCTAGGATGGTGTCATTAGAAAAAGTAGTCTCAGTAAATACAAACAAAGCCGCTTAATAAAGATTTTTGTAGCGGAACCAACTGCTCGAACAGCATCGTCTTTGGTAGGTGTAAATAAGACAATGGCAAGCTATTATTTTCAGCGGTTTCACCAGTTGATATATGACCATAACGCATATCTTGAATTATTAGAAGATGAAGTGGAGGTCGATAAAAATAATTTTGATGGTAAATGTAAAGGAAAACGTGGTCGTGGAGCATCAGATAATGTCCCTGTAATTGACCTGTTAAAGCGTAATGGCAAGGTGTTTAGTGTGATTATCCTAGATGCTAAGACAAACACATTAATGCCAATTATTAGGCAACAGGTGAAACCTGATAGTATTGTTTATACTGATACGTGGAGAGGTTATAACGCGCTAGACATATCAGAATTTAAGTACTATCGAATTAATCATTCAAAGTTGTTTGCTAACTAAACAAGTCACATCAATGGTATAAAGAATTTTTATAATCAAGTAAAGCGGCATATGTGCAAATTTAATGGTGTTCCACGCGGCCATTTTTATTTTTTTAAAGGGATATGAATGGCATATTAATAACAGCAACCAAAAAGATAAGTTCAGACAGTTAAATCAATTGGCTAGTTAACTGGGACAGCCCCAAACTTATTGCTTGCATGAAACGATAACTATGCTTTGATTTCAAGATGTGATGGTGTCGCATTAAGATAGAATAGCTACTATGATGATATCTAGGAAAAAATAGGAAGGGGCGCATTGGGCGTTTACTTTAGCTCTATGACGGCGTAACCAAATAGGCTTCCGGCTTTGCTTGAAGCTATTTAATTTTAAAAATTATGATAAAAATCTATTGCTCAAACAACGTTAAGACAACTTACATGTTATGGATTATTCTAAGCCTGATTTCTGCTTCCACTCCCATTTCTGCAAGGTCATTAATCATAGATACAAAAGGTTATGTATCAGGTCAATTAAGTAGGGTTAGCCTTGATGCAAATCAAAGCGGTGCTTTTGGCAGAGTTTATATTGGTGAAATTTTACTTGGGCATGATAGCGCAACTTTTGTTAGTCTCGGCAATCAACCGCGCGGTCTAGTCGCTAATCCGTGGCGTTTTTGTTTTGAAAAAAACGAATATGATGAGGTTGAAGACCTTATTGGTAATATTGTCATCCTTAAATTTAAAACACCTAGGAAAAGTTCATTACTTTCCTGCACCTCAGCGAATGAATTAGTGGATGTCTACCCAGCCAATAATGATCAGATACTGGAACCTAGCCATGTAATTGGTGCCATACGCACGACAGATCCTCAAATTTCACATGGCGTAGAATTCGGCCGGGTAGTGAATGTTATAAAAAATAAAAATTTATTCAATATTTATTTCATGACAATACAAGTTGGAAGTGGTGGAAGCAAATTTCGGCATTTCATTATAGATGATACCGATTTGTTTTATTTTGCAATTCAAAGTTTGCAAACAGCTGCAATGGTGAAAGTGCACTATAGTGACCGTTTCTCAAGAAGGAACCTTTTTGGGCTGAGTTCCATGTCATATGTATCGGAAATTGAAATGGTTAACCAGGGTAATATAGATTAAATATGGACTGGGACAAAAGGTGTTTACTATCGTATTTTGCAGAATTAGATTCGGAGACGTATAACTTAATTGTACGGTGCAAATTTTGGTGATGCATCATTCATAGCTTTAATAAGTAACTGCTATGCTAGCTGAGTTGCCTTTCAAATTCTATGAGTGTTATATCAGAAATTGTTGTAAGCAAATCACGTGAGTGATATACACATTGCTTATATCAGTCAAACTGAAAAATATAGAATACATCAACTGCGCTATCTAAGCCCGCTTGGGTTACAACATTTATTTTTGGCGTTAATTCGTAAGTAAGTTTTGTAATGCCAATGTTTGCAGTCGTAAGGCCGCGTTCATAACTCAGATAGGCGCGTGAAGAAATACGTTTTCCGATGGTACCAATTTGGCTGGTTAATGGGTTGCCGCCACCTGCTTGCCTTACGGATATTTCATCGACCCCCAGAGCTTGACTTAACTGTTGCGTGAGCCCTTCACCTGATGATTGTCCGCCCATAATTGAATTGGCTGCAGTGAGTAAAAGTGATGTATCGATACCACCTGAGTTTAATGAACGCCCAAACACAATCCAGGAAAGTTTTTCCGCTTCAGAAACTTCCGGGGTGGACACCAAGTTGATAACAGGGCGACGCACAGAACCTAAAATCTCAACACCAGCTTTAACGTCAACATCCTCGCGCATAGCTAAAATATTTAACCCGGGGTCGTCGAGTGGCCCATTAAAGTTTACAACGCCGCGCTCAACAGTTAATTGTTGCCCATAAGCCAAATATTTTGCTTTGCTAGTCGCAATTGAACCGGTTGCTTTTAAGTTGTTATGCTCATTAGTTTTTAAATGTAATCTGCCTTTTAAACGACCTTCAAGGCCCGCTGCATTTATATAAAAATGTTTACCAAGATCAATGGTTGCATCTAAATTGAAGTTGAAATCCTGTGTAGCCTGTGATGATTGCCCATTTATAGCAATGTCACTAGATAATTGTGGGCGATTGTTTGGTGGTTGTATTAGAAAGCCTGCGTCTGCCCTAACATTGCTAATTAGTGTTAGTGTATTGTCGCTGAATTTTAATTGACCATTACCAGAAGCAATAATCCAATGTTGTGATTGAAGCGCTAAGGGGAGATGATCGAGTTCAATTTTAAGATCGGTATCATTACCTATTAATCCAATATTACCGGATACTTTTATTCTGCCAGGTTTTTTTGGGACATTGACTTTTATCAATAGGCGGTCACGGGGTAAAGGAATAAAAGGTGCCGTAAAATTGAATGTGTTGATGTGCAATTTAGCATGATCAAACTGAGCATCCAGCTTCCCTTGTTGCAGCTGTAAGCCTTGATCCAATAGTGCTAGAGCTAAATCAGCTCCTTGAATAGATCCTTGAAATTCAGGGTCTCCGAACGTACCGCCAAGTTTTGTCTGTATATCTAGTTGTCCGCTACTTTTTATATTGTCATCAATTAATGGCCCAATAGATGAAATATCATTCATATGAATTGCTATCTGGCCATCCAATGCAGCATTGGGTAAGATGGTCCAGGCGGAATCTGCTAGAGTCAATGGCAGGCTGATGTTGGCTTGGGTTTTACCTATGTGCTTGCCTTTCACGTGGATCTCTCCACTTAAAGTGTTATTGTTTGCCTGTGCAGTGAGTTGTAATTGTTCAAGGCCCAGAGGAAAGGGTAGTTCTCCCGGTACAATCCAATCTCCTTTTTCGCGTGTGATTTGTAATTGTCCATTTAATTGTTTGTCCGCTGTGATATGCCATCCACCACCTAATTGTAATGAATTTGGACTGTATTCAGTACTACTGTCAGGGTGTATAACGACGCCAGTAAATTGACCACTGCTTTGCCAGTGCTGAGGCGTCCATTGTGTGTTGTTTATGGTGGCTTCACCACCGCCTATTGATAAATTCGTGGCGTCTAGTTTGACATGTTTGGCACCTATCTCAAGCGTTGTTGCAGCTAATAAATTAACGGGGTATGGACCTGTCGAGGACAGTTTAGATAATGTACCAGTCCAATAATATGTTGGTGTTATTTTTTTTGTTTTGTGTAATCCACCGGAAGCTTGTAACGCGACTTGCATGTCTTCATTGACTTGCAATTGCGTTTGAATAAGGTGGTTTGACTGTATACCATCAATAGCAATCGTTAACTGTTCTGCCTGTTTTTTCTCGGATTTTTGGTAATTATCTGCATGTAAATTAAATTTAACAACTTGATCTTGTAGATTTCCTTGAACGTTGATGTGGCTTAATTGATGCTCGCCAGGTAATAGTAAATTATCGCCTGTGAGATCAAACTGTAGCGATGGTGATGTGATAGAGCCGCCAAATTTTGCTTGTAGATTGAGAGATCCGCTAATGCCATAACCAATTTGTTCTAGTGCTGGTGCAGTGATATCTAGTTGCATTCGGTCTTTTGATGCGCCAAAAGCACCATGGCTGCGAAGATGATTTGAGCCAATTGAGAATACTAGATTAGTTTCTGCGTGGTCGATATTGTCAAATTTAATGTTACCTTGGCCGGTAACCGGCTGGCCAGAGAATTGGCTTTTATCGAACTTAAAGTTGAATGATCCACTTGGGTGAGGATCAAATTTACCGGATATCTTGAGTTGTGCATTAAGATCCGATTCAGGTGACTCAATAAAATTAGCAAGATTGAAATGTTTCAATTGGCCTTGAAAATCAAACATTTGCTGGCCTTCAAAACTTATTTTACCTTGCCCTGCCAGTTCAGATTGATTACGTCTAAGGCGTATACTTTGCAGTGCGATGGCTTTGGTCGTGTGTGTTAGTTGAGCATTTAAATTTAGCGTTTCATCTTTAAGTGACATAATTCCATGTTGTTTTTCTGTATCACCCGTTAGTTTAATATGCCCCATGATTCGTGCGGCTTGCATACGATTATCCAAAGCACGTGGGTTCAGTTGCGCTACATTTAAGTTGGCTGATCCCAAGGACTGAACGTTATCCCAGGAAAGATTTCCAGAGATTATTCCGTCGTCAATCAAACGTAATGATAAATTCTCAAGCTGTTGTAAATCTTGGTTAAGCTTGAGGTATGCTTTAATCTCACGTAAGGGTATGCCATTCTGATCTAACGATTTTGCCAATTTATTTTGGATATGTAAATTGCCTACTAATCGTTTTTCGTAATCCTCGTGTAAATCAACCGATAGCAAAAGAGCTGCGTTGGGTGCAACAGATGAGAAATCGTTTGGGTTGAATTCATCAATTGATAAATGCAGGGCGGAAATAGGAAATGCAGCAAAGGGTTGTAGCAAAATATGACCCTGGCCATTGAGCGTTGCTCCTGCAGCCTTAATATCCAAATTAAGTTGAGACATATCACCGCTAATTGTTGTGCTGATACTGGTTTCTGACAGTGGCTTCTCAGCAATATGGGTTAATCCGACGAGTTTTGCTTTTGCATCTAGGCTAAACGGTTTTGTTCCATTTAGACGAGCTGAAGCGTTGAATAACCCATAGTCCGAATCAAAATTAAGGTCATATAAATGATGCTGTTGACTGTCACTTTCTAGTACAGCACTTAAATTACTTAGAACAAAATCAGCTTCACTTGTTTCTTTGGAGAATATACGTAGAGAAACGATATTGATGCGTTGGACTGTTAAAGAAAGTGGTAAATCTAAACTTTCAGGTAACGAAATGGGGTCTGAAGAGGGTGGGGATAGTATCTCGATGGTCTGTGCTGATAATCGGCTAACGAATAGGTGTTTTGAGAACAGTGCGTCCGGTTGCCAATCGAGTGCAAATTCATTGAGTTTGATTCGTTTGTCCTCATTAACGATTTGTGTCGATTGAATACGTATTGATCTAAATGTACCACTAACACCTTTAAACTGAATATTTTCTGATGTTATTGTTGATATGGTTGACAGCAGCCATTGCAAGCCAGGTGTAGTGGTTAATACCCAGGCGCTAAGTACTGTTGCACCAAAAGTAATGACGATCAGAATAGCTAAAAACCAGCGCATTATTTTTTGTTTTATTTGGTGCGTCATCTTTAAAATGCAACCGCAATTGAAAAATGGAAGCGAAAAACACCAGTTTCATGCCCTCTGGCTAAATCCAAAGCTAATGGCCCAGCCGGACTGCGCCAGCGTAAGCCTGCGCCGTAACCAATGGACGGGTTGAATTTTTGCCAGCTGCCAGCGGCGCTGCCGATATCAGTAAATATTGCTCCCCCCCATTTCTCAAATAGCCAGTGGGTATACTCTATAGTGCCTGTTGCCATTGTGCGGCCACCTACGATTGCATCACCTTCACGTACACCTAAACTCATGAAGTCATAGCCACGCACTGAATGAATGCCGCCAGCACGAAATAAATATTCTTGTGGAATACCGAAGCGAGAATCAGCCAAAGTGAAGCCTGCTTCGCCACGTATGAACAGAACATCACGTTTGCCAACAGGCAACCAGAATTGTTGACGTGCATAAGTACGTAAAAAATCTTGGTCTGATAAAACTTGCTGACTGGCGCCACCAATTCGGATTTCTGAAATACTGCCTTGTCGAACGTTCAGTGGGTCGTCGACTTTATGTTTACGCCATTGCCAGTCCAATACCAAGGCTTGGTTGATTTGACTGAAACTGCCAGCTGGACGTTTTTCCTCTCGTAGCCAAATTAAATCAAGTTGTCGCTGGGTATCCTTAGTTACAAAACTTCGCGTAAGATTTATCCGTTGATTAATGGTTTCCAAATCTTCAATGTCTGTTCTTTGTAGGCGTGTTCCCAAAGAATAATGGATGTTTTTCTCATTTAGTAAGGTATCAATGCCCGTGTAGAAAGTCTGTCGTTTTTGTTCTAAACGTAACGTGGAGTTTAGATTTAATGCGCGATCAAAAAAATTATAATGGCTAAAATTAATTTCTCCTCGTCCGCCATTGTTGGAACTGTAACCTGCGCCTAACGCAATACGTTTTGATTTATTTTCGCTAAGCTGAACGAGAACTGGCGCGGCTCTGTGGTTGGATCTATCTGAATCAATACTAACTGAGACCGCACTAAAGTGAGGAATTTTCTGCAAGGTGGTTTGAAAGTAAGATAATAAGTTCCTGCGATAAGCATCACCCGGTTTAAAGGGTGCAAAATTTTTTATCTCAGTTTGTTGATAACGATCTAGACCAGTAACGACTATATCTCCAAAATAAAAAACTGGTCCAGAATCTACCACAACCGTTAATTTTACGCGCTGGGTGTCGGGATCTACAAATGCTTTGCTATCGATGATTCCAGCTGAGGCGTAGTCTCTATGACGAATATCAGACAGCAGCTGTGCTTTGGCTTCTTCCCAATCTGAAGAGCGAAAAGGCGCATCTGGTTTCAATAACCATGCCTTACGTAGTTTTCTGATTCGTGTTTGGTTTTTCTCTTCATGAATTGCGAGTTCACCCTGAAATTCTATGTACACCTCACTGACAAGTGAACGAGGACCCGGCTTAACAACAACTTCTAGCGCTTCTAGATCTTCGGATGAGCCATGGTTTAGTGTTATTGTTGGTGTGAAATAACCTTCAGTTGCCAGAAGCTTATTGATCTCTCGTTTAGCTCGTCGAATGAAAATGTGTTGTGCTGTTTGATCAATAAGTGGCGCATCGGGTAGTTTAAAATGATTGTTAATTAATTCATTAATTGAGTTCGGCGCTGAAAAAGTGATTTTGGATGGGTGATCTCCATCAAAAAATGGTTTGATAAATGATAATTGCGCTGAGACCGGTTGATTATTTAGCGTAATAAGAATCAAGAATAGTAGTGGTCTGCATATAAAAAAATAATGAATAGGAGCTTTTGTCACAGGTATTGCTACACAATTTAATCTTGAATTATTAAAATAAGAAATTTGTTATTCAGTGGTTTTTGTTATCCGAATCTTAATAACAGGTCAGTTTGTTATTCTACTATAAAAGGAGCGCGCTTCATGTCGCCCATACAATTAATGGATTGTCGTCAATGTGTTCGATTAGCAGGTTTTTTGGATACAGTTAAAAAGCGGTATCCTGACTATTACGCGAAACCTGTTCCTGCTTTTGGCGATTTGAAAGCGAAATTATTAATCATTGGTTTGGCCCCTGGGATGCATGGAGCCAACCGGACAGGTAGACCATTTACCGGTGATTATGCGGGTATTTTGTTGTATCAAACATTACATAAATTTGGGTTGTCAAGTCACCATGAGTCTGTCTCAGCTGATGATGGTTTGGTGCTGAATCGGTGTCGTATTACCAATGCGGTTAAATGTTTGCCACCTGAAAACAAGCCCAAACCAGGCGAGGTTCGTCAGTGTGGACCATATCTTGTGGCTGAAATTAATGATTTTATCACTGTGGGTGGAAAAGCATTGCTGGTGTTAGGAACGGTCGCACATCAAGCCGCACTGAGAGCCTTGAATTTAAAGTTGAAAGATTTCCCGTTTGGTCATGGTGCGGTTCATGCTTTGCCTAATGGCCTAATACTCTATGACAGCTATCACTGCAGTCGTTACAATACACAAACCAAGCGCTTGACGACTGAAATGTTCGAGCAGGTTTTTGAGCGAATTATAAAAGACCATTAGACTAGGAGAAATAATAGAATGCCTTATGTGAATGTGCGTGTCGCAGGAACAATTACCCATGAACAAAAAGTAAAAATTGCAGAGGAAATTAGCGATACCTTAGAACGAGTGATTAATAAGCCTAAGTCTGCTACTTATATAACATTTGATGAAGTGCCTAGAGAGAATTGGGCTGTTGGCGGTGAATTATTAGGTAAGAAGGTCTAAATCATTTGAAGGAATCAGCGTTTAACGCGAAAGAATTTTGCCAAAATTTGCCGCTACAGCCGGGGGTTTATCGCATGTTAAATGCGGCGGGAGAGGTTATTTACGTCGGTAAGGCGATTGAGCTTAAAAAGCGAGTTTCTTCGTATTTTCAGAAAACAAATTTAGCGCCTCGCACAAAATTAATGGTGTCTCATGTGGCTGGGATAGAAACAACTGTGACGCGTTCAGAAGCTGAAGCGCTATTGCTAGAAAATAATTTAATAAAACGCTTAAGCCCTCGTTATAACATATTGTTTAGGGATGATAAAACATATCCTTATATTATGTTGAGCGGACATGATTACCCTCGACTTGGGTTTTATCGAGGCGTCTTGGATAAGAAGCACCAATATTTTGGGCCGTTCCCAAATGTTGGCATTGTCCGAGAAAGTATTCAGCTATTACAAAAAGTATTTCGTCTTCGTACTTGTGAAGATAGCGTATTTAATAATCGCAGCCGACCCTGCCTGTTGTATCAAATCAAACGTTGTAGCGGTGCTTGTGTGAATCATATTTCTGCACAAGATTATGCTGAAGATGTGAAAAACGCCGCGCTTTTCTTATATGGAAAGCAAACTGAAGTAGTGAATAACATCTCAAAAAAAATGCAAGCTGCAGCCAGTGAGCAGGCCTATGAACAGGCGGCTTTATTTCGTGACCAGATCCAAGCGTTACGAAAAATCAGAGAAAAGCAATTTGTTGATAGTGGCAAAGCGTTGGATGCTGATATTGTAGCTTGCTCGGCACTTAGTGACGGCAGTGGTAAGCTTTGTGTCAACCTAGCTATGGTTAGAGGTGGTCGTCACTTAGGAGACAAAAGTTTTTTTCCGCAAAATGCAGCTGGATACGAACCACCGGCCGTTGTAGAAGCGTTTCTCGCACAACACTATTTGAATCGAAGTACACCATGTCTCATTATTGTTGGAGAAAAGATTCATAAAAATGCGTTGCAAATACTTTTGGCTGAACAGTCGGGTCATAAAGTGATGATTAACCTGAAGCCAACAGGAGAGCGCCGGATTTGGTTGGAGATGGCAGTTGAGAATGCCAAGCTTGCGCTAAAACAAATGTTAAGCCGCCAAGCCAGCCAGGAAGAACGCTTGCAAGCATTACAGCAAGTATTGAATATGCCCGGTCTTGCACGCATTGAATGTTTTGATATTAGTCATACACAAGGCGAAGCGACGGTAGCTTCATGTGTTGTCTATGATAATTTTGCGATGCGTAACGGTGAATATCGACGATTTAACGTCAGTGGCATTACCCCCGGTGATGACTATGCTGCCATGCGAGACGCACTGACACGGCGGTATCAGAAGATTGCTGAGGGTGAAGGTAAGCTACCTGATCTAATTTTGATCGATGGAGGTAAGGGGCAAATAAGTACTGCGTTAGAGGTGATCGTTGAGTTGGGTTTGAGTGAAGCGTTATTGTTAGGCGTCGCCAAAGGAGAGGCTCGTAAACCAGGTTTAGAACAATTGGTTTTCCCAAATATGAAAAAATCGTTACAATTACCCTCTGATCATGCTGGTTTACATCTTATTCAACAGATTCGTGATGAGGCGCATCGATTTGCAATTCAGGGTCATCGTAAGCGACGCGGAAAAGCGCGAACAAACTCAAGTCTAGAAAATATTAGTGGTGTGGGTGTTAAACGACGACAGGCCTTGTTAGAGCGATTTGGTGGAATAAAGGGCGTTTTAACTGCTAGTATTGAAGAATTGCAACAAACCGGAGGTGTTAGCCGTGCGTTGGCTGAGAAGATTTACAAAGAATTACATTAAATTCAGTTTGTTCGTTATTTGTTTATTTGAGTCTAGCTAAAAGTTGAATAATTGTATTTTATTTTTTTGAACAACATGCAAAATGATAAAGTTTGATCAATCTGATCAAAGCTCGTTGATGTGCTCAAAACAACTATTTGTTCCGAAATTCCATGGTCTATAATCTTCCTAACCTGTTGACTTGGATGAGAATCCTTGCGATTCCATTATTCGTTGGTATCTTTTATTTGCCACCTACGGCTATGTCTCTAGAGAATCAGAATCTCGTTGCCACTATTATTTTTGCAAGTGCTGCGGTTACTGATTGGTTAGACGGCTATCTTGCACGAGTGCTTGACCAAATGTCGGAATTCGGTGCATTTCTTGATCCAGTTGCTGATAAATTAATGGTAACTGCTGCATTAATTGTTTTAGTTTATTTGGATAGATTAGGTGCGCCAATTGCGTTAATTATCATTGGGCGTGAAATAACCGTGTCGGCGTTACGAGAATGGATGGCGCAGATTGGTAAGTCTAAGAGTGTTGCAGTTTCCTTTCTTGGGAAAGTAAAAACTGCATCGCAGATGATCGCTATTCCTTTATTGCTCTATCATGACAATATCGGTGAAAATTTTAATGCACATGAAATTGGTACCTGGTTTATCTATGTTGCTGCAATTTTAACTTTGTGGTCAATGGTCTATTACCTAAAGGCTGCGATTCCTCTTGCGCTAAAAGAGGATTAAACAAAACATAAAGAGCATATCATTGAGTCTTGTCTTGACAAAATGATCAGCATCTCTATAATCCCTGCTTTATTTCAACGCAAGAATTAAATGCGTATGAAGTGTTTGATGCGGGAATAGCTCAGTTGGTAGAGCACAACCTTGCCAAGGTTGGGGTCGCGAGTTCGAGTCTCGTTTCCCGCTCCAAATTATCATTAATGCAATTCTTCACTCAATTTAATCATCAAGATTAATAAGTAATGGCGGGATGGCAGAGTGGTTATGCAGCGGCCTGCAAAGCCGTCAACGCCGGTTCGATTCCGACTCCCGCCTCCATACTCAAATACGCTCAATCCCGGGCGTGATTGTCAGTTTCTATAAGGATCATCCTTTTTAGTATGTGATTATTTTGCTACAGAGAGATCTTGCTTATCTTTGTTAGGATACTTTACACTAATAAAATAATCTTTCCTTGCTTGTTTTGCTTGTTTTGCTTGTTATAATGGAATTAGCCAACTAGTTGATAGTAAAATATTTGTGTTTAAATCGTGTTTATTGGCATAATATTTGCTTATTGTATAATAGAGCTAAGATCAGCAGTTTTCTTTGGTTGTTGGCTGGTGTTTTAATAACATTTAGCCAATGGTTAATTAAATAGACGTAGAACGACTTCACCCAATTAAGCTCTACAAGCGGCTCCTCTACCTGCTTAGTTGATCATAACGATTGTCAAGATCAAAAACCTGGTTGCATAATCAGATATTATATTAGGGAGAATAATTCTAATATTGTACATTTATAACAGTGTGTTATTCTAACTTAACTAAAAAAACAACACTTTTCTCTGTACTGCTTCATTTTGTAACTTGAATTCTTATAGGCTCTTTTTATATAAAAATAAGCAGATTGCTTATAGTCGAAGAACAAATTTTTTTATAAAGTGAAATGAATTATTATTTGCCTTATAAAGCTTGCAAAGTGAAGTGAGTTTTTAACAATTTAATTTTTAGCAATTTCGGTGCAAATGAATCAGTTGGCTATAGTTGTTGTTTTTGCGGAGTTATCGATTTTTAGAGATGTCCTTAAGGCAATTGTGCCAGTTCCTAGTAGTTTTTATAAGATTCCCTGGCTCTATATTGAGTTTTAAGATTAGAGCGGCCTTTTATTAGAGTCATTCTTTTTTTACCTCTGGCTAGCTACCAGTGCATGACCTTATCTTTTAATTTTTAATAGGACTCATAGCATGAAAACAAAATTTAAAATAATATTGATACTCTTCGTAATGTTCTCACTGTCACCAAAACTGGCAATAGCACATGAGTATCCTGCTCAAGTAGGCGAAAAACTTGGGAGTGGAATTGCCAACGTAGTCACAGGCGTTATAGAAATACCTAAGACCATGATGATAACCGGTCGTCGTGAAGGTACTACTTATGGTATGACAGCCGGATTTTTTACCGGCATTGTACATATGGTAGGACGTACCTTAATTGGCGCTGTTGACATCGCAACATTTATGGTCCCCACCACGCCTATGGTTAAGCCGCCTTTTATTTGGGATGATTTTCACCGGGAAACTTCTTATGAACTCTGGAAAATGCGTTAGGGGCGCCTTTAAAAATTACATATTTCGCTAGTAATATTCTGTAACTAATTGTTTAATTGATAGCTTTGTTGCCGTAAATTGAATTCTTAGAGGTGCCCATAATAAATAATGATGAGTTTAGCAAAATTATTGAAATTATTAGTGTTGATGTTTGGTGTGGTATTAAATACTGACATCATAGCTGATAATAGCAAGTTTTCAGTAGATATTTCTGAGTTAAATATGGTGTCTGAAGGTGCCAATGCTTTGTATATGTTGGCGGTTCAATATGAACATGCAGAAGGAATTCCACAAGACAAACAAGAAGCTGCTGAGCTATATTGCCAAGCAGCAAAACTGGGTCATGCTGAGGCGCAATATGCACTTGGATGGATGTATGCAAATGGGCGTGGTGTCCCAAGAGACGACGGAATTGCGGCGAAGTTATTCGCGATGGCAGCTGAACAAGGTCATGTACATGCTCAAAATATGATGCGCTATATCCGTGTTTCGTCAGAATCGGAATTTCCTATTTGTTTGCTGATCAATGCCAATGATTATAATTTAGAGCCTGACTACTGGCTTAAGCTTACGGGTGACAGTATATATAGATTGGTCAATAAGTTAGCGCCCCAATATGATGTTGATCCTGAATTAGTGTTTGCTATTATTTCAGTTGAGTCTGCATTTAATGTGCAAGCGGTTTCACCTAAAAATGCGCAAGGTTTGATGCAGCTTATCCCGGAAACAGCAGAGCGATTTCAAGTTAAAGATGTGTTTGATGCGGAAGAGAATCTTCGAGGAGGTATGTCCTACCTACGTTGGTTGTTGGCATTCTTTAAAGGTGATGTAACCCTTGTTGCGGCAGCCTATAATGCAGGAGAAGGTGCGGTAGAAAGACATCAAGGTATTCCACCCTATCCAGAAACAATAAATTATGTACAAAAGATTCAAGCTCTCTATAATAAATTAAGCCATCCTTACCAGCCTGATATCGTTCATCGTCACGCAGCAGTGATCGCATTATCTGATATAGATAATGACTGATTGCTCAATTTACGATATACATCATCTATTCTACTAACTAAGAAATAGGTGGTTTGTGCTATATCTGCGCTATGTTTGTATTTATGTTGGAATCATTATCGTATGCTTGACCGTATTTATTGACCAAGCTGAAGCGAAGAGTTGGCGTACTGCCAGTCGTGAATCTGCTGGAATAGCACCTGATCCTGCAGTAACACCCGAGGCGATCATTCAGGTTTATGGTGCGCGTGCTTATAGTTGGCGTGGTTATTTTGGTATTCATACCTGGATAGCAGTTAAGCCCTCATATGCGACTGCCTTTACGGTTTATGAAGTTATTGGCTGGAGGCTGCGACGGAATCGACGGGTGTTGGTTAGTCATAACAATCCGCCGGATAGCCGTTGGTTTGGGAGCATGCCTGAAGTACTGGCTGATAAACGGGGAGGAGGGGTTGATGAGTTGATAATACGTATTGAAAAAGCGGCGCGTGATTACCCTTATAAGAGAACATACTCTGTATGGCCCGGCCCAAATTCAAATACATTCACTGCCTGGGTTTCACGATCCGTTCCTGAGCTTGAGTTAGATCTGCCACCAACGGCAATTGGGAAAGATTTCTTAGGGCATCAGTTATTTGATTCAGCACCCAGTGGGCATGGTTTTCAGCTATCATTATATGGAATGCTAGGTATTTTGGTCAGCCAAGTTGAAGGTGTTGAACTCAACCTTTTGGGCCTTACCTTTGGTATTGACCCAACTCCAATGGCGATTAAACTACCTATAGTAGGACGCGTCAGTTTGACTTCACAAAATTAAAAAATACTGACCGCCAATGGAATAAACGTTAGACGCTTGGTTTTCGGAGTGTATTTAATTGATAATTATTCTTATTCGTATTATAGTTATAGGTTAATTTTGATTGTTTTTTTATATTTCTTGTACTCGGAAATTTAGTAATGTTAAAACGTAAAGCTAGTCACGTCCTTGCAGCTCTGTTTTTCTTTAATTCATTCTTTGCCATTAATACGGCTTATGCGGAGCAGGTGGTTGTTTATTCGGCAAGAATAGAGCAATTGATAAAGCCCATGTTTGATGCGTTTACTAAAGATACCGGGATTCGGGTGAGGTATACGACTGATAAAGAAGGCGCTTTACTTGCTCGGCTCAAAGCAGAAGGAAAAAATACACCGGCGGATATGCTGATTACAGCAGACGCGGGTAATTTGTGGGAAGCTGCACGTGCTGGACTCTTAATGTCGGTCAATTCAGAAGTGTTATCAAAAAATATTCCTGCACATTTGCGAGATCCTGAAAATGCATGGTTTGGTTTGTCTGTTCGTGCCCGAACAATAGTTTATAACACCAGGAAAGTAGACCCAACTGATCTTTCGACATATGAAGACTTGGCTGATGCGAAGTGGGAAAAGCGCTTGTGTTTGCGTACATCTAAAAAAGTCTATAACCAGTCATTAGTGGCCATGATGATTGCTGAGCATGGTGAAGCGGAAAGTGAAAAAGTTGTACGGGGCTGGATTGCAAATCTTGCTACAGATCCTTTGTCTGATGATACGCGTGCCATGGAGTTTGTGGCGGCGGGGCGTTGTGATGTGACGTTGGTGAATACCTATTATTATGGTCGCTTGATGAAAAAAGATCCTAATCTGCCATTAGCCATTTTCTGGCCCAATCAGAACAATAGTGGTGTTCACGTTAATATTTCTGGTGCTGGTATTACTCGACACAGTAAAAATGAAAAAGCAGCGATTAAGCTATTGGAATATTTATCATCTAAGAAAGCACAAAATCTGTTTGCCGATGTCAATATGGAATACCCAGTCAATCCAGAAATAGAGCCTGATCCAGTGGTTGCTGCCTGGGGAAGTTTTAAACAAAACCCGATGAATATAGTTAAAGCAGGTGAGCTTCAAACCACGGCGGTAAAACTCATGGATCGTGCAGGCTATCGGTAGTAATGTACGGTGAATGATGAGTCATTTGGAATAACGACAAAGAACAAATCGGTAAATCTAGATTTTCCCCATAACATCTTATCTAATCGTTATAGAAGAGTAACCGGCTGGCGTTTAGTTGCTTTTTTTGTTGCGGCCCTTGTATTAATACCCATTGGTGTTGTCTTCTCATCTTTTTTCTCTCCAGAGACTGATATTTGGCTACATCTTGTAGAAACAACGCTGCTGGGTTTACTGATTAATACATTTTGGTTGTCGCTGGGAGTTGTTGTTGGAACAACGCTACTGGGTGTGAGTCTTGCTTGGTTTACTGCTGTATATGAGTTTCCAGGCCGACGATTCTTTTCTTGGGCGTTGTTACTGCCATTTGCGATTCCAGCTTATGTCACAGCATTTGTAGCATTGGGTATTTTTGATTTTACTGGCCCAGTTCAAACAACGCTACGCACTTGGTTTGATTCAGATGTACCTTGGTTTCCTGATATACGAGGGAGATTGGGTGTCATCATTGTCATGACATTGGCATTTTACCCCTATGTATATTTGCTAGCACGAAATGCTTTTCTTACTCAAGGTAAACGTTCATTAGAAGCTGCTCAATCACTGGGTCTAAATCGTCGGCAAGGTTTTTTTCGCGTTGCCTTGCCCATGGCGCGTCCTTGGATTGCTGGCGGAGTTATGTTGGCATTAATGGAAACATTGGCTGATTTTGGTACGGTTTCAGTGTTTAATTACGACACTTTTACCACTGCTATTTATAAAGCGTGGTTTAGCATGTTCTCGTTATCTGCTGCTTCTCAACTAGCGTCTCTTCTAATTATTATCGTTTTCATTGTGATTTTTTTAGAGCAACAATTTCGCTCGCGTATTCGTTATGCGGAGACTAAAATAAGTCAGCATGCTGATCGAATTAAATTAACTGGTTGGCATACTTGGGCAGTTACGGGCTTAATTCTATTTGTGCTTTTTTTTGCATTTATCTTGCCAGTTTCGCAATTGAGTTTTTGGGTTGTAAATTCATATACGCATGACTTTGATAAGCAGCGTTATTTGGAGTTTCTCTGGCATTCTTTATCATTATCTGGATTGGCTGCATTTTTAACCTGTGTGGTTGCGGTTTTAATGGTTTATTCTGTACGTCGTCATCCTGATGGTATGACACGCTCGGCGGTGCGAGTAGCGACACTTGGCTATGCATTGCCTGGTTCTGTGTTAGCAGTAGGTATATTTATTCCAATCGCTTGGCTAGATGGCCAATTGAGCGGCTGGGCGATGCAACTATTTGGAGTTGAAACAGGGATGTTGATTCAGGGCACGTTGGTAACCATGCTCATCGCATATTTAACGCGTTTTTTGGCAGTAAGTCACTTTCCTATTGATAGCGCAATGCAGCGTGTGACGCGTAGTATTGATGAGGCCGCTATGGGGTTGGGTCTGAGCGGTTGGTCTATTTTACAAAAAGTGCATTTACCAGTTTTAAGAACGGGTATTTTTACAGCTGCCACTTTAGTCTTTGTGGATGTAATGAAGGAAATGCCCATCACGCTTATGACGCGGCCTTTTGGTTGGGATACGTTGGCCGTTAGAATTTTCGAGATGACATCTGAGGGTGAGTGGGAACAGGCTGCTCTGCCGGCTATAACGCTTGTACTAGCTGGGTTGATTCCTATTATTTTATTTATGCGCCAAACTGAAAAAACATCATGAGCATACCATTACTAAAACTTGAGAATATTAGACATAGTTATGGTGAGCAAACCGTGGTTAATGATTTGTCTTTGATACTTGAGAAAGGTGAGATTGGTTGTTTATTGGGCCCTAGTGGATGTGGAAAAACAACAGTATTACGATGTATCGCAGGCTTTGAGCCAGTTGTGTCAGGTGAAATATTAATCAATGGTAATGAGGTAAGTAATGCTGTTTTTTCTGTACCGCCTGATAAACGCAGAATAGGCATGGTTTTTCAAGATTATGCATTATTTCCACATCTTGATATTACTGCTAATATTAATTTCGGACTACATCAATTAGCTAAAGTAGAACGACGATCACGTGTAGATGAATTACTGCAAACAGTGGGTTTAATTGATGTCGCCAAGAAATTTCCTCATGAGCTTTCTGGAGGTCAGCAACAACGGGTGGCATTAGCTCGTGCTTTGGCTCCTAGACCGGATTTGCTTTTGCTAGATGAGCCTTTTTCTAATCTTGATGTAAACTTACGCGAACGTTTGAGTATAGAAGTGCGTGAAATTCTTAAGAACCAAGAAACCACAGCTATCCTAGTAACACATGATCAACATGAAGCATTTACATTGGCAGACCAAATTGGCGTCATGAATCAAGGCGAGATTCAACAATGGGACACGGCTTATAATCTATATCATCGTCCTGCTAGTCGCTTTGTAGCTAACTTTATCGGCCAAGGTGTATTTCTTCCTGGTAAAGTGCTTGAATCATTTCAAATAAAAATTGAATTGGGTGTATTAACTGGGAATATTCATCAAGAAAGGCAAGAGATTCTAGAGCTGTACGATCAGGGTTCTCAAGTAGAAGTATTATTAAGACCTGATGATATTGTGTATGATGATGCTAGCCCTTTAAAAGCTGTCGTTGAGCATAAGGCTTTTCGCGGCGCAGATATTTTATATACACTGCGTTTGGCAGGTGGTAGCATGGTGCTATCTCTGATACCTAGCCACCATAATCATGTCATTGGTGAGATAATTGGCATTCGTTTAGAAGCCGATCATGTTGTAGCATTTCGTTAGAAAATCTTAGAAATTTGAGTCTTTATTGTTAAAATAAGAAGTTTTGAAGCATTGCCACTTTCCTTTTGTTAATTTTTTCTATAGCATAGCGGTGATCACTATTTTAAAAATCCCACGATACAACTTAATCAACAGTCTTTAACCCAATTAGCCAGCATTTTTCGGGGCTGAATTAATATCTATTATCAGATTAATTAAGAGGAACATATGAGTCAGCATATTCATTACGTTACAGATGCGACATTTGACGCAGAAGTTTTACAATCAACCGTACCTGTTTTAGTCGATTATTGGGCGGAGTGGTGTGGGCCATGCAAGCAGATTGCGCCGATATTGGATGAAATCTCTAGTGAGTACGGTGACCGTCTAAGAATAGCTAAACTTAATATTGATGAAAATCAAGTAACGCCTCCGAAATATGGTATTCGTGGTATTCCTACATTAATGTTGTTTAAAGGTGGTAATATCGAAGCAACCAAAGTTGGTGCGCTTTCAAAATCACAATTAACAGCATTTATTGACAGTCATCTGTAATCAAATTGTTTAACAGGTGATTGATTTTATTCTTTTTGTAGCTAGTATAAAGGCGTGCTATCTGATTATTCAGCCAGAAACGTCGATTACCCTTCCAGTCCTTTCATTATTCATTTTCCTTTTTTATTATCCTACCCACGAGCTTTTTCATGCGTTTATCTGATCTTAAGAATTTTCATGTAACTGAACTGATTAAAATGGCCGTTGACAATGAAATTGATGGCGCCAATCGTTTGCGAAAACAGGATCTGGTTTTTGCATTGCTTAAGAATGAAGCACGTAAAGGCGAAAGTATTTATGGCCATGGCACCTTAGAAGTACTTCAAGATGGCTTTGGTTTTTTACGCTCTCCTGATACGTCTTACCTTGCTGGCCCGGATGATATCTATATCTCACCTAGCCAAATTAGGCGTTTTAATTTGCATACAGGTGATTCGATTGATGGCGAGATACGTCCACCTAAAGATGGTGAGCGCTACTTTGCGCTGGTAAAAGTTGATAAAGTTAATGATGAGCCACCTGAGAACTCTAAGAATAAAATTCTTTTTGAAAATCTTACGCCATTGTTCCCGACCGAGCGACTAGAGCTCGAGCGCGATATTAAAGCAGAAGAAAATACGACGGGTCGCATTGTTGACCTGATTGCGCCCATTGGTAAAGGGCAGCGTGGTTTGTTAGTTGCCAGTCCAAAATCTGGCAAGACGGTGATGTTGCAGCATATTGCTCACTCAATTGCGGCTAATCATCCCGATGTTATCTTGATGGTGCTTTTGATTGATGAACGGCCTGAAGAAGTGACAGAAATGATTCGTTCGGTCAGAGGCGAAGTTATATCTTCAACCTTTGATGAACCAGCTGTGCGTCATGTTCAAGTGGCTGACTTGGTTATTGAGAACGCCAAGCGACTGGTTGAACATAAAAAAGATGTAGTGA